>DATJXL010000313.1:0-56032 GCA_035500135.1 Kofleriaceae bacterium
GTAGTTCGTGGTGTCGAACTGCGTGATCGGCCCAGCGCCGCTCTTGCCTGCGAGCAACGCCGACCACGTCGACTCCATATCGTTTCCGAGTGGAGTGACGAGGCCGATACCGGTGATGACGACGCGACGCATGAGGGCTCCTTAGCGCGTTACGACTCGGGCGCCCAGGCGCCCTCCGCCTGGCTGACGAGGAAACTACTTAGCGTGAGTCTTGATGTAGTTCGTCGCGTCCTTGACGGTCTTGATCTGCTCGGTGTCTTCCTCGGGAATCGTGATCTTGAACTCCTGCTCGAACGCGAGCACGAGCTCGACGACCGCCAGCGAGTCCGCCTTGAGGTCGTCGATGAACGACGCCTCGGGGCGGAGCTGCTCGGGGGACACCTCGAGCTGGTTGCAGATGATTTCCTTGACCTTTGTCTCGATCTCTTGCGGGGACATAGTTGCCTCGATCCGGTTGGGGCGTGGATAGCCCAGAACGGGCGCTACATCAACATCCCGCCGTTGACGCGAAGCACCTGACCGGTGATGTACGCGGCCTCCGGTCCGGCCAAAAACGCGACGGCATCGGCGATGTCCTCGGCCCTCCCGATGCGCCCGAGCGGGATCTGCTCCATCAGCTTGGCGCGCTGCGCCTCGGGCAAATGCTCGGCGGTCATGGCGGTATCGATGTAGCCGGGGGCGACCGCGTTGCACGTGACACCGCGCGACGCGAGCTCCCGCGCGGTCGACATCGTGAGGCCGATGATGCCGGCCTTCGACGCCGAGTACGCGGCCTGGCCGCCGTTGCCCATCTCGCCGACCACCGACGACAGGTTGATGATGCGGCCGGCGCCCTTCGCGCGCAGGAGCAGCGGCGCGGCCGCGCGGGTCGCGTAGAACGCGCCGTTGAGGTTGACCTGGATGGTCTTGGCCCACTGGTCGTCGGTGAACCGCATCACGAGCCCGTTGATCGCGATGCCGGCGTTGTTGACGAGGATGTCGAGCTGCTTGTGGTCGTTGCCGATCGCCTTGATCGCGTCGGCGACCTGCGACGAATTCGCCACGTCGAACCCGGAGATCGCGGCCTGGCCGCCTGCCGCCTCGACGTCCTTCGCGACCGCCCGGGCGTCGGCCTCGCGGCTGTCGGCGCCCGGCAAGAAGTTGACGACGACCTTCGCGCCGCGATGGCCGAGCGCGACCGCGATCGCGCGGCCGATGCCCTGCGATGCGCCCGTGACGAGCGCGACCTTACCCTCGAGTGCCTTGTCGGTGATCATGGATGCTCCTACGCGGTGAACGCGGCGACCTCGTGCGGCTCGCCGATGGTCGTGGTCTCGATGGTGTCGGCGATGCGCTTGACCAGGCCCTTCAGCACGGCGCCCGAGCCGAGCTCGTACGCGCGCGTCACGCCGGAGCGCGCGATCGTCTGGATCGATTCTTCCCAGCGCACCGGCGACGTGACCTGGCGGATCAGCAGCTCGTGGATGCGCGCCGGATCGGTCGTCGGCTCCGCGGTGACGTTCGCGATCACCGGCACGGTCGGCCGCGCGATCGCGAGGCCCTCCATCGCAGCCGCGAGGCGATCCTGCGCCGGCTTCATCAGCGAGCAATGGAACGGCGCGCTCACCGACAGCTTCTTGACCAGCTTCGCGCCGGCGGTCTTCGCGGCCGGCACCGCGCGATCGATCGCGTGGGTGTGGCCGGAGATCACGATCTGCCCGCCGCCGTTGTAGTTCGCGGGCTCGACCGGCTCGCCGGGAGCGCTGCACGCGGCGCACACCTCGCGCAGCTTGTCGACGGCAAGCCCCATCACCGCGGCCATCGCGCCCTGCCCGACCGGCACCGCCTCCTGCATGAACTGGCCGCGCAGGTGGGTCAGCCGCACGGCGTCGCGCAGCGTGATCGCGCCGGCCGCGACGAGCGCGCTCCACTCGCCGAGCGAGTGGCCGGCGACGACGTCGTAGTTCAAGCCGCGCTCGAGCAGGCTGCGATAGACCGCGATCGAGGTGGTCAGGATCGCCGGCTGCGTGTTCTGCGTGAGCACGAGCTCGTCCTCGGGCCCCTCGAAGCACAGCTTGGACAGCGCGAACCCGAGCACGTCGTCGGCTTCCTGATACGTCCGCCTGGCGACCTCGTGCTGGATCGCCAGGTCGCGGCCCATGCCGACTCGCTGCGAGCCCTGGCCGGGAAACAGTAACGCCGTCGTCATGCCCGCTCGTGTACCACACGTGCGGCGCGCTAGAATCGGGGCGTGACCCAGGCTGACGTGTTCGGGCGCTATACCGTGCTCGAATCGCTCGGCCAGGGCGGCATGTCGACGGTCCACCTCGCGGAGGAGCGCCAGCGCGACGGCACGGTGCGGCGGGTCGCGCTCAAGCGCCTGCTGCCGGCGGCCGCCGCGCGCCGCGAGATCCGCACGCAGTTCGCGGACGAGTCGATGGTGCTCGGCCACCTGAGCCATCCCAACATCGCGGCGAGCTACGGCGCCGGCAACGTGCGCGAGGTGTTCTTCATCGCGATGGAGTACGTGCCCGGCCCGACGCTGCGCCACCTCGTGCAGCACATCGGCGCGACGATCGGCACGATGCCGGTGCCGATCGTGCTCGGCGTCGCCGCCGAGATGGCCGACGCGCTCGACCACGCGCACACCCGCTGCGACGCGCACGGCGCGCCGCTCGGCATCGTCCATCGCGACGTGTCGCCGCACAACATCATCGTGTCGAACGGCGTCGCGAAGCTGATCGACTTCGGGCTCGCGACCGCGAAGAACGCGAAGAGCGCGAGCGCCGAGGCGAGCCAGCGCCTGGTCAAGGGCAAGTTCGCGTACCTCGCGCCCGAGTACCTCGCGGGCAAGCTCGACGCGCGCGCCGACCTGTGGTCGCTCGGCGTCGTCATGTACGAGCTGCTCACAGGTAAGCCGCTGTTCGAGGGCCCCGACGACGTCGAGACCATGACGCGCGTCAACAAGCTCCCGATCCCGCGCCCGTCGCTCGTCAACCCGCGCGTGCCGCCCGAGGTCGATCAGATCGTGCGGACCGCGCTGTCGCGCGACCCGAGCAAGCGCTGGCCGGCCGCCGCGGCGATGCGCGACGCGCTGCGCGGCGAGCTCGCGCGCCCCGGAAACTTCGTCGATCACCATCACGTCGCCGACTGGGTGCGCTGGGTGCTCGCGCAACGGCCGGGCACCGAGGCCAGCGGCGTGTCGCAGCTCGCGTCGATGATGCGCCCGCCCGCGGCGCCCGCCCCGGCGCCGGCCGCGAGCGACTCGCAGAAGCCGGGATGGCTGCGCCGACTCTTGCCGCGCGGGCCGCGCAGATAGATAGTGCGCGCGTGAAGTCCCTGCTGGTCGTCGCCCTGCTCGTCGTCGGCGCGTGCCGGTCGCACTGCGCGCGCTACGCCGAGATGGAAGCGAAGTGCGGCGACGCCGCCGACAAGGACGTCAACCAGCGCCGCACGCTCGCGCGCGGCATGTGCGAGGCCGCCGACAACGCCGACTCGAGCGTCGCCAAGGCCGGCGCGCGGTTCGCGAACGAGGCCGACTGCGCCGACGCGACCGATGACTGCGACGCGTACAAGAAGTGCCGCGACGCGGTGAAGTAGCCTGATCGCGACGCCGCGATCAGCGCCGGCGTCGAGGGCGTGCTCGCCGGCTAGGTGAAGCGCTCGCTTTCGGCGCGCGCGGCGCGGGGTGAATCTGAGCGAGCGCGCACGGCAGCTTCGCCGCGGCGAGCCTGGCCATCACGTCGCGATCGGCGAGCGCGCCGTCGACCGCGAGGTACGCGCGGCCGGCTTGCTTGCCGCGCGGCGGCCACGCGCCTTCGCACACGATGTCGTCGTCGGCGCACGCGGCGGCGAGCGCGCGAAACGCGGCGATCGCGCTCGCACCGCGCGGCGTGTAGTCGACGATCATCGCCCACCGCCCGCCGTCCTCGGCGATGCGCGTGCCGATCTTCGCCCACGCGACGCCATCGCGATCCCACGTCGGCAGTCCATCGGCGGCCGGCGCGACGACGATGACGTCGCCCCACGTCGGCTTCGCGTGCAGGAACGGCACGTTGACGAGGCGCACGCGCCGCGCGCCCTTGCCGCCGGGCGCCGGCCCGAGATCGTGCGCCCACGGCGTCTCGCTGTCGGCGCCGCGATTGACGAGGCAGACCTTGATCGCTTTCGGCTTCGTCATGCCGCGATCGTAACGACGCGCGCGCGCGCGCGCCTATTTTTGCGCGAGCGACTGCAACGCCGATGCGAGCTGATCGGGCAGCGCGTGCGCCGCGAACCGCGCGGCCGCGCGGATCGCGCTCGCGATCGCGGTGGCATCGCTGCGGCCGTGCGCGAACACGGTCGGCTTCGCGACGCCCGCGAGCAGCGCGCCGCCGATCTCGGTGTAGTCGATGCGCTTGGCGAGCCCACGCAGCGCGGGCCGGACGAGCGCCGAGCCGAGCCGCGCGAGCGGCGTCTTGTCGAGCTCCTGGCGCACGAGCCCGAACAGGCCCTCGGCGATGCCCTCGCAGGTCTTCAAGACGACGTTGCCGGTGAAGCCGTCGGTCGCGAGCACGTCGACGACGCCGCGGAACAGATCCGAGCCTTCGACGTAGCCGACGAACTGGAACGGGCCTTGCGCGGCCGCGAGCAGCGCGTGCGCTTCGCGCGTCAGCTGCGTGCCCTTGCCGGGCTCGGCGCCGTTCGCGAGCAGGCCGAGCCGCGGTCGCGCGCGGCCGTGCACGACGCGATCGTAGGCGGCGCCGAGCACGCCGAACTGCGCGAGCTGCGCCGGCTTGGGCTCGACGTTCGCGCCCGCATCGCACAGGACGAGCGGTCCCGACGGCGTCGGCAGCACGGTCACGATCGCGGGCCGTTCGACGCCGGGCAGCCGGCCGAGCACGAACAGCGCGGTCGCGAGCAGCGCACCCGAGTTCCCGGCCGACACCACCGCGTCGCCCTCGCCGTTCGCGACGCGGGTCACCGCGACGCGCATCGACGAATCCGGCTTGTGGCGGAACGCCTGCGCCGCGTGGTCGTGCATCGTGACGACCTCGCTCGCGTGCACGACGTCGATCCGATCGTGCGTGACCGCGACGCGCGCGACGTCGCCGACCAGCGTCACGCGCAGCTCGCGATCCTCCTCGACCGCGCGCAGCGCGCCGGCGATCTCCGGCGCGGGCGCGCGATCGCTGCCCATCGCATCGAGGACCACCCGCACGGACAGAAGAATTACCGCCAAGGCGCCAGAGACGCCAAGGCGCCAGAAGAAAAGGATCGGGCCCGATCCACTTCTTCTGGCGCCTCGGCGTCTTCCGGCGCCTTGGCGGTAACTCTTATTCTTCCGCGGCCGGCTTCGCGATCACGGTCTCGCCGCGGTACTGGCCGCAGCTCGCGCACACGCGGTGCGGGATGCGCGGCGCGCCGCAGTTCGGGCAAGCCTGGATGGTCGGGCGGTTCGCGCCCGACTTCTTCATCCACGCCGAGCGCTGATGTCCGGTGCGGGCTGGGCCGCGACGTCGTTTTTGCAGTGCCATGACGACCTCTCCGAGGAACGCGCTTTGTGCCAGCTCACGACGGGATTTTCAAGCCCTTGAGCGCGGCCAAGCGCGGGTCCACCGGCTTCTCGCACGTGCAGGTGCCCGTATTCAGGTCGATCCCGCACTGCGGGCATAGCCCCTTGCAGTCCTCGCGGCACAGCGGCGCGAACGGCACCGCCAGCACGAACTGCTCGCGCAGCACCGGCTCGAGGTCGACGCGCTCGCCGTCGAACGGGAACGTCTCGAGGTCCTCCTCGCGGACCTCGGCGCCATGCTCTGCGGCCGGCGCGTCCTCTTCCTGCGGCATTTCGCCCGGCGGCATGAACGTGACGCGCAGCTTCTCGTCGATCTCGAGCCGCACCGGGCCGATGCACCGGCTGCACGCCACGATCAGATGGCCGCGGATCGGCCCGGACGCGAACGCGTGCGTGCCGTCGGCGTAGAGGTCGAGCTCGGCGGTGGCCTCGCCGGCCTGCGGATCCGGATCGGGCGCGCCGAGCGCGTCGCGCATCGGCAGCCCGCGCAGCCACTCGGTGACGAGTGCCGGCGGCACTTCGAACCGACGGTGCGCGGGGAGCTCGCGCACCGGCACGATATATGGAGCGTCCTTCGCCATCGCCGAAAGCTGAGAAATATAGGGTCGCGATCCGCGGTGTCAAGGTAGCCTCGAGCCCATGAAGCGCCTCGTCGTGTGCGTCGCCGGCGCGCTCGCCGCGTGCGGCAGCAGCGGCGCGAAGCCGCCGGCGATCGAGCTCGGCACGATCGGTCCGCTTTCGGGCGACGCCGGCAAGGGCAGCTTCCGGTTCGGCGCCGCGACCGCCGCGACGCAGATCGAGGACATGAACCCGAACACCGACTGGTACGTGTGGACCGGTCCGGCGCCGACCGGCATGGCGAAGGACACGTTCATCGCCAACGCGGTCGACGGCTACACGATGGACCTGTCCGACGTCCAGCTCGTGCACGACATGGGCCTCGACAGCTACCGGTTCTCGATCGAGTGGGCGCGCATCGAGCCGCAGCAGGGGATGATCGACGACAACGCGATCCAGCACTACCGCGACGAGCTGACGATGCTCGCGTCGCTCGGCATCCGCCCGGTCGTCACGATCCATCACTTCTCGAACCCGATCTGGGTCGCCGATCCGCGTGACAGCGCGTGCGCGGCCGGACCGACCGCGACGAACCTGTGCGGGCTCGGCTCGGCCGGCGGCCCGCAGATCATCGCGGCGATGGCGGCGCACGCGGGCCTGCTCGCGAGCCGGCTCGGCGATCTCGTCGACGAATGGGGCACCGAGAACGAGCCGGTGAACTACCTCGTCGCGAGCTACGCGGTTGGCATCTTCCCGCCGGGCAAGGTCGCGCTCGCGTCGATCGTGCAGGACTTCGCACCGGTCGCGCGCGATTACCTCGCCGCTCACGCCGCGATGTACGACGCGATCAAGCAGAACGACACGGTCGACGCCGACGGCGATGGCATCGCGGCGAACGTCGGGCTGACGCTGTCGGTCCAGGACTGGGAGCCGGCCCGGCACAACCTGCCGTCGACCGACCCCGACGACCTCGCCGCGCGCGATCGCATCGTCTACCTGTTCCACTGGCTGTACATCGACTCGATCGTGAACGGCACCTACGACTCGGACTTCGACGGCACGCCCGACGAGCAGCACCCCGAGTGGAAGGGCAAGCTCGACTGGCTCGGCCTGCAATACTACTTCCGCGCCGGCGTGACCGCGAGCCCGGCCTTGTTCCCCGTGCCGGTCTCGCTCACGCCTTGCACGTTCGGCTCGGATCTCGGCTCGTGCCTGCCGGCCGACAACAAGACGTTCTGCGTGCCGCAGATGGGCTACGAGTTCTGGCCCGACGGCGTGCGCACCGTGCTCGAGGCGTTCTCGGCGCGCTACCCGACGCTGCCGCTGGTCGTCACCGAGTCCGGCATCGCGACCGATGTCGGCGCGCGGCGCAGCGAGCAGATCGTGCGCGTGCTCGAGGCGATCGCGAAGGCGCAGCAGGAGGAGAACGTCGACGTGCGCGGCTTCTACGAGTGGAGCCTGACCGACAACTTCGAGTGGGCAAACGGGTTCGCGCCGCATTTCGGTCTGTACTCGGTCGACGACACGACGTACGCGCGCACGCCGACCGATGCCGCGACCGTGCTCGGCGCGATCGCGCAGACGCGCGAGGTGACGTCGGACCAGCGCGAGAAGTACGGCGGCTCGGGCGTGATGACGCCGGATTCGATCGCGAGCGACCAGTTCTGCTCGCCGCTCGCACAGTGATCCGGTTACAGTAGGTTATCAGCGAGGCGCAGGACACTGCCGAGATGGGGACGGGCGCGGGCGGGACGTCGGCCACGATGGTCGACGCGCCGCGGCGCGCGCCGCGCAAGCACGCGCCGGAGCTCGCCGCCGGCACCCGGCTCGAGCATTTCCAGATCCTCGAGCCGCTCGGGCACGGCGGCATGGGCAGCGTGTACTCCGCCTACGATCTGCGGCTCGATCGCAGGGTCGCGATCAAGGTGCTCGCGCACGGCGGCGCCGGCCCCGAGCTCGAGCACCGCCGCCAGCGCTTGCTGCGCGAGGCGCAGATGATGGCGAAGCTGTCGCATCCCCACGTCGTGCCGGTCTACGAGGTCGGCGTCGACCGCGACACGATCTTCATCGCGATGGAGTACATCGCCGGGCGCACGCTCGGCAGATGGATCGACGAGGACAAGCCGAGCTGGCGACAGATCGTCGACGCGTTCGCGCAGGCGGGGCGCGGGCTCGCCGCCGCGCACGAGGCCGACATCGTGCACCGCGACTTCAAGCCCGCGAACGTGCTGGTCGACGCGCGTGGCCACGTTCGCGTCGTCGACTTCGGCGTCGCGCAAACGCGGGGGCCGGCCGACTCGGTCGACTCCGGGCGGATCTCTTCGTCGCGCGTCGAGCTCGGCGACGGCAGCGAGCTCACGCCGCCGACCCCGGCGACGCCGCTCACCGAGGAGGGCTCGCTGGTTGGCACGCCCGCGTACATGTCGCCCGAGCAGTTCCGCACCGCCGCGGTCGACGCGCGCAGCGATCAGTTCTCGTTCTGCGTCGCCCTGTACGAGGCGCTGTTCGGCAAGCGGCCGTTCGCCGGCAAGGGCAAGGAGCTCGCCGATCACGTCACGCATGGCGTGATCGAGAAGATCGACCCGAAGTCACCGGTGCCGGGCTGGGTGATCGCGATCGTGATGCGCGGCCTGTCGACCGATCCGGCCAAGCGCTTTGCGTCGATGACCGAGCTCGTCGCGACGCTCGGGCGCGATCCCGGCAGGCGCCGCAGGCAGATCGCTGCGGTCGCCGCCGGCACGCTCGCGCTCGCCGGCGTGGCGACGCTCGCCGGCTGGCGGCTTCACGCGGCGGGCGCCGTCGAGCCGTGCACCGGTAACGAGGCGCACCTGGCCGGCGTGTGGGACGCCGACGTGCGCGCCGGGGTCGAGCACGCGTTCGCGGGGACACGCGCCCCCTACGCCGAGTCGGCGGCCCATCGCGTCGAGGCCATCCTCGACGGATACCGCGACGGATGGCTCGCGATGCGCGGCGAGGCCTGCCGAGCGACGCGCGTGCGCCGCGACCAATCCGAGCACGTCCTCGACCTGCGCAACTCGTGCCTCGACCGGCGCCTCGGCGAGCTGCGCGCGCTCACCGCGCTACTATCGGGCACGATCGATGCCAAGGGCGTCGAGCATTCGGTCGATGCGGCGAGCGCGCTCTCGCCACTCGCGGCGTGCGCCGATACCGCCGCGCTGCTGCAGCCCGGCGTCGAGCCGACCGATCCCGCGGCGCGCGCGCGGCGCGCCGCGCTGCGCGAGCGCTTCGACCGGCTGCGCGCCGCATCGCGGGTAGCGCGCGCCAGGGACACGCTCGGCGCGTCCCGCTCGCTGGCCGCCGACGCGCGCAGCGCCGCGGATCCGACGATGATCGCCGAAGCGCTCGAGCTGCAAGGCAAGGCCGAGATCGACGCCGGCGACCTCGCGGCCGCGGAGACCACGCTGGGCGAAGCGCTGCGGCGCGCGCGCTCGCTCGGCGACGCCGACCTGTTCGTGGCCTCCGCGATCGATCTGGTCGACGCGCTCGGCGAGGCCGGGATCTCGACCAGCCGCGAAGCGCTCGGCGTCGTGCGCGTCGCCGAGGCGATCGTCGACGACACGGACGACCCCGTGCTGCCGTTCCGGCTCGCGTACGAAAAGGCCGACGAGTACATGACGCTCGCGCACCCGGACCAAGCGCTCGCCATCCTGTCGGCGACCACCGAGCGCGCTCAGCGCGCGCTCGGTGCCGATCACGTGCAGGTGTTCCAGCTCAAGTCGCTGCATGGAAGCGCGCTCGCCCGCCTCGGCAAGCACGTGGAGGCGCGCGCGATCTACGACGCGCTGATCGCGGATACGACGCGCGTGCTCGGCGCGCTCCATCCGACGACGATCGTCATGCGCCTCAACCGCTGCCACACCTACTTCGAGGCCGAGGATTGGCCCGGGACCGCGACGTGTTATCGCGCCGTGCTGTCCGACGCCGAGCGCGCGATGGATCCGCACTCGCGCGAGCTGATCGCGTACGTCTCGGAGCTGGGCCTCGCGTTGCTTCAGACCGGCCACGCGTCCGAAGCACGCAGCGTGCTGGCGAACGCGTACGCGAACATTCCCGAAGCGGCGTGGGGCGAGAAGTTTTTCATCGCGTCGGAGATCGCGAGGATGCTCGGCGAGATCGAGGTCGCGGCCGGCGACTACCAGGCCGGCCTCGAGCACTGCCAGCGCGGTGAGGACGCGACCGAGGTCAAGCACCGCGGCCCGATCGGCGCGACCTGCATCGGTGAGGCGCTGCTCGGGCTCGGCCAACCGGACCGTGCGCTCGCGGCGCTCGAGGCGGCGCGAGCGGCCGTCGAGACCACCGATCCGATGCAGCTCGGCGCGGCGCCCGCACAGATCGGCGCGTGGCGGTTCGCGTACGCGCGCGCGCTATGGGCGGCGCGTCACGACGCGGCCGCGGCGCACGCGTCCGCGATCAAAGCGCGCGTCGAGCTCGGCCCGGGCGCGAAGCGCGACCGGCTCGATGCGTGGCTCGCGACGCTGCCGCACTGACCGTCAGTCCAACCGCTACCTTAGCTCGCCTAGCTCTGATCGCGCCGGGCTCGCTCCTGTCGCGCAGCGCATCGTTGCTCTTCGGTCGCGCACCGTCTCTAGGTGACCGGAGCGTGACGGTCGCGGCCGGCGACGATCTGATCAGGTGGTGCTAGGGCCTGCGCATGGCGGCGGCCAGCTCGGCGACGAGCGCGCCGACCGCATCGGGACCGGCCGCCGCGCGATCCACGAGCGCCGAGCCCACGACGACGCCGTCGGCGATCGCGGCGAACCGCGCGGCATCGGCCGCGGTGCGGATGCCGAAGCCGACCGCGACCGGCGCGCGCGCGGCCTCGCGGATCTGCGCGAGCCGCGCCGGATCGACGGGCGCGGCGCCGGAATGCGGAGCCACGCCGGTCACGCCCACGACCGCGATGTAGTAGACGAACGGGGGGGAGCGCAGCTCCCCGAGCCGCGCGATGCGCGCCGGCGTCGAGGTCGGCGCGACGAGCGGGATCGGCGCGAGGCCATGCGCGGCGAGCGGCCGCGCGAGCTCGTCGAGCTCTTCGATCGGGAGATCGACGGTGAGCGCGGCATCGGCGCCGGCGGCGGCCGCGCGCGCGGCGAACGCGTCGGCGCCGTAGACGAAGATCGGGTGGTAGTAACCGAACACGACGATGGGCACCGAGACGCCGCGGCGGCGCAGCTCGGCGACCGCATCGAGCGCGCCGGCGAGCGTCGCGCCGGCGGCGAGCGCGCGCTCCATCGCGCGCTGGATCGACGGGCCGTCGGCGGAAGGGTCGCTGAACGGGACGCCGAGCTCGATCACGTCGGCGCCGGCGCGCGCGGCGGCCTCGACGATGTCGATCGACGCGGCCGGCGACGGATCGCCGAACGTGAGGTATGCGACGAGCGCCGCGCGCCGCTCCCGGGCGGCTCGATCGAACGCTCCGCGCAGCCGCGCGGTCATCGCTTGTTCCTCGCCGCTATCGTCATCATGTCCTTGTCGCCGCGGCCCGACAGCCCCACGACGATCGTCTTGCCGCGGCCGACGCGCGCGACGACTTCGTCGAGCGCCGCGATCGCGTGCGCGGTCTCGAGCGCGCACAGGATGCCCTCGGCGCGCGCGAGCCGGCCGAGCGCAGCGAGCGCGTCGTCGTCCGTGCGCGCGAGGTACGTGACCGCGCCGGTCTCCTTCCACATCGCGTGCTCGGGGCCGACGCCGGGATAATCGAGGCCGGCGCTGATCGAGTGCGCGTGCGCGATCTGACCGTCGGGCGTCGACAGCACGTAGCTCTTGCTGCCGTGCAAGACGCCGACCTTGCCGGCGCCGAGCGTCGCGGCGTGGCGGCCGGTCGCGATGCCCTCGCCTGCCGCCTCGACGCCGAACAGCTTCGCGCTCGAACCGACGAACGGCGCGAACAGGCCGGCCGCGTTCGAGCCGCCGCCGACGCACGCGACGAGCGCGTCGGGCACGCGCGGCAGCTGCGCGCGCACCTCGCGGCCGATCACGCTCTGCAGGTCGCGCACGAGCCACGGATACGGGTGCGGGCCGGCGACCGAGCCGATCAGGTAGAACGTGTCGTCGACGTTCGTGACCCAGTCGCGCAGCGCCTCGTTCATCGCGTCCTTGAGCGTCCGCGTTCCGGACGTCACGGCATGTACGCGCGCGCCGAGCAGCTTCATGCGCTCGACGTTGAGCGCCTGGCGCGCGACGTCTTCTTCGCCCATGTAGATCTCGCACGGCAGCCCGAACAGCGCAGCGACGGTCGCGGTCGCGACGCCGTGCTGGCCCGCGCCGGTCTCGGCGATCAGCCGCCGCTTGCGCATGCGGCGCGCGAGCACGCCCTGGCCGATGCAGTTGTTGATCTTGTGCGCGCCGGTGTGGTTCAGATCCTCGCGCTTGAGATGGATCTCGGCGCCGAGCTCGGCCGACAGCCGGCGCGCGTGATAGAGCCGCGACGGCCGGCCGACGTAGTCGCGCAGCAGCGCGTCGACCTCGTCCCAGTACGCGGCGTCGGCGCGCGCGGCGCGCCACTCGCGCTCGAGCTCGCCGAGCGCGGGCATCAGCGTCTCGGCGACGTACTGCCCGCCGAACGCGCCGAAGCGGCCGTTCACCGGCTCCGGCAGCTGCGCGATCTCGTCGAGCGTGCTCACTTCGCCGATCCTCGCACCGCGGCGACGAACGCGGCCAGCTTCGCGGGGTCTTTCACGCCGGGCGCGACCTCGACGCCGCTCGCGACATCGACCGCCCACGGCTCGACGAGCGCGATCGCGGCGGCGACGTTCGCCGGATCGAGGCCGCCGGCAAGCACGAACGTGCGCGCCGGGTAGCGTTCGCGCGCCTCGCGCGCGAGCTGGTGATCGAACCGCGCGCCCGAACCGCCGCGACCCGTGCTCGGCGCGTCGAGCAGCAGCGCGTCGACCTGCCAGTGATCGAGGCCGTCGAGATCGCGGCGGTCGGCGATCGGCAGCGCCTTCCACACCGGGCGATACAGCGCGCCGCTGACGCGCGAGCACGCGTCGGCGCGCTCGTCGCCGTGCAACTGGATGATGTCGAGCTCGACGCGCGCGCACGTCGCGATGATCTGCTCGAGCGTCGCGTCGACAAACACGCCGACCAGCTTCGCGGCGCCGGACGCGCGTGCGGCGGCCGCGAGCAGCGGCGCGCGCTCGGGCGCGACGAACCGCTTCGAGCGCGGCCAGAAGTTGAGCCCGATGAAGTCGACGCCGGCGGCGGCGACGCGCGCGGCATCGTCGGGCAAGGTCACGCCGCAGATCTTGATGCGCGGCGGGGTCATGCGAGCAATTCCCGCAACGCGTCGCCCGGCGACGGCGCCCGCATCAAGGTCTCGCCGACGAGCACGGCATGCGCGCCGGCATCGCCGAGCCGGCGCACGTCGCCCTTCGTCTTGATGCCGCTCTCGGCGACCAGCACGACGTCGCCCGGGACGCGCTTCGCGATCTGCTCGGTCAGCGTCATGTCGATCGCGAACGTGTGGAGGTCGCGGTGGTTGACGCCGACGAGCTTGGCGCCCGCCGCGAGCGCGATCTCGGCCTCGGCGAGCGAGTGAACCTCGACGAGCGCCTCGATGCGATTGTCCCGCACCGCGCGCAGCATCGTCGCGAGCTCGCGGCCCGGCAGCGCCGCCACGATCAGGAGCACCGCATCGGCGCCGAGGATCGTCCCTTCGTAGACCTGATCCGGATCGATCAAGAAGTCCTTGCGCAGGATCGGCAGCGCGACGGCGCGCTTGCACGGCGCTAGAAACGCGACGTCGCCCGCGAAGAACTCGCGATCGGTCAGCACCGAGATCGCGGCGGCGCCCGCTTCGGCATACTCGCGGGCGATCGCGACCGGGTCGGCATCGGCGCGGATCGTGCCGGCCGACGGCGAGGCCCGTTTGATCTCGGCGAGCACGCGCACCGGCTCGGCGCGCGACCGGTGCAGCGCCGCGACGAGCGAACGCTTCGCCCCGCGATCGAGCGTGCCGGCCTGGAGCGCCGCGATCACGCGTTCGTGCGGCGGCAGCGCCTGCAGCGCGGCGATCTCCTCGCGCTTCTTCGCGAGGATCTGCTCGAGGATCGACGGCATGCTCATGCCCGGCTCGCCTCTCGCCATTGCTCGAGCACGCGCTTCGCGCCGCCGTCGAGCATCGCCGCGGTCGCGCGCGCGTAGTGTGCCGGCAACCGGCCGAGCTCGAGCGCGCCCGGCTGCAGCATCTCCAGCGCGAGCGCCGCGGTCATCGCGACCGAGGTGCGCACGGCCTCCGCGACGCCGCGCCCCGCGAACAGATCGGTCGCGATCGCCGCGTTGTGCGCGGCATCGCCACCGGCGAGGCCGGCCGGATCGGCGTCGCGCGCGCCGAAGCTCGCAGGCGTGAGCACGAGCGTGCGCGTCGAGCGCTCGGCTTCGTCCCAGATCGCCGTGAACGTCTGGCCGCGCGCCGCGAGCTCGTCGATCCCGCTGGGTCCGCCCGCGCCGTGCACGACCGCCGCGCGCCTCACGCCGAGCGCGCCGAGCGCCGCGGCCATCGGCTCGCACCACTTCGCCGCGAACACGCCGACGACCTGATGGCGCACGCGCGCCGGGTTGGTGAGCGGCCCGAGCAGGTTGAAGATCGTCCGCGTGCCGAGCTCCTTGCGCGGACCGGCGGCGTGGCGAGTCGCGGCGTGAAACCGCGGCGCGAACATGAAGCCGATGCTCGCGGCGCGCAGCGAGGCCTCGACGTGCGCCGGGTCGGCATCGACCCCGATCCCGAGCGCCTCGAGCACGTCGGCCGAGCCGCACCGGCTCGACTGCGCGCGGTTGCCGTGCTTCGCGACCACGCCGCCGCACGCCGCGACGACGATCGCCGCGAGCGTCGACACGTTCACGGTGCCCGCGCCGTCGCCGCCGGTGCCGCAGGTGTCGATCGAGCGCTCGTGATCGTGGCACGCGATCGCGAGCGCTCGGCCACGCATCGCCTCGGCGGCGCCGACGAGCTCGTCGACGGTCTCGCCCTTCGCGCGCAGCGCGACGAGCAGCCCGCCGATCTGCGCCGGCGTCGCCTGCCCGTCCATGATGATGCCGATCACCTCGGCCATGTCGGCGCGCGACAGATCCTCGCGCTCGAGCACGCGCGCGATCGCCCGCTGCACGCTCATGGCACTTCCGCTCGCACGCGCGCCGGTCGAGGACGGGCGCTGGTCCGTCGCACGCTCATCGGGCGGCCATCTTCAGGAAATTCGCGAGCAGCTGCTTGCCCGCGGTCGTCATGATCGACTCGGGGTGGAACTGCACGCCTTCGACGAGCAGCTCGCGGTGGCGCACCCCCATGATCTCGTCTTCCCACGTCTTCGCCGTCACCTCGAGCACCCCCGTGTCACGATCCACGGAGTCGGGCGCGATCACGAGCGAATGGTAGCGCGTCGCGACAAACGGGTTCTCGACGCCCGCGAACAGCCCGCGCTCGTCGTGGAAGATCTTCGAGGTCTTGCCGTGCATCACGCGCGGCGCGCGCACGATCCGCCCGCCGAACACCTGGCCGATGCACTGGTGGCCGAGGCACACGCCGAGGATCGGGATCTTCCCGGCGTACGTGCGGATCACGTCCATCGAGATGCCGGCCTCGTTCGGCGTGCACGGGCCAGGCGAGATCACGATCGCGCCGGGCGCGTTCGCGCCGACCGTATCGATCGATTCGGGCGCGATCGCGTCGTTGCGCTGGACGGCGACGTCGGCGCCGAGCTCGCCGAGGTACTGCGCCAGGTTCCACGTGAACGAGTCGTAGTTGTCGATCAGCAGCACCTTCATGACGACGCCGTCCTCGCCATCGCGACCGCGCGCAGCACCGCGCGCGCCTTGTTCGTGCACTCGACGTGCTCGGTCTCGGGCACCGAATCGGCGACGATGCCGGCGCCCGCCTGCACGTAGATCGTGTCGCCACACGTCACGAGCGTGCGGATCGCGATCGCGAGATCCATGTTGCCGGTATAGCTGACGTAGCCGACGGCGCCGCCGTAGATGCCGCGCTGATGCGGCTCGAGCTCGTCGATGATCTCCATCGCGCGGATCTTCGGCGCGCCCGACAGCGTCCCGGCGGGAAACGCCGCGCGCAGCGCGTCGAGCCACGTCTTGCCGGCGGCGAGCTTGCCGACCACGTGCGAGGTCATGTGCATCACGTGCGAGAACTTCTCGATCACCATCTGCTCGGCGACGTGCACCGAGCCGACCTCGGCGACGCGTCCGACGTCGTTGCGGCCGAGATCGATCAGCATCAAGTGCTCGGCGCGCTCCTTCGGATCGGCGAGCAGCTCGGCGGCGAGTCGATCGTCGTCGGCCGCCGTGCGCCCGCGCGGCCGCGTGCCCGCGATCGGCCGGACCTCGACGCGACCGTCCGCGACGCGGACGAGCGTCTCGGGCGACGCGCCGGTGACGCGCGCCTCGGGAAACTCGAGGTGGAACATGTACGGCGACGGGTTGATCACGCGCAGCGCGCGGTAGACGTCGAGCGGGCGCGCGCCGGCCTGCGGCTCGGCGAACCGCTGCGACAGCACGACCTGGAACGCGTCGCCGGCGTGGATGTAGTCCTTGATCCGCGCGACTGCCGCCGCGTAGTCGTACGCGGAGTCGGGCGCGAGCTCGGGCCGCGCGCTCGGCATCTCGAGCTCGGGCAGCGGCCGGCGCGGGGCGCGCAGCTTCGCGACGATCGCGTCGATGCGCGCGCACGCGCGGTCGTACGCGAGCTCGGCGCGCTCGGGCCGCGCGACATACGGCGTCGCGACCACCTTCAGCGTCTGGCGCAGGTTGTCGAACACGAGCAGCGTGTCGGTGATGACCATGCACAACGCGGGAACGTCGAGCCCCGGGCGTGCGCGCGCCGGCAACTCCTCGAACGCGCGCACGCAGTCGTACGCGATCCAGCCGACCGCGCCGCCCCAGAATCGCGGCAGGCCCGGCACGTCGACCGGGCGCAACTCGCCGAGCACCTCGGCGAGCGCGGCGGTCGGATCCGCGGTCTGCCAGCTCGCCTCGCGCGGCGGCGCGCCGCCGTCCACATCGAACCACGTGACGCGCGCGGTGCCCGCATTCCAGCGCACGACCGCGCGCGGTGCGACGCCGACGAACGAGTACGCGGCCCACGTCGCGCCGCCGACCACCGACTCGAGCAAGAACGAGTGCTCGGCCGCACCGAGCGCGGCGTACGCCGACACCGGCGTGTCGCCGTCCGCGAGCAGCTCGCGATACACGGGAATCAAGTTCCCGCGCGCGGCGGCCGCGACGAAGTCCTCGCGAGAGGGCGTGTACACCGCACGTTTATACAATACGCTCCGCGGATGCACCCCGCTCTCGAAGCCACGCTCGCGCAAGTCGACCCCGAGATCGCCGAGCTGATCGCCGCCGAGGAGCGGCGCCAGCGCGACACGATCCGGCTGATCGCGTCGGAGAACTATGTCTCCGGTGCCGTGCTCGCGGCGACCGGCTCGGTCCTCACCAACAAGTACAGCGAGGGCTACCCGGGCAAGCGTTATTACGAGGGCCAGAGGTTCGTCGACCAGGTCGAGCAGACCTGCATCGACCGCGCGAAGGCGCTGTTTCACGCCGATCACGCGAACGTGCAGCCGTACTCGGGCTCGCCCGCGAACCTCGCCGTCTACTTCGCGTTCGTGAAGCCGGGCGACACCGTGATGGGGATGGGCCTGCCGGCCGGCGGCCACCTCACGCACGGCTGGAACGTGTCGATCACCGGCAGCTACTTCCGCGCGGTGCAGTACGGCGTGCGCAAGGACACGCATCGCATCGACTTCGACGAGGTACGCGAGCTCGCGCGCAAGGAGAAGCCGAAGCTCCTGTGGTGCGGCGGCACCGCGATCCCGCGCGCGATCGACTTCACCGCGTTCGCCGAGATCGCGCGCGAGGTCGGCGCGCTGCTCGTCGCGGACATCGCGCACATCGCGGGCCTCGTCGCGGGCGGCGCGCACGCGTCGCCGGTGCCGGTCGCCGACGTCGTGTCGACGACCACGCACAAGACGCTGCGCGGCCCGCGCGGCGGCATGCTGATGTGCAAGGCCGAGCACCAAAAGGCGATCGATCGCGCGGTGTTCCCCGGCCTGCAGGGCGGCCCGCACGATCACACGACCGCGGGCATCGCGGTCGCGCTGCGCGAGGCGGCGACCGACTCGTTCAAGCGCTACGCGCACCAGATCGTCGCGAACGCGAAGGCGCTCGCGGCCGCGCTCGTCGAGCGCGGGTTCTCGCTCGTCACCGGCGGCACCGACAACCACCTCATCCTCGCCGACCTGACGTCGAAGAACGTGCCCGGCAAGGTCGCGGCCAAGGCGCTCGACGCCGCCGGTCTCGAGCTCAACTACAACACGGTGCCGTTCGATCCGCGCAAGCCGTTCGATCCGTCGGGCATCCGGCTCGGCACGCCGGCGACGACGAGCCGCGGCATGAAGGAACCCGAGATGAAGCAGATCGCGGCGTGGATCGATCGCGTGGTCAGCGCGCCGACCGACGTCGGCCTGCTCGAGCGGACGGCGAACGAGGTGCGCGAGCTGTGCGCGAAGTTCCCGGCTCCCGGGATCCTGGTGTAACGAGCAGCTCGACCACGCGATCGAGGATCCGGTGCGCGACCTCGGTCTTCGGGCCGGGCGGCACGTCGACCACGCCGTCGCGATCGACGAGCTGGACGTGGTTGGTGTCGACCGCGAAGCCCGCGGCGGGCTCGCTGACGTCGTTCGCGACGACGAGGTCGCACTTCTTCGCGCGCAATTTCGCGCGCGCGTTCGCGACCAGATCGTGCGTCTCGGCCGCGAACCCGACGAGCACCGGGCGCGCACCTTTGCGCTTCGCGCCGAGCTCGGCGAGCAGATCCGGGTTCGCGACCAGCTGGATCGCGGTCTTCGCGCCGAGCTCGCCGCGCTTGAGCTTCTCCTTCGCCTCTTTCGCGGGCCGATAATCGGCGACCGCGGCGGTCATGATGATCGCGTCGGCGCCGGCGCTCGCGTTGCCGAGCGCCCACTGCAGCTGCGCCGCGGTCTCGACGTGACGGGTCTCGACGCCGACCGGCGGCGGCACCGCGCTCGGTCCGAGGATGAGCGTCACGCGCGCGCCGCGCCGCTGCGCCGCCGCCGCGAGCGCGATGCCCATCTTGCCCGAGCTGCGGTTGCCGACGAAGCGCACCGGATCGATCGCCTCGTACGTCGGCCCGGCGCTGACCACGAGCTGCTTGCCGGCGAGATCCTGGCGCGCCAGCAGGTGCGCCGCGGCCTCGACGATGTCGGCCGGCTCGGCGAGCCGGCCCGGCCCGGTCCACCGGCACGCGAGGAAGCCATCGCCCGGCCCGACCACGTGATAGCGCGCGGTGTCGACGAGCTTTCGCACGTTGGCCTGGGTCAGCGGGTGGTTCCACATGTGGACGTTCATCGACGGTGCGACCAGCACGGGCGCGCGCGTCGCGAGCGCGATCGCGGCGACCGCGTCGTCGGCCATGCCGGCGGCGAGCCGCGCGAGCGCGTTCGCGGTCGCCGGCGCGATCACGACGAGGTCGGCCTGATCGGCGAGCTGGATGTGGCCGATCGTTGCCTCCTCGGTGAGCGAGAACAGATCGGTGAACACCGGGTGGCGGGTCAGCGCCTGGAACGTCATCGGCCGCACGAACTCCTGCGCGCGCGGCGTCATCGCGACGTGAACCGCGGCGCCGGCCTTGTCGAGCAGGCGCACGAGCTCGGCCGCCTTGTACGCGGCGATGCCGCCGGCGACGCCGACGACGATGCGCGCGCCTTGCAGCGGCGCCGAAGGATCGCGCGGCGCGCGATCGGTGCGAGGACCTTCTGACATCACGCGGACCATACCGCGTATGGCCTCGAACTACCCCCGAGCGAGTCGGCAGAGCGTTCTCAATCGCTGTGAATCTGGACGAAGTAGTCGACGGCGACCTCGAGGCCGATGATCTTGAAGCCCGCGAACACCGGGGTGATGCCGTTCGGGACCGGACCGCTCAGCGACGACATCGCCGTCGGAAACGTCGTCGCGCAACTCATGGTGGGGACCGCCTGCTGGAACGTGAGCGTGAACGCCAGGACCCCAAACGGCTGAGCCGTGACGTCCTGCACGTGGGTGAACGACACGTTGTCGGTCGTGTACGTGAGGGCGTAGAACGGCGCGCCGCCACACGGCCCTCCGTTGCAGATCTCGCAGCGGTAGTAGGCCCCACTCGCCGGTTGGGTTGGAAACAGCGGGTTCTCGCCGAGCCCCAGCGCTAGATGTTGTTGAGCGCCCGCTTCGATCGCGAGGATGTGAGCCCCGAACGTGTACACGTCGTCTTGGCCTGCGGTCGTCGGCAGCTCTGCGAGGAAGTCCTGCCCGCTGCCGGTCGTGTCCACGATCAAGCTGTCGTCGGCGAACGTCGCCGCGCTGTCGAGGAACGTCCACTCGCTGCGCGGGCCGACGAACGGATCGAAAAACGCGATGTGGTCGCGTGCGACGGTCGGATTGGGATCGCAGACGTCACCGACGCCGTCGCCGTCGCTGTCGATCTGCTCGGGATCGGAGACATGTGGACAATCGTCGACGACATCGGGGATGCCGTCGCCGTCCTCGTCATGGCCCGCCGCACCGTCTCCGCCGTCTCCCGCCTCCACGGCGGCGCCGGCGACGCTGAAGCCGATCCTGCCGCAGCCAAGAAGCCCCAGTAGCAGGATCGCGCGCGGAGACACCGCATCATCGTAGCCCACGTGGCCCGGGCTGCCGACCTCGTTATGTGCCGTCGGCGCGCCGCGCTAACCGAAGCGGGTGGCGACGTACTTCCACTGCGTGTAGTCGTCGAGGCCGTGCCGGCTGCCCTCGCGGCCGAAGCCGCTGTGCTTGATGCCGCCGAACGGCGCCTGCGCGGTCGACACCAGGCCTTCGTTGACGCCGACCATGCCGGCCTCGAGCGCCTCCGCGCAGCGCGCCGCGCGCGACAGATCGCGCGTGAAGACGTACGCGACGAGCCCGGCGTCGGTGTCGTTCGCGAGCGCGATCGCGTCGGCTTCGTCGCGCGCGGTGCGCAGCGCGACGACCGGCCCGAAGATCTCCTCGCGCCACAGCTGCATCTCGGAGGTGACGTCGGCGAGCACGACCGGCGCGACCAGCCGCGTGCGCCCGCTCGGCGCTTCGCCGAGCACGAGCCGCGCGCCGCGCGCGAGCGCGTCGTCGACCAGGCGCTTGACCTTGGCGACCGCGTCGTCGTCGATCAGCGGGCCGAGCTCGATCCCGGGCTCGCTGCCGCGCCCGAGCCGGAGCTTGCCGACCTCGGCGCACAGCGCCTGCTCGAACGCGCGCGCGACCGGCGCCTCGATGACGAACCGGTTGGCCGCGACGCACGTCTGACCGGTGTTGCGAAACTTCGCGACGAGCGCGCCGGCGACCGCCGCCGTGACGTCGGCATCGGCGAGCACGACGAACGGCGCGTTGCCGCCGAGCTCGAGCGACACGCGCTTCAGGTCGTCGGCGCACGCCCGCATGATCGCGCGCCCGACCTCGGTCGAGCCGGTGAAGCCGACCTTGCGGATCTGCGGCGCGCGCACCAAGCGACCGCCGGCACGCGCGCCGTCCGCTGCCGGCACGATGTTGATGACGCCGGCCGGCACGCCGATCGCGTCGGCGAGTTGGGCGAGCGCGAGCGCACCGAGCGGCGTCTGCTCGGCCGGCTTCGCGACGACCGTGCAGCCCGCGGCGAGCGCCGCGCCGAGCTTGCGCGCGAGCATCGCGTACGGAAAGTTCCACGGCGTGATCAGCGCGCACGGGCCGACTGGCTCTCGGGTCGCGGCCAGGCGCTGGCCGACGTGGCTGGCCGGGATCAGCTCGCCGTACACGCGCTCGGCCTCGCCCGCGAACCATGACAAGAAGCTCGCCGCGTAGCGCACCTCGGCGATCGCCTCCTTCATCGGCTTGCCGTTCTCGCGCACGCACAGCTCGGCGAGCGCGCGCTCGTCGCCGAGCATCTCGCGCGCGAGCTGTGCGAGCAGCTTGCCGCGCTCGCCGCCGGGCCGCCGCCGCCACGTCGCGAACGCGCGAGCCGCGGCGTCGACCGCGGCGTCGATCGTCGCGTCGTCGCCATCGGCGACCTCGGCGATCGTCGCGCCGTCGTACGGATCGATCACCGCGAAGCGCTGCCGCGTGGCGTGCCACTTGCCGTCGATGTAAGCGTCGCGTTGCATACGGCGAGTCTTACCGCGGAGTGTTATAGACGCGAGCCATGCGTCGCGTGATCGCCATCATCTCGGCCCTCGTCGCGCTCCTGGGCGGCCTCGGCTACTACTTCGTCGGCGTGTACATGCCCGCGCGCCGGCTGCGATTCGCGCGCGACGAGATCGCGAAGTGGGAGATGCGCTTCGACGAGGCGCGCACGTGCGTGCTCGGCAAGACTCCCGCGTCGTCGAAGACGCGCGAGGCGCTCGCGGTGCGCGAGATGTCGCCCGATCCGTGGGATCGCAAGAGCTGCACCGCGATGATGGGCAAGCTGGCGCGTGGCGAAGGCCCGGAATCCGGGATCCCGGCGATCGAGCGCGCGTGGCAGGGCGTCGACACCGCCGCGAGCAAGGCGGCGCAGGCGTTCGCCGCGCACCTCGATCCATCGACCACGGGCACGGCCGATCCGCTGCCGGACGCGCTCGACGAGCTCGACACCGCGCGCGTGGCGCTGCGCGCGGCGGCGTCGCTGACGACGGTCGACACCGCGGGCCGCGCGCTGCCGGCCGCGCAGCTGATCCCGATCCGCGACGGCGCCGAGCCGCTGGTCTCGCTCGAGGTCGACGCGATCCCGTCCGCGCACGGCATCGTGGTGTTCGGCGCGACCGCGGGACATGGCGTGCAGGTCACGCTCGTCCCCGGCGGCGCGCCGGCCGTCACGCGCGTCACCGCCGGCGAGGTGCGCGCCGTTCCCGATGCGAGCTGGGCCGCGCTCGCGCGCGGTCCCGGCGCGGTCGCCGGCAGCGCCGACCCCGATGGCGCGATCGCCGCGCCGCTCGTGCTCGATCCGCTTCCGCCGTCGAAATCCGACGACGCTCCGGCGACGATCGCGGCCGCGATCGGCACGGCTGCCGATGGAATTGTCGTGTACGGCGGCACGGCGCGGCTCGCGATCGCGCACGTGCACGCCGGCAAGGCCACGACGACCACCGCCCAGATCGACCAAGCGGTCGCTGGCACCGACCTCGATGGCCGCGCCGTGGTGGTGTGGAGCGAGGGCATGGCCAACCCGGCGCACGCGCGCCTGCTCGCGCCCGGCGCCGACGACGCGTCGATCGAGCTGCCGCCGCAGCAGGTCTCGCCGCCGTGCCTGTCGCGCGATCGCGCGTGGGTCGTCGCCGACGACGCGATCGTCGGGTTCGGTCGGGGTGGCCGCGTCGACGGCACGCTGGACAGTGGCGAGCTCGTCGGCTGCACGTCCGAGGGCGCGATCGCGCGCTCGCTCCACGAGCGGCGCGCCCTCGCGGTATGCACGACGGCGTGCCGCACGCTCGAGATGCCGAGCAACGCGCCCGACGAGTCGACGCTCGCGCTGGTCGGCGGCAAGGTCGTCGCGATGACGGAGCACGGCGGCGTGCTCGGCGCGTGGCGCGAGGATGGGACGAGCGCGTTCTACGCGCTGCCCGCCGGCGCGCACCCGGCCTCGACGCCGACCTGGGCCGCGATGGCGCTCTGCGACGGCAAGTCGATCGACGTGCTCGTCCAGCTCGACCACGGCTTCGCGGTCGCGCGCGTTCCGGTCACGGCGACGAAGTGAAGAACGTGACCGAAGGCGTGCTCGGCGGGTCGCACAGCGGCGCGTCGGGCGTGACCGTGAGCTCGTAGCGGTGTGCCGGCGCGAGCGTGTAGTCGAAGCGCCAGCGGTAGTACGGCGAGCTGCCCGCGCCCGGGCTGGGCCCCTCCTCGGTGTCGGACACCTGTGCGTACGACGTGCCGGTGTCGTCGACCATCGTCAGCGAGACATCACCAAAGTCGGGATCGAGCTCGGCGAAGTCGATCAGCACCGCGAGCGCGGGATCGTAGTGCTGGCCTTCCACCGGCGCGACGATCTGGAACATTCCGGTGATGCAGCCGAACGCGTCGGGCGGCGGGAACGACACGGCTCCGCGTCCATCGGTACCGCAGGCCGAGACGATCAGGGCAAGCAACGCGAAACGCATGCCGGACCCCTTATCAAGCAACGTGCCACCGCGATCTCGGTCACTTGCGCGGCGCGAGTCGGCCGCGCGGCGCGACGATCGCGACATTCACGCCAGCTTGTTCGCCAGCTCGCGGGTCTCGACCAGGTTGTCCTCGATCGAGCAATACGTCCAGCCGCCGTAGCGGCCGACCGAGTGCACGCCGCGCGCGGCGAGCAGATCGCGCACGCGCGCGGTCTCGGCGAGCGACGCGCGCGTGATGTGGACGTACGCCGGATCGAGCGCGACGTGATGCTCCGCGACCAGCCGGTGGTCGGTCACGATCCGTTCCGCCGCGAGGTCGGCGAGCACGCGCGCGCGCAGCGCGGCCTGGTCGTACGGCCCGGTCGGCGCCCCGACCTCGACGTAGAGGCTCATGCGGTCGCGATCCAGGATGTTGTCGTACCAGCCCACGCGATAGAACACGCGCGCCGGGTCCGGAAAGTACATCCAGTGGATGTCGCGCGCGCCCTTGCGATCGAAGCCGAGGTTCCACACCAGCACCTGGTTCGACGTGAACGCCGCCGCGTCGTGCGCGACGCCGGCGAGCCGCGCGAGCTGCGGCAGCGGCGCCGAGCTGACGATCCGCTGGCACGCGATCGTGCGCTTCGGTGTCGCCACGGTGCGCGTCGCGAGATCGATCGCGGTCACCGGCTCGTCGCACGCGACGCAATCGGCCGGCAGATCGCGCAGCAGCGCGCGCACGTACGCGACCGCGCCGCCGGCGGGATACGTGAACGTCGCGTTGTAGCCGTGCTTCTGCACGACGCCCGGTCGCATGTTCGCGATGATGTCGGCGACGTCGGCATGCGGGAAGAACCGACCCATCGCATCGGGATCGAGGCGATCGAGCGACGTCGCGTACAGCTTCTCGTTGTAGGGGCGCAGGAACTTCTCGGTGATGCCGCGCCCGAGCCGCGTGTAGAGCATCTGCCCGAAGCTCCGCGCGTCACCCGTGGGACGAAAATACAGATCGACCAGACACTCGAGAAACTCGTCGAGCGGAAGCTGGTGGATGTGCTTCTGGAACGGGAACTCGATGTCGCGGCCGGCGTAGCGGATCTTCGCGACGCGCTCGACCGTGCGCACGTCCTCGCCCGGCATCCGCGCGCGCAGCCACGCCTCGATCTCGGGATGACGAAAGTGGAAGAAGTGGCCCGAGTAATCCCACACGAAGCCGGCTTGCTCGACGGTGCGGCAGTAGCCGCCGGGCTCGCCCGCCGCCTCGAGCACGACGACCCTCGCGCCCGGCCGCTTCGCGCGCCACCAGTTCGCGAAGCCGAGGCCGGACACGCCGGCGCCGATCACGACGGTATCGGCGGTCTCGTCGCTCACAGCCGCGCGAGCTCGCTCGTGAAGATCCGGCGTGCGATCGCGATCGCGCAGCCGTACGTCGATTCCACGCCGAAGTAGGACAGGCTCTTCGACAGCAGCGACTGCCGCCGCGAGTACGGCGTATCCGACGCGTAATGGATGACGCCGATGTCGATCGCCGTGCGATCGACGAGCGACACGATCTCGTCCTTGGGGTGGCGGCGCGGCTCGGCGACCTCGTACGTCGCCGACAGGTATGGCCCGGCCTCCATCTCCATCACGGTGTAGCCCTCGCGATAGAACACGTCCATGTACTCGCGGTTCTGCAGGAACGCCGAGCGCACGGTCAGCGCCTTCTGATTGTCGAGCACGGTGCCGTGCCGCATGAACGGCTGGACGTCGGACGCGACCAGCGCGTTGCGCAGCATGTACGTGTTCGACGAGTGCTCGTCGTGGACGACGCGGCTGATCATGACGTCGCCGACGCGTCCGTTCAGCGTCGCGGCCTTGCCCATCACGTAGACGCCGCGCAGCTCCTCGACGCCGAGCGAGACCGCCGACATGTGGTGGTACGCGGCCATGCCGAGCGGATAGTCGATGTTGACGAGCACCGCGCGGCTCTCGGCGATCCGCTCGATCCCCGGCACGCGCACGCGTGGATCGAGGTTCTCGGCGCGCAGCTTCGACAGATCGATCACCTGCGCGTCGACGTCGATCTTGCCGGGCGCGGCGATCGCGTGGATGCCGGCCGCGCGGTCGAAATCCTGGATGACCTCCATGCGGCCGGTGGCGCCGGGCTCGTGCAGGAACGCGCGCAGCGAGTAATAGAGGATGTTGGTCGCGCCGTCGCGATCGTTGGCCGCGAGCGCTTCGTCGTAGTGCGGCGCGAGACCCTCGAAGTTGCGCCGGCGCAAGAACTCGACGATCTCGCCCTCGTGCGCGCGCGCGTAGCCGCCGAGCAGATTCGCGAGCGAGTGGCTGTTCGACGACACGAAGTACACGGGGCGGCCCGGCGGCACGTGCGGCGCGATCGCGTGCCACCAGCGCTGCGCCGAGCGCTGGTACTCGCGGAACGAGCCGTCGAGCAAGCGCACGAACAGGTCGCACTCGTGCGCGACCAGGTCGCCGAGGATCTGATCCGAGCGCGGGCCCAGCGCACCGCGCAGGCGCGCGACGCCGGCCTCGTCGATGCCGAGCGCGGTCGCGAGCGCGATGTTGTCGCGAACGTCGGCGAGGTGCGCGCTGATCAGGCGACCGCGCAGCTTGTTCCACTCGATCTGATACGCGGTCATGATCGGCACGAGGTCGTCGATGTCGGACGCGCTCGCGATGAACGCGGCGAGCGTATCGCCGCCGTCCCAGCGCAGCGGGCGGCGCCGGCCGCGCGTGCGCACGATCTGCCAGCGCTCGATCGGCAGCCCGGCCGCCGAGAACTGCGCGACGCTCTGACCGAGCACGATCCGGCGGATCTTCGGCATGCAATCCGGCAAGCGCGCGGCCGAGTACGCGAACGCCGCGAGGTCGGGATCCGGATCCTCGGCGCCGAGGTGCAGGCTCGAGCGCGAGTACAGGTGCGCCTCCTCGAACGCGCGCACGCGCACGTCGCCGCTCGAGCGCAGGAGCGAGTAGTACGTGCGGATATAGAGGTCGATCTCGTCGCTCGTCGCGCGAGGCGGTTGCCGGTCCACCTGGCGAGCGTAGATCACCTTGCGGCGCCAAGCGCTTTTCCTAGCGCCCGGTTAGTGCTACTCAAGGCCGGCTAAGGATAGCGAATGAGCAAGGAAGAGCTGGTCCATCTCGATGGCGAGGTCGTGTTGATCGCGAAAGGCGGCAACTTTCGCGTCAAGCTCGACAACGGCCACGAGGTCCTGGCCAAGCTCGCCGGCAAGGTCCGGCGCCACCGCATCCGCGTCGTGCTCGGCGACCGCGTCACCGTCGCGGTGAGCCCGTACGACCCCACGCGCGGCTTTATCGTGTACCGTCAGCGCTGATGAAGCGCTTCATCGTCGCGCTGGTGTTCGCGGTGGTGGTGGGTGTGCCTGCGGCGATCGCGGGCGGCCAGTGGAGCGACGGCTGGATCGCGCACCTGTCCAGCGGCGACTGCAAGGGGATCGCGTCGCACGACAAGAGCTGGTGCGACTCCAACGACTGCAAGGGCATCGCGTCCGGCGACAAGAGCTGGTGCGATTCGTCCGACTGCAAGGGCGTCGCGTCGCACGACAAGTCGTGGTGCTCGAGCAACCTGTGCAAGGGCTGGGCGACCGGCGACAAGAGCTGGTGCGACGGCAGCGACTGCAAGGGCGTGGCGTCGAAGGACAAGTCGTGGTGCAACAGCTCGCAGTGCAAGGCCATCGCGTCCGGCGACAAGAGCTGGTGCCCGTAACAGCCGTCATCGGCCAGCGGTGGCGCCCGCGAGCAGATCACCAAACCGGCGTTGCAACTGCGCATGGAAGAGCTCGACCGGAAGCCCCGCTTCCAGGAAGAAATCGAGAAAGTGGCGCGCGGACATGAACCAGTCGGTGCCGTCGTCGGGCCAGAGCCGATACATCACCACGCGCAGTCCCGCGATCACCGGCGCCGCGAGCTGCGCGCGCATCCCGTCGTGAAAGCGCCACGCAGCGACGCGAGCAACCTCGAGCTCGGAAGCGTCGATGGCACCTTGCTCGTACGCGTCGGCCGCTTCGATCCACGGGCGCACCTCGAGCGGTAGCCGATCGGCGAGCGCGAGTGCGCACTCGCGCAGAAAAGCTCGCCAGCGAACGGCGAAGTCTGCCGAGCCAGCATGCGTCTCGAGTTCCTCTAGGGCGTCGATGATGGTGTTCAACATCGCGCACCTCGCGGCAAGTATATCGAAGCTGTGCAAGTGTCCGAAGTGCTAGGCTTGAGCAGCATGGCCGAGACGCCGCTCTACGTCGGGATCGACCTCGGCACGACGAACTCGGCGGCTGCGGTGTTCGACGGCGAGCGCGTGAGCGTCGTGCGCAACGCGCAGGGCGCCACGGTCACCCCGAGCGTCGTGCGCGTCGACAAGCAGGGGCGCGTCACGGTCGGCACGCGCGCGCGCCGGTTCATCGAGCAAGATCCGGCGAACACCGCGACCGAGTTCAAGCGGCTGATGGGCACCGCCAACGGGATCGAGTTTCCGGCGGCCGGGGTGACGAAAACGCCCGAAGAGCTGTCGGCCGAGGTGCTGCGCGCGCTGCGCACCGACATCGCCGATCAGCTCGGGTTGACCGATTCCGGGATCGAGCGCGCCGTGATCTCGGTGCCCGCGCTGTTCGAGCTGCCGCAGAGCGCCGCGACGTCGGAGGCGGCGCGGCTCGCCGGGTTCGAGCGCGTCGAGCTGCTGCAGGAGCCGATCGCGTCGGCGCTCGCCGCGGGCTGGCGCGCCGATGACGACGGCGCCGGCACGTGGCTCGTGTTCGATCTCGGCGGCGGCACGTTCGACGCGTCGCTGCTCGAGACCCGCGACGGCCTGTTGCGCGTGGTCGGCCACGACGGCGACAACTTCCTCGGCGGCCGCGACTTCGACTGGGCGATCACCGAGCACCTCGCGAGCCAGCTCGCGGTCGTGCCGGCGCGTTCGAACCCCGCGCACGCCGGCGCGCTGCGCGCGCTGCGGCTCGCCGCGGAGGACGCGAAGATCGAGCTGTCGCGCGGCGAACGCGCGCAGGTCGCGCTCGCCCAGCCGCTGTCGATCGACGGCACCGACGTCGAGGTCGATCTCGAGCTGACGCGCGCGACGGTCGAGCGGCTGTGCACACCGCTGGTCGATCGCGCGCTCGAGGTGTGCGTGCGCTTGCTCGCCGCGCACGGCATCGTCCCCGCGAGTCGGGCACAGCCCGCCTCGCTCCATTCCGGGCCCGCGAGTCGGGCACAGCCGGCCTCGCTCCATGCCGGGCCGGGCCGGCTCGCGAAGATCGTCCTGGTCGGCGGCCCGACCGTGATGCCGATCGTGCGCGCGCGCGTCGCGGCGCGGCTCGAGGCGCCGATCGCGGAGGGCCACGATCCGATGACGCTGGTCGCGCAAGGCGCCGCGCTGTACGCGGCGACCGCCGGGCTCGACGGCCGCGCCGCGCCGAAGGAGCCGGCGGCCGGGCGCCAGGTGTGGCTGCAATATCCGGCGGTGTCGGCGGATCTCACGCCGCACGTCGTCGGCAAGTTCGTCGGCGCCGAGCCTCCGGTGAAGGTGAAGCTCCAGCGCAACGACGGCTGGACGAGCAGCGAGGCGACGGTCGGCGACGACGGCACGTTCCTCGCGAGCGTGACGCTCCTGCCGCGCCGCGCGTGCACGTTCGAGCTGGTCGCGACCGGCAAGACCGGCGAGCGCGTCGCGGTGTCGCCGCCGTCGCTCACGATCGTGCAGGGCCTCACGATCGGCGACCCGCCGCTGTCGCGCACGATCGGCGTCGCGCTCGCGAGCGGTCACGTCCAGGTCTACATCGAGCGCGGCGCGCCGCTGCCCGCGCGCCGCACGTTCACGCACCACACGGTCGAGACGATCGCGAAGGGCAGCCGCGACAGCGTGCTGCGCATTCCGATCGTGCAGGGCGAGCTCGCGCAGGCGCATCTGTGCCGGCTCGTCGGCACGCTCGATCTCGTCGGCGATGTCGTCGCCGATACGGTGCCGACCGGCTCGCCGGTCGAGGTCACGATCGAGCTCGATCGCGGCGGCCGGCTGTCGGCGCGCGCGCTCGTGCCGGCGATCGATCAGGTGTTCGAGCACGTCGCGCACCTGCTCGTGCCCGACGCCGCGCCCGACGCGCTCGACTCCGCGCTGCGCGACCTGCGCCGCCAGCTCGCCGAGCTGCGCACCGACGCGTTCCGCCACGGCCTCGGCCACGTGATCGAGAAGCTCGACCGGCTCGAGGCGCGGCTCGCCGAGGCCGAGGTCGACATCGACGCCTCGCACGGCGGCGATGCCGATGCCGCGCAGCGCGCGCGCCGCGCGCTGATCGACGTCGACGCGACCATGGCCGAGGCCGATCTCGCGCGCAAGTGGCCCGAGCTCGAGCGCGCCGCGCGCCAGGCCGCGATCACGGCGAGCTCCACCGTCGGCTTTCACGGCACCGACCCCGAGCGCGCACTCTTGCAAGACGTGCTCGCCGCGATGGACAAGGCGCGCAAGGACAAGGATGCGCCCGAGCTCGAGCGCCAGATGCGGCTCGCGCACCGGCTGAGCTCGGCCGCGTTCAACCGCACGCCCGAGGCGTGGGAGTGGTACTTCGAGGACGCGGCGTCGGAGGTGAGCAAGGCGCGCGATCTGCCGCGCGCGCAGCGGCTGGTGACCGAGGGCAAGGCCGCGGTCGATCGCGGCGACACCGAGGAGCTGCGCCGCGTGGTCAAGGCGCTGTGGCAGCTCTTGCCCGACGACAGCGAGGCGCGCAAGCGCGGCTTCGATTCGGGCGTGCGATGAGGCAGCTCGCCGAGAATCCGTTCTTCGTGCTCGGCCTCTCGCCCGACGCGAGCCGGCTCGAGCTCGAGCGCGAGGCGCAGAAGCTGCTCGGCATGCTCGAGCTCGGCTTCGCCGCAGCGAAGACGTACCAGACGCCGCTCGGTCCGCGCCCGCGCACCGCCGAGCTGGTGCGCGCCGCGGTCGCGGCGCTGCGCGATCCGTATCAGCGGCTGCTCGCCGAATTGTGGGCGCGCCACGCGCCGCCGCCGCGCGAAGCGGCTCCGGCGCCCGAGCCGACGTCTGCAGCTCCCGGCCTGTCGCTCTGGCCGAGGCCCTGATCATGTACGCCTTGCCCTACCTCATCTTCATGCGCATCCACCGCGCCGCGCTCGACGCGCGGCGGCGCGATCGCACGTGGCGGTACTTCGCGTGGTCGGTGGTCGCGGGCACGACCGCCGCCCTGCTCGTCGCGGTCACGCTCGCGCTCGCGGCGACGTTCGTGCGCGTCGGCTGGTGGCCGCTCGCGCTCGCGATCGTCGTGCTGTTCGTCGTGCCGGCGCTGCAGCCGATCGTGCAGCGCCGCGTGCTCGTGCGACTCGGCGCGGTGCGCGCGGCGTACTGGATCGGCCGCAGCGTCGCGATCCGCGACAGCGAGGCGCTCGGCCTGGTGTGCGCCGCGTGGGCCCACGCCGGCCGCCCGACGCCTGCGGGAGAAGCGTGGCTCGCCGCGCGCCGCGACCGCCGCGCACCGCTCGGCGACGCCGAGATCACGGCCACCGCGCTCGTCGCCGCCGCACGCTGCGATCACGCGACCGCGCGCGATCTCCTGCGCTCGCTCGAACGTGTCGTCGAGGTTCACCCGGCGGTGCGCGAGCTCGCCGGCGAATGGCTCGCGTGCGACTGCGTCGCCCGCGGCGCGTGGGACGAGCTCGCCGCCGATGCCCGCGCCGCGCGCTGGCCGGCGACGTCGCTCGCGTACTTGCTCGAAGGCGTCGCGCTGCGCCGCACCGGCGGCGACGTCTCGCGCGCCGACCTGATCGCGCGCTGGCTGCTCGCGCCGCATCGCCGCGCGACCTACGCGCTGCTCGCGATCGCGGCACCGCCAGGGCCGCCCGTGCCGCCCGTGCCGATCGAATCGACGGCCGAGCCGGTCGAGGTCGAAGATCCCGCGCCGGGCGAGCGCGCCTCGTGGCCGCGCGCGATCGCGTCGCATCTCGAGCTCGTCACCGGCACCGCGAGCTCGCGCTCGCTCGCCCACGCCGTGCGCGCGTGGGACGCCGCGCTCGGCGACGACGCGATCCGCACGTGGCTCGCGCGCCGCGCGCTCGAGCTCGGCGTCGACGACGGAGCGTCGTCGACGCCGTTGGATGACACCGGGGCCCCGCTCGGCGCGGTCGATCGCGCGCTGCGCGCGGTCGCGCGCGCCGCCGCCGACGAGCTCGCGCGCATCGCCGACGCTGCCGCGCTCGGCGCGCCCCTCACGACGGGCGGCCCGGTCGGCGACGCGCTCGCCCGCCAGCTCCGCCACGGCCGCCTCGATTCGCTCGAGGCCGGCTTCACGCGCTGGGCCGAGCGGCGCAGCACCGGAGAGGTCCGCGCGCCGATCGACGAGTGGCGCGAGTGGTGCGCGCTGCGCGCGGCCTACGACGCCGCGATCGCCGCGGGCGGCCTCGAGCTGCGCCGCCTCGCGTTCCCGCACGCGTACACGACCGGCACGCAGATGGCCGCGTGGCTGTGGAACACACGCAAGGAATACGCGCTCTCGCACGCGATCTCGTCGTGGCTGCTCGCCGAGGCGCTCGCCGTCGGCGACAGCGAGGCGATCGACGTGTGCACGCGCAACGCGCGCCTCGCGGTGCCGACGCGAATGGGGACGGTCAAGCCGTAGCTCGCTGCTATCGCACCACGACCCGATCGCCGTCGAGCGCGAGCGCGTGGCGGCCGGGGCTCGGGCAGTCCTTGCCGCGCGCGCTGGCGTCGACCACGAGCTCGACGCCGTTCTCGGTCGGCGCGAGCGTGCCGCTGCACGGGCCGCGCTGGTGGGCAGGATCGATCACCGGCGGCCCGGCGAGATCGGCGAACTTGCCGTCGCGGACGCGCGACACGACGATCCCATGTGCTGTCTGGAACACGATCTCGTCGGAGCCGTCGCGATCGAGATCGGCGACGGCAAGCGCGTCGATGGCATCGGGCGCGGCCGCGAACACGACCAGATCGCGGTCGCCGTACTCCACGGCGATTCCCCGCACGGTGCGTATCTCGCCGCTGGCGACACGCGCGGTGACCGCGAGCACCAGGCCTTCCTCGAGCTTGCCGGGGTGCCCGAACAGCCCGCCCGCGCAGTGCGAGCTCCAGTCGTCGTCGTGATAGAGCCCGAGCGTCTGGACCAGCCGGTGCTCGACCCGATCGCTCCATCCGCAGCTCGGCCGCTTCGGCGGCGGCGGCGGCGCATTGAGGATCTCGGTCATGTCGATCGTCGGGTTCTCGTGATCGAGCGCGTACTCGGAAGATCGCGACCAGCGGTGCGTCACGAGCAGGATGACCGCGGCGATCAGCAGCAGACCCAGCGCGATCGACGCCGCCCACGAGAAGATCGCGATCCAGCGCCTCGGCTGCAGCTCGCCCGCGAGCGCGATCTGCTCCGCATCGGCGCGCGCGAGCGCCGCAAAGTCGACCTCGGGCATCGCTGCCATCAGCGCGCGGCATGCTGCCTCGGCGCGTGCGTGGCCGGCGAGGTTGAACGTCGCGGATTTCGCCTCGATGCCGCCGACGACGCCGCCGACCATACCGACGTAGTGCGACGAGTCGATGCCGAGCACGGCGGTCTGCGCGCCCTGCTCCGCGCGCAGCGCGTCGAACGCCGCCACGTCGCGCCCCTTCGCGGCGAGCGCGGCGCGCGCGTCGCCGAGATGCCGCCAGATCTCGGGATAGATCTGCTGCGCCTCGCCGATGCGTAGCTCGAGCTCGCCTCTGGCGGCCTCGCCGACGCCGGTGGACTTCGAACGCATCAGCACGCCGAGCCGCTCGGCGAGCACCGCGGCGATCCGGATCGATTGTACCGGGTCGGTCACCAGTCGCACCCCATCTGCGTCGGCGTGATGTGACAGCGCAGGCACATCCGCTTGTTGCCGCGGTACTGCGCGCGGCACTGCGCGCTCGCGCGCCAGTCCTTGGGATGCGGCGACGCCTGCACCGCGTTCGTCGGCTCGGCGCTGTGGCACGCGAGGCAATCCTCTTCGCGGTGGCACGACGAGCAGCTCGAGATGTTGCGGCGCGCCTCCTGCGCGTGCTGGTTGAGCGCGAGGTTCTTCGTCGTCGACGACCACCCTTGCGGATGGAAGCGCTTGCTCGGATCGTTCGCGTCGAACGCCGACAGCCCGCGCGTGCCGAGACCGGCGCGCTCGTGACAGCCGACGCAGAAGCTCTCGTAGCGGTGACACGCGCTGCAATCGGGCGTGCCGCGCCGAGCCTCGGTCGCGTGCACGAGCAGGTAGTTTCCGACGTGAAAGTCCATCGGCTTCACCGTGCCCTGATGGCAGTCGATGCACTCGGAGCGATCGTGGCACGCGGTGCACGTCGCGCCGGGCGCGCGCGCCGGCTCGACGTGATCGCGCAGGAAGCCGGGGCCGTGGCCGTCGCGCCGCGGCTCGAGCGTGCCGAACTCGAAGTGGGTCTCGATCATGCCGCCGAGCTTCGTCAGGTGGCAGTCGGCGCAGTGGCGCTCCTCGGCTCCGTCGGTGTGGCACTCGAGGCACGACGCCATCGTCGGCAGCTGGCGCGTCGTCGCGAGATCGACCGCGCGGATATCGCCATGGCACTTCTCGCACGGCGACTTGCCGTGCGCGCTGTGATCGAACTTGATCGGCGGCGGCGTCAGGTACACGCGCTGCACGGGCCGATCGGGCTGAAAGCCGGCGTGACAGCCGGTGCACGCCGCGACCGGCGTCGCCTGCTTGTCGGGCTTGTCGCGCTCGATCGCGTGGCACGCGCGGCACGGCACCTCGGTCGGGATCAGGTTATCGACCGCGGATCGCGACGATGCCGCGGTCGTGTGGCACTGGATGCACTGCATGCCGCGCGCGAGGTGTTTGCGGTGCGAGAACACGAGCGGCAGCCGCTGCGTCGGATACACGACCGGCGACCACTCGGTGCCGTCCGAGCCGTTGTCGGCGAGCACCGCGGCGCCGGCGAGCAAGACCAGGATGAACGCGATCCGCCGCATCATGGCTCCGGCATGAACGCGAGATCGAGGACACCGATCACGCGCATCTGGAGTTGGTGGACCGCGTCGTAGTCGGCCTCGGCGATCGCGTGCACCGCGACATAGTCGGCGACCTTCAGCGTGCCGCTGACGACGGTCGAGCTCGTCACGTAGTCCTTGTACAGCGAGGCGTCGTCGTCGCGCACGCCGAGCACGATCACGCGGCCGCGCAGCCACAGGTCGCGCGCGTTCTGCCACGCCGCTTCGCCGCCGCCGCCGAAGCGCGCGCCGCCCCAGCCGTCGTCGGCGAGCACGTCGACCTTCGCGCGCAGCCCGCCCGCGATCGCGCGATCGATGCCGGCATCGCCGCCGCCCGCGAGCGACGGCTCGCCGTCCTCGTGGCCGTAGTGACGCACCCACGCGTCGGCGGTCGCGCGCCACGGCCCGTGATCGTCGTAGCGATAGTCGAGCCGCAGATCGGTCGTCGGCTCGATCGAGAACGCGTTGAAGATCGAGTCGGCGTCGAACGTCGGGTAGAAGTACTCGACCGCGGGCTCGATCACGCTGCCGCCGGCGCGCACGCGCACGCCGGCATCGGCGCGATCGAACACCGCGCCGACGACCGAGTAGCGCGCGTCGGCGTACGGATCGATCTCGACGCCGTTCGCGTCGAGCTTGGCCATCACGCGGCCGTACACGCGCTCCTCGTCGACGCCGCTGCCCGGCAGCTCGCCGGGAAATTCCGACGGATACAGCGGCTGCGTCGGCTGGTCGACGCCCTGCGCCGGGCCGACCTGCTCGACCGTGCTCGACCACGTGCGGCGATAGCCGAGCTCGGCAGAGAAGTGCTTCGCGCGCACCGCCGCGATCGTGACGCCGACCGACGGCTGTGCGACGTCGCGCTGCGGGCAGTACTCGTAGTCGCTCGACAGCGTGTTGTTCGTGATCGTGCGGTTGCGATCGATGAGCTGCCAGCTGCCGGTGCCCGGCGTCGCGCCCGCGATGTATTCCTCGCAGCCCGCGCCCGACGTGCCGTCGAGCTCGTACGCCGAGTTGCCGAGCGGCGAGCTCGCGCGCACGCGCAGGCCCGCGCTCGCGCCGACCTGGATCGGACCGGCGACCTGGAACTGCGCGGCGCCACCGTCGAACGCGGTCGTGCCCCAGCCGTCGTCGGCGAGCACGCGCCCGAGCTGGATGCGCAGGCGATCGTCGACGAGCCCGTCGAGCTGGACGTAGCCGTACATCAAATCGAGCGCGGCGACCGATTCGCCGAGCTCGGGGATCACATCGAGCGCGTCGCGCACGACCGGCCCGGGCAGGATCATCTGGCCCGACGTGAAGTCGCCGAAGTCGTGATCGACGCGCAGGTACATCTGCAGCGAGATCCGCAGGCCGCGCTCGGGCAGCCGCGACTTGCGCCGCTCGGCCGCGAGATCGCCGACGTCGTCGATGCGCAGCGCGAGCGTCTGCGTGATCCGGCGCCGCCCGAGCAACAGGTACGGCCCCGCGAGCGTGTACTGCGGCACGTCGTAGGCCTGGCCGATCGTCTGCGCGTGCAGCCAGAACTCGTATGCGTGCGCGTCGGGCGCCGCGAGCAGGAGCGCCAGCCCCAGCGCTGCGACGAGCCGGTTCACGGCGCCGACGGTAACACGCGGTCGCTAGCGCTGCAGGCCGAGGGTCTCGATCGTCACCTGCGCGCCGCTGCCCTCGGCCGCGATGCCCCAGGCGCCGCGATCCGAGGCGTCCGGATCGCCGGCCAGGCTACACGTCAAGATCGGCGTGCCCGACAGCATCGCCGTTGCCGTCTGCCCCGAGATCGCGAGCGCGAGGTCGACGGCGATCATGTTCTGGAACGCGGGCACGGCGGTCGAGCCCGTGCAGGTCGTGGTCTGCGTGGTGCCGTCCTGCCGCGTGATCGTGGGAGGCATGCCCGGCACGAAGTCGGCGATCAACGCGCGGCCCGGGCCGCGCTGCTGCGCGATCAGCGCGACGCCGCCACCCGGCGCGACCTCCACGGTCGCCGTGACCGTGCCGTTGGTCGTCAGAGTTCCCCCGAGCAGCGCGCGCGCGCCGGCCTGGCTGTCGGTGCCGACCAGCACGAGCGGCGAGTACGACGAGACCGCGGCGGGATTGCTCGGGACGAGCATGCCCGGGTGGCCGGCGTCGTTGTAGCCGACGACGTCCGTGCTCGCGCCCACCAGCGACGGCCGGTACAGCCACGCTTGCGCGGACGGCGGATTGCCGCCGAGCACGAGCACGCTGCCGTCGGGGAGTCGCGCGAGGGTCGGCGCGTCGAGCGCCGGCGGGGTCACCGCGTTGCCCGTCGCGGGATCGCCCGGCAGGACGGTGATGACCGGAGCCCACGCGTTCGTCATCGGGATGTACTGCGTGATCGCGCCGAGCGAGTCGCCGCCGACCTCGAGCACGCTGCCGTCCTCGAGCGCGACGATGCGCTGCATGTCGTTGGTCGGGCCGGTCGCGACCGCGACCAGCGTCGTGGAGCCGGGCGCGAGCACGCCGGTGTCTCCGGTCTGCGGCGAGCCATCGGGATCGAACGCGCTCAGCACCTGGCCGCCGACGAGCGGCAGCACCTGGGCATGCAGGTCCTGGATCGGCGTGTCGGTCCCGGACCACTCGACGACGTCTCCGCTCGACGAGCTCGCAAAGCCGCCGCCGAGAAAGAATCCGCGCGCGCCGTCGACCTGCTCGCCGAGGTCGAAGATCGGACCGCCGGCGGTGACGACCCGGAGCTTCTGGGTCGCGACCACCGCGCCCTCGCCGTCACCCTGCTCGAGCTTCGCGATCGGGTAGTCCTCGACGTTCTGTACGGGCGTGCCGCACGTCGTCCCGATCACGTCCTCGCAACCGCCCGCGATCAACACGTCGTTCGCGTCGAACGCGATCGTGGCGTGCCCGATGCGCTGCTCGAACGCGAACGACTTCGCGAACGCGACGTGAACGGGATCGAACACGAGCCCGACGTGCTCGCCGGTCGTGACGAGCGCGGTGCCGTCGTCGAGCACGCCGACCGAGACGTCGACGAAGCCGTTCGCGTCGAGCAGCCCCTGCGGCACCGGCACGTCGGCGAACGTGGTGGTCCCGGCGTCGTAGTACTCGGCGGTCGCGAGCGCTGCGCCGGTCGCGTCGCGGCCGCCGACGATCAGGACGCCGTTGCCGACCACCGCCACCGCCGGCGCCGTGCGCGCGGAGATCGGCGCACCCACGGTCTCGCAGAAGCCCTGCAGCGGGAGCACGACGATCGGAACCACGGCGCCGTTCGCGAGCGCGTCGAGCGACAGCGGCATCGTCTTGCCGGCGGCGACCACGCCGTTCGCGCCCACCACCTCGATGCCGAGCTGCTCGGTATCGCTCGGCAGCCCCGCGAGCGGAACGCTCGCCGACGCGTCCGGATCGAGCGTCTGCAGCACCGCGGTGCCCTCGTGATACGCGATCGAGTCCAGGCCGGTGACGTGCGCGCGCGCCGGCTTGCCGCAGTTACCTGGCAGGTCGACGGGCGCGAGCTCGATACGGGCCGCCGGATCGCCACAGGCCGCTAGTGCGGCGAGCACGAGGACCCGAGCGATCACGCGCACATGATACGCTGGTTGCGGGTAATGGAAGAATTGCCGGCCGCGTTCGGCAAGTACTACCTGACGGAGAAGTTAGCGACCGGCGGGATGGCCGAGATCTACCTCGGCAAGCTCATCGGCCCGGGCGGGTTCGAGAAGCAGCTCGTCATCAAGCAGATCCATCCCAAGCTGACGGGCCAGCGCCACTTCGTCGACCTGTTCGTGGCCGAGGCCAAGACGCTCGTCACGCTCGCGCACGGCAACATCGTGCCGGTCTACGAGCTCGGCGTGATCGACGACACGTACTTCATCGCGATGGAGTACATCGATGGCCCGACGCTGTACCGGCTGACCGAGACCATGGCCGGCCGCGACGCGCGCATGGATCCGAGCCTGGCAGCGTGGATCAGCGCGCGCATCCTCGAGGGGCTCGACTACGCGCATCGCAAGGGCGAAGGCGTGATCCACCGCGACCTGTCGCCGCGCAACGTGATGCTGTCGCGCGACGGCGAGGTCAAGCTCGTCGATTTCGGCATCGCGGTCGCGCTCGGCGAGCCCGGCGAGGCCGGCACGCAGTCGGCGCCGACCGGATCGTTCCCGTACATGTCGCCCGAGCAGGTGCGGCGCGAGCCCTTGACCGCGCAGAGCGACGTGTTCTCGGCGGGCGTCCTGTGCTGGGAGATGCTCGTCGGCGAGCGCCTGTTCGCGCGCGCCGAGCCCGACGCGACCCTCGAGGCGGTCCTGCGCGGCGAGATCCCGCGGCCGTCGAGCCGGCGCCCCGAGGTGGCGGGCAAGCTCGAGGAGGTGGTGATGCGCGCGCTCGAGCGCGATCAGGCGGCGCGGTGGGCGAGCGCCGGCGAGATGCTCGCGGCGCTCAACCGCTACCTGTACGCGCTCGACGCGACGCCGGGGCCGCGCGAGGCCGCGGCGCTGGTCGCGAAGTTCTGCCCGCCCGAGACCCGGCGGCTGCCGACGCACCTCGAGGCGGCCGCGCACGAACCGGGTGCGGACGACCGCCCGGTCCCGAGCGGCCCGCGCACCGCCGTCGTGCCGCGCGATCGCGACAGCGGCGCCGCGGTCGAAGCCAAAGGCAAGCGCCCGCATCGCCACCAGACGTTCGCGACCCACGTCGAGCTGCAGGGCATGCTCGATCGCAACTCCGCGTCGCTGCGCGAGGCGGCGCACCCCGGCGAAGCCGGGGCGCTCGAGCTGGCGAATCCGCCGGCACCGGCGCCGCCGACGACCTCGGTGATCCCGCGACCGACCGCAGACGACGACGACGACGACGACGACGACGACGGCGAGCGGCCGGATCCGGTCGCGATGGCCGAGGAGGACGCGGCGCGCTCGAAGGCGCGGCCGATCACGAACCCGAGCCGGTCGCAGCCGCGGCTCGGCTACGTCGAGGAGAAGATCGACCCCGAGCCCGCGCCCGCGCGCCAGCCCGAGGAGACGGCGGAGTCGCGCGCGGGGAAGATCGCGCCGCGGCTGTCGATCCCGCGCGAGCCCCCGAGCCGCAGGATGCTCGTCGTCGCGGCGTTTCTCGCGCTCGCGCTCGGCGCTGCCGCGATCTACGTGTTCTTCCGCGGGCGCGGGGCCGTGCTCGCCGAGGATGCGGCCACGGCGATGAAGCTCGATGCCGCCGCGCAGTCGGTCGTGCCGCCCGCGCCGCGCGACGCGCCGACGCCACCGATCGACGCGGCCGATCTGGAGCCCGATGCCCCGCCCGTGCCGCCGCCCGATGCGGCGATCGCGATCGTGCATCCACCGCTGCGCGTCGATGCCGGCGTCGCGGTCGTGCGGGTCGATGCGGCGCCCGTCGCGACCGGCATCGCGACGCTGAGCTTCGGTGCCGATCCGTGGGCCGAGGTGTTCATCGACGACAAGTCCTACGGGCGCACCCCGATCAACGGCAAACCCGTGCCCGCCGGTCACCACACCGTTCGCTTCGTGTACTCGCCGGAGAACGCGCCGCCACGCACGCAGACGTTCGCGGTCGATCTCGCGGCCGGTGACACCAAGCCGCTGTTCGCGCAGTTCTAGCCGGCTGCTCGACCGGTTCGCTAGCGCGTCACGTAGCCGCCCGGATTCGTCGATACGATCGGCGCCGGCTTGCTCGCGGTCGCGACCGCGACCGCCGTGATCGTCCCGACGAGCACCGCCGCGCCGATGCCGGTCCACAGCCACGGGCTGCGGCAAACCTCGCAATGATGGACGATCTTCTCGCCCGCGACGCGCGAGTCGCCGAGCACGCTCGGCGGATAGCGCAGATCGGCCGCGCGCACCGCCTGCCACACCTCGTGCGCGGCGGCGGCGAGCCCGCTGCGATCGCCGTAGCCGAGCTCGACGACCGCGGTGCAGCGCGCCGGCAACCCGGCGCAGCGCTGCACGAGCAGCGCCTCGCCGCCCATGCGATCGCTGTCGGCGACGACGACGACCTCGTCGAGATCGGCGAACCGGATCGCGGCGTCGACGAGCTCCTGCGCGTCGGGATCGGGCAGGCCGGCGCGCGCGCCGCCGTCGAGCCGCGCGAACGCGGTGTCGGGCTCGAGCGCGATGTGCGCGCCCGACGTCGGACCGGTGACGTCGATCGCCAGCGCGCGCGACACGAAGCCCGGCGCGCGCGCGACGACGACGTGCTGGCCGACGGCGACCTGCAGCTTCGGCCCGGCGCCCGCGTCCTTGCCGTCGATCGACAGCGTGGCGCCGGCCGGCGTGACGTCGATCGTGGCCTCGGTCGTCGGCCGCGTCACCGCGCGCACCGCGTTCACCGCGGAGATGACGTCGGGCGAGAACTCGGCGCTCGTGATCGGCCGATCGGGATCGAGCGCGAGCGCGAGCGCGATCGCCGCCTGCGACTCCGCGGTCTGGCCGAGCTGGCCGAGCACGATGCCGAGCCGGAGCGACGCGTCGGCGTACAGCTCGGCGCCGCCGGGCAGCGCCGCGATGCTCTCCGCCTCGGTCCGCGCGACCGCCAGCCGCGACTGGGCGAGCTCGAACGACACGCGCAGGTACGCGCGCCAACCTTCCTCGATCAGATCGCGCACGCGGCGAAACCGCTCCAGCACCTCGATCGGCACCGCGCCCTCGCCGACCGCGCCGCGCGCCTGCGCGATCGCGTCGGGCACGAGCCGGCGCGGTCCGCGCTCCGCGATCGCGGCGACCATCGCGTCGGTCACCGCGCCGCGGTCGGTCTGCGACACGCTGATCGCGATCACGCCGGTGCCGTCCGCATGCGCGGCATGCGAGATCGCGAGCGCGAGCGCGAGCGCGCACACGAGCGGGGTCGTAGCGATCGAGCGAGGGCGAAGCACGAAGAACTCGAGCGGAGGGAATGCCGCGAACCGGCCCCCACCTTCAGGTACGAGTATACTGCCGCCATGTCCTTCGAATGGTTCGAGTGCACGCCCGGCCGGTCGAACGGCGCGCAGCTGCGCGCGAGGGTCGCGGCGACCGAGCTTGCCGACCGCGCCGGCACGCTGTTCCGGCTCGGGTTCTCGCAGGCGGCCGCGGTGGCACGCCTCACCGCGCGCGTCGCGTGGGAGTACGACCCGCCGTCGAAACGCGGCCCGCACCGCCGCCCCGAGGCGCTGTCGGACGCCGCGATCGCGAAGATCGTCGCCGACACGTACGCGCGCCGGCCGGGCGGGTGGTGACCGCACGCCACGCCGCGCTGTTCGCGCTCGCCCTCGCCTGCCAGCCGCCGGGCGCCGGCACTCCGACGACGCGCCCCGCGCCCGCCGCGCAGCCGTTCGTGCTGCCCGATCTCGTCGGCAGCTGGCGGTGGATCCTGCACACGACCGAGCAAGCCACGTCGCGCGTCGAAGACGAGCAGTGGCGGTTGAACCCCGATCCGGCGGGACCGGGCCGGCTGATCGGCCGCTACGTCCGCACCGTCGAGGTGCGGTCGCTCGATCGCGTGCCGTTCTCGTGCAACCAGCGGCTGTGGTACCGGCAGCGCAGCGCGTACGACGTCGTCGTCTCGCTCGGCGACCGCGGCTTCGACGTCCACGAGACCGCCTACACGACCGAGCCATCGCCGTGCGACCACGCGTTTCGCAAGCTCGGCGATTACCAGGCCGAGCCGCGCGGCAACCGGCTCACCCTGCGCTGGGCCGACGGCAGCCAGACGCTGTGGCAGACCGACGACGCGGTCGGGCCGCTGCCGGCCACGCCGTGGCCGGATCACTACGAGCCGGTCGGGCCGTGGCGGTGGGACGCGACCTCGTTCGACAGCGACGGCAACGTGCGCGACGAGCACGAGTGGTGGGAGATCACGCGGCGCAGCGACACGCGCCTCGACGCGACCTATCGTCGGCGCGTCACGGTGCGCTCGCCCGACGGCTCGCCGATCGCGTGCGCGAACGCGCCGTCGTGGAGCTTCGACGACGCGTACGTGCTCGACGGCCAGCGCGAAGAGGAGCACTGGCACTTCCACGAGCTCGCGGTCGAGCCCGGCGATCACCCGTGCCTGCGCGCCACGCCCAGGCGCACGCTCGACGAAGCCACCGCCGAGCAGATCGGCGACTTCGTGATCCTGGAGTGGCGCGGCAAGCGCCGCGAGATCCTCTATCGCCCGGACTGATACACGTTCGCGACGTAGTCCTCGATCATCCGATCGCTCGAGAACCGCCACTGCGACATCGCGATCGACGCGCGCATGATCGCGATCCACTTGGCGCGCTCGGCATACGCGGGCAGGACCTCGCGCTCGAGCACGCGGTACAGGATCTCGCGGTCGCGCTTGTCGACGCGGGCCTCGTCCTTCTCGTCGAACGGATCGTCGTCGGGATCGGGGTCGCCGATCTTCCAGCCGGTCACGCCGTGCTCGCAGCCCTCCGGCCACCAGCCGTCGAGGATCGACAGGTTCGGCACGCCGTTCATCGCCGCCTTCATCCCGCTCGTGCCCGAGGCCTCGAGCGGGCGGCGCGGGTTGTTGAGCCAGATGTCGGCGCCGCGCGTCATCAACGCGCCGATGCGCATGTCGTAATTCTCGAGAAACGCGATCGAGCCGGGATGCGCGGCCGCGGCCGCGAGCAGCTTGCCGACGAGCGCCTTGCCCGCGAGATCGCGCGGGTGCGCCTTGCCGCCGTAGACGATCTGCACGCCGTGGTCGAACAGCCGGCGCAGCGCCTTGTCGTCGCCGAGGATCAGGTCGGCGCGCTTGTACGCCGCCGCACGCCGCGCGAAGCCGATCACGAGCCGATCCGGCGCGAGCGCGATCTTCGCGCGCGCCGCGACCTCCGCGATCAGCTCGTGCTTCATCGCCTGGTGCGCGGCCCACAGGTCGGCGTCCTGGCGCTCGCGCGGCTTGTCGGGCACGAGCGCGGCGCGGATGCGCGCGTCCTGCCAGGTCGGCTGGTGCACGCCGTTCGTCACGCTGATGATCGGCGCCGCGTGCTCGACGTTCGCCCACATCTCGCGCGCGGTCTCGCCGTGCAGCTCGGCCACGCCGTTCGCGATCCGCGCGAGGCGCAGGCCGGCCACCGTCATCGAGAACGGATCGCCGCCGATCAGCTCGAGCTCGGCATCGGCGAAGCCGAGGTCGGCGTCCATCTTGCGGACCAGATCCAGATCGTGGACCTCGTTCCCGGCCGGCACCGGCGTGTGCGTCGTGAACACGACGTGCGGCCGCAGCTTGCCGAGCCGCTCGGTCAGCGTGCCGCCGCCGAACGTGTTCCGGCGCAGCAGCTCGAGCCCCGCGAACACCGCGTGGCCTTCGTTGAAGTGATAGACGTCGACCGCGTGGCCGAGCGCCGCGAGCAGCCGCACCCCGCCGACGCCGAGCACGATCTCCTGCGCGAGCCGCTCCTCGGCGGCGCCGCCGTACAGCCGCTGCGTGATCCAGCGGTCCTCTTCGCGCTCGGGCTCGAGCAAGTACAGCGTCGAGCGGATGTAGCGATCGACCTTCCAGGCGCGCAGCGGGACGCGCTTGCCGCGCACGGTGACCTCGACCCGGGCATCGACGCGCCGCAGCGCGTCGCGCGGCGTCTTGGGGTACTGGTCTTCGATCGCCCCTCCCGCGCCGATGACCTGGCGCGTGTAGCCCTCGTCCCAGAACAGGCCGATGCCGACCAGCGGGACATGGAGATCGCCGGCGGACTTCATGTGATCGCCGGCGAGGATGCCGAGCCCTCCCGCATAGATCGGGAAGGTCGGATCGAGCCCGTACTCCATGCAGAAGTACGCGACGCGTGGACACGGCAACATCGGGTCGGAACCTAACATTTTGTGGCGATTTCGCCGGCCTGCGCGTACACAATGAAGCATGGTGCCGGTCTCGCGCACGGTCGTGGCCATGGTGCTCCTGGCGGGCACGGCCGCGGCCGGGCCGCCGACCACGCGTCAGGACGGCGCGCACGCCCGCGTCGCGGTCGGCAGAGCCGGCGAGCTCCGGCCCGCGCGCGAAGTCGTCGGGCGGCGCGAAGAGCCGCTGACCGCCGAAGAAGAGACCGCCAAGCAGATCGAGCGCCTGTTGCGCGGGCCGCTCCGCTCCGGCATCACCGGCCTGTACGTCGCGGACGCGAAGACGGGCGAGCCGCTGTTCGCGGTCAACGCTGACGACGCGCTCAACCCGGCGTCGAACGTCAAGATGATCTCGACCGCGACCGCGCTCGAGCTGCTCGGGCCGGATTTTCGCTACGCGACGCGCGTGCTCGGCTCCGAGCCCGACGCGCAGGGCGAGATCCACGGCTCGATCTACTTGCTCGGCTCGTGGGATCCCACGCTCGACGCCGCCGACTTCGACGAGCTCGCGCTCGGCATCGCCGCGCGCGGCGTCAAGCAGCTCGACGGCGACGTCGTGATCGGCAGCGACGCGACGCGCGACGGCATCTTCCGCGCGGTCGTGCCGATCGAGGTCACGGCCGGCCCGGCCGGCGAGCCCGCGATCGCGAGCGCGCCGCCCGGCTTCGATCTCGTCACGTTCCAGGTCGCCGCGAAGACCGGCAAGGCGCCGGCGCGCGCGCACCTCACGTACACCACGACGACGACGAAGGACGCGGCCGGCCACGTGCGCGTCCAGCTCGCGATCGCCGGCGCGATCGGCAAGGGCAGCAAGACCACGTATTCGTTGCTCGTGCCGGAGCGCGCGCAGACCGCCGCACACCTGTTGCGCGCCGCGCTGCGCGCGCACGGCGTCGCGATCAAGGGCGACGTCGCGGTCGCCGAGCTCGGCGACTTCATCAGCGACGCCACGCTCACCGGCACGCTGCCGATCGAGCTCGCGCGTCACCAGTCGGCCCCGCTCGCCGAGATCGTCGCGCACGTCAACAAGTGGAGCATCAACTGGCTCGCCGACCGCGTCATCATCAGCGCGGCCGCGATCGCGAAGCGCGAGGCGCCGTCGATGGAGCTCGCGCTCGACGCGATGTACGGCTGGCTCGCGAGGCACGCGCACGTCGATCGCGGCGATGCCACGCTCGATACCGGCTCCGGGCTGTCGTACAAGACGCGGATCACGACCCGCGAGCTCGTCTCGGTCGTGCGCGGCGCCGCCGGCTTCACGAGTGACGTCGATCCCGCCTTGGCCCGCGCGTGGGTCGACTCGTTGTCGGTCGGAGGCAACGACGGCACGCTGGGCCATCGCTTCCGCACGCCCGAGGTGCGCGGCCGGCTGTACGGCAAGACCGGCACGCTGTCGACCGTGATCGCGCTGTCGGGCGTGCTCGCGCTCGACCCGGCCCGGCCGCTCGCGTTCTCGATCGTGACCAACGGCGACCGGCCGCTCGCGAAGGCGTACGTGCGCAAGGCCCACGAGCAGGTCGTCGGGCTCATCTGCAAGTACATCGCGAAGACCGCGAAGACCCCGGCCGCGACCGCGCCGCCGGCCGACGCCCCGGCCGTCGTGCACCCGACGATTCCGGACGACCTCGAGGAGACCGAGCCCGATCCGCTGCTCGACGGCGACGCCGCGGGATCGGCTGCAACGCCGGCGCCGTAGCGCGCATCGAACGCGCATGGCCACCGCAGCTCGCCGCCGCGCGCCCGCATTCGCCGCGCTCGGCGTCGCCGCCGCGATCTGGGCGACCGTGCTCGCGATCGTCGCGACGGTCGATCGCCCGGCGGTGCCGGTCGCGGCCGCATTCGATCTGACCGTGACGTGCTCGCTCGCGGTGTATCTGATCGCGGTGCGCCGCGGCCACCTGCCGCGCTGGGTGCTGACGATCGTCGCGCTCGCCGGCGCGATCGCCGCGCGCGTCCTGCTCGCGGGCGCGCACGCGAGTATCGCGAGCGCCGCGGTGATCGAGGCGTTCGCGATCGCGATGGTGGTTGGCCGTGGCGGGCGCGTCACGGAGCTACTGACCAGCGAGCTCCGCGTGCTCGGCCACGCGATCGCCGGCTGGCGCGCGCCGCGCCGCGACGCCCGCACGTTCACCGTGCATCGCGCGAACGGCTGGCCGCTCTACGCCGGCGTGCTGGTCGCGCTGACGCTCGTCGAGACGCCGGTCGTGCACGTCGCGCTGGTCGGCTTCGGGCATCCGACCGCCGCGTGGATCGCGACCGCGCTGTCGCTGTACGGGGCGATCTGGTTCGTCGGGGACGCGCTCGCGCTGCGGCATGGCGGCGTCGTCGTCGGCGCCGATGCGATCGAGCTGCGCGTCGGCGTGCGCTGGCGCGGCCGGATCGCGCGCGCCGCGATCGCGCGCGTCGAGCGCACGACGACCGCCGAAAATTCACTCGACGTGTCGATCCTCACGCCGAATGTCATTCTCCACCTGCGCGAGCCGGTCACGCTGCACGGCCTGCTAGGCCGACGCCGCACCAGCTGTCGCATCGCGCTGTCGATCGACGAGCCCGATCGCTTCATCGCGCTGCTTCATTTGATCGTGACGCGTGCTCGCGCGTAGCGATCGTGATGCGAACACTCGCTCCGCTGCTCGCCGTCTGCGCGCTCGCCGCGCCCGCGCTGTCTGGCCCCCATCGGTTACCGGTCCCCGAAGTGTATTTCGGCGATGACCACTCCAGGTACTTCGACTGGCTCCACAACCTGAGCCAGGACGATCAGCTGCGCGTCTCCGAGTTCTGCAGTGCGCACCCGCGCGACTACCAGGCCCGGTGCGGCGACATCGGGCCGTTGCATGTCCCGCAGCCTCCGAAACCGGATCCGTGCAAGGGCATGCTGCCGCTGCCTCACGACGCGAACGGCAAGGAGATCCCGTATCACGAGCCGACGCGCGCCGAGTGGCGCGCGAAGCTCAGCGACGAGCAGAAGAAGTACGTCGATCAGAAATGCCGCGGCGGCCGCGGCTATGGCAGCGACCTGTGCGGCCCCTACAAGGTCGAGCGCTGCGAGACCCCGCTCGCGGTGTCCTTCGACGACGCGCCGGTCGCGTACTCGCAAGGCGCGCGCTTCGCGTTCTCGCCGGGCGCGCCGACCGCGACCGACTGGCCGACCGCGGCGACGCCGTGGATCGCGCTCGATCGCGATGGCGACGGCGCGATCACGAGCGGCGCCGAGCTGTTCGGCTCCTCGAGCGTGCTGCCCGGCGGCACGACCGCGACGAACGGCTTCGAGGCGCTCGCCGCGCTCGATGGCAACGGCGACGGCGTGATCGACGCGCGCGATCCGGCGTTCGCGTCGCTCGTCCTGTGGTTCGATCGCGATCGCGACGGCGTCGGCCGCGGCGACGAGCTCGAGCCGCTCGCGCGCTCGGTGGTCGCGATCTCGCTCGCCGCCAAGGCCGACGCGCGCTGCGATGTCCGCGGTAACTGCGAAGGCCCCCGTGCACGGATCACGTGGCGCGACCTGACCGGCGTTCACACCGGCACGGTCGTCGATGTATACCTGCCCGCGCGATGAACAAACCCGCGCGGTCGCGCGTCGTCATCTCATGTTGAAGAGCTTGCCCGCGATCGCGATCGTCGCCTCGTGCGGCGCACCCGGCGTCGTTCCACCGCAACCGGCGCACGGCTCGCCGGTCGCGAACTCGGTGACCAGCGCGCCGGCGCCGCGGCTCGAGCCGTTCGTCGTGCCGTCGCCGCGCGGCGACGAGACCTGCCACCTGCGCGGCGACGAGATCGACGAGGTCGCCCCGCCGGTGATCGCGCTGGCGGCGTGGACGCCGGCCGGCGGCGGCGACGATTGCCCGACCGGATTCGTCGCGACGGTGACCGACTCCGCCGCGTGCAGCGGCTGCGAGTCCGGCCGCACGCACGACGGCCGGCGCGTCCGCCTCGTGATCGACGGCCCGAACGGATCCGAGCACCTGTTCGCGCTCGGACTGGCCGTCGACGGCACGCCGACGAGGTTCGCGTGCCTACCGGCTTCCACCGTCGGCATCCGCGCGCTCGGCGGCACGCCCGACGGCTTCGGCCGCATGCCGTGGCTCGCCGATCTCGACCACGACGGCGCGAGCGAGCTCGTCGTGTGGGAGCCGCTCGCGTGGGGCGACGCCGCGGTCCAGACCGCGCTGTTCCCGGTCGTCTACGCGATCGACGGCGACCGGCTCGTGCGCCGGGACGACCGCGCGAAGGAGCTACGCCACACGGTCGCCGGCTGGTACGCCGCGAAGCCGCACGAGGAGTGCTTCGCGACGATCGCGCGCGCGCTCGGCGGCTGACGCTATTCGTCCTGCGCGAACGACTGGGCGAGTCGCTCGAGCACGTTCTGATCTTCGAGCGTCGTCGTGTCGCCGCGCGCCTTGCTGCCGCTCGCGACCTCGCGCAGCAGGCGCCGCATGATCTTGCCGGACCGCGTCTTCGGCAGCGCCTCGGCGAAGCGAATCTCCTCGGGCCGCGCGAGCGCGCCGATCTGCTCGCTCACGTGCTCGCGCAAGATCTTGGCGAGCGCGTCGTCGGCCGCGACGCCGGCACGCGGCGTCACGAACGCGACGATCGCCTGGCCCTTGAGGTCGTCGGGCCGGCCGACGACCGCCGCCTCGGCGACCTTCGGGTGCGAGACCAGCGCGCTCTCGACCTCCATCGTCGACAGCCGGTGGCCCGCGACGTTGATCACGTCGTCGACGCGGCCCATCACCCAGAAGTAGCCGTCGTCGTCCTTGCGCGCGCCGTCGCCGGCGAAGTACACGCCTGGGACCTCGCCGAAGTACGTCTTCACGAACCGCTCGTGGTCGCCGAAGATCGTGCGCAGCATCGACGGCCACGGTCGCTTGATCACGAGGAACCCGCCCTCGTTCGCGACGCACGGCGAGCCGTCCTTGTGGACGACATCGGCGGCGATGCCGGGCAGCGGGCGGGTCGCCGAGCCGGGCTTGGTCGGCGTGGCGCCGGGCAGCGGCGAGATCATGATCGCGCCGGTCTCGGTCTGCCACCACGTGTCGACGATCGGGCAGCGATCGCCGCCGATCGTCTTGCGGTACCACATCCACGCTTCGGGATTGATCGGCTCGCCGACCGAGCCGAGTAGCCGCAGCGACGTCAGGTCGTGCTTCGCGGGAAACTCGTCGCCCCAGCGCATGAACGCGCGGATCGCGGTCGGCGCCGTGTAGAACACGGTCACGCCCCAGCGCGCGATGATGTCCCAGAACCGATCGGGCGCGGGCCCAGCTGGAGCGCCGCCGGCGAACGCCGGCGCGCGGGATTGGTTCGGCGCGCCCTCGTACATCACGACCGTCGCGCCATTCGCGAGCGGCCCGTAGACGACGTAGCTGTGGCCGGTGACCCAGCCGATGTCGGCGGTGCACCAGAAGATGTCGTCGTCGCGCAGGTCGAACACCATGCGCGTCGTGTAGCTCGCGCCGACCAGGTAGCCGCCGGTCGTGTGCAGGATGCCTTTCGGCTTGCCGGTCGTCCCGCTCGTGTAGAGCGAGAACAGCGGGTGCTCGGCGTCGAAGCTGTGCGCTTCGTGGCGCGGCGACGCGCGATCGACGGTGTCGTGCCACCACGCGTCGCGCGCGTGCCAAGCAACTTCGTTCTTGCAGCGCTGGACCACGAGCACGCGCTCGACCGTCGTGCCTTCGACCGCGCGATCGACGTTGTCCTTGAGCGGGACGATCGCGCCGCGCCGCCAGCCGCCGTCGGCGGTGATCACGACCTTCGCGCGCGAATCCTTGATGCGATCGGCGAGCGCCTCGGCCGAGAACCCGCCGAACACGACGGTGTGCGGCGCGCCGAGCCGCGCGCACGCGAGCATCGCGATCGCGGCCTCCGGAATCATCGGCAGGTAGATCGCGACGAAGTCGCCGGCGCGCACGCCGAGCTCGGCGAGCGCGTTCGCGGCCTTGCACGTCTCGCGGTGCAGCTGCGCGTAGGTGAGCACGCGCGTGTCACCGGGCTCGCCTTCGAACAGGATCGCGGCCTTGTTCTTGCGCGCGCTCGCGACGTGGCGGTCGAGGCAGTTGACGCTGACGTTGAGCCGCCCGCCGACGAACCACTTCGCGTCGGGCAAGTCCCAGTCGAGCACGCGCTGCCAGGGCTCGGCCCACGCGAGCTCGGCCGCGATGTCGGCCCAGAAGCCCTCGGGATCATCGGCCGCGCGGCGATACAGCCGCTCGTATTCGGCGAAGCTCTTGACGCGCGCGTGCTCGGCAAATGCCGCCGGCGGCGCGAAGCTACGCGTCTCGTTGAGCACCGATTCGATCGAATGCTGGCTCGACATGGCTACGATCCGGCGATCGCGATGGCATCGATCTCGACCAGCGCGTTCTTCGGGAGCCGCGCCGCCTGCACGGTCGCGCGCGCCGGAGGCTCGCTCGTGAACCGCTCGCCGTAGACCGCGTTGACGGCGGCGAAGTCGTCCATGCTCGCGAGGTAGATCGTGGTCTTGACGACGTCGGCCAGCGACGCGCCCGCCGCGGCGAGCACGGCCGTGAGGTTATCGAGCACGCGCCGGGCCTGCGCCGCGACATCGCCTTCGACGAGGGCGCCGGTCGCCGGATCGAGCGCGATCTGCCCACTGCAGAAGATCATCCGCTGGCCGCCCGCGAGTGGCACGACCACCGCCTGCGAATACGGCCCGATCGCCGCCGGCGCCGCCGCGGTCCTCACGATGTTTCGCTGCATGCCCGGTTCGTATCACAGGTCACCGTTGACACCCGCCGGGAGCGATTGCTAAGAGAATGTGCCTCTCGGGCGCTTAACTCAGCGGGAGAGTGATTCCTTCACACGGAATAAGTCGTAGGTTCAATCCCTACAGCGCCCACGAAATTCCGACGAGAAATCGAGCGAATGGCGACGCGGGCCGGGCGTCGTCGTGTCGATGATCGCGACCATCACCCCGATGGCCATGCTGATCCACGAAGAGGAGATGCTCTGACTGCTATGGGCGCGGCGGCCTGGTCGGGCCTCGCGACCCGTCGAGGATCGTGAGGATCCGGTTGGCCTTCTGAACGGCATCGCCAGATTCGTACTTCACGTTCGGCATCGGCGCGTAAACGTCGTAGTCGGCCTGATTCCGCTTCCTGCGAAGCCCCTGACCTAGCGTTGCGACCTGCGTAAGCGCGCCCGACGTACTCGCGAACCAGGCCCAGACCTTGTCGTGCTGGGAGTCGTACCTCGACAAGTTGAATGCGAGGTCCCGTTCCCGAACGTACCTGCGCGCATCGTTGTAGGCCGAATAGTAGGCGCGAGAAATCGCCGAGCGATGCTTCGCCTCTTCGGCAGGCGGGGCCTCAGCGAGAGAGCGCGCGAGCGCGAGGAACCCGGCCCAGTCGTTCATCGTCGTTATCCGCGTTCGATGTCGACGACGATCTCGTTTCTCGTGCCCCGCACGATCCCCAGCCACCACGGCGATGCGGTGAACTCGAGCAACCGGTCGAGCGCATGCTCGTCCTGTGCGCCGACGACGCCTATCAGCATGATGCGCTGGGCGGTGTAGTCCTCCTCGAGATCGGTCTCGAGCGAGATTTTCACCGTCGCTGCGCTAATCGCCATCGCGAATCGCTCAGCGATGGCCCATACGAGCGGGCCCAGGTTTCGTTGTCTCATCCAGTGCAAGAAACCGCGGACATCGCCCTCGACGACAACCGTCTGATCGAGGAGTGTATCGACGAGTACGGAGCCCGTGGACGGCTCGAGCGTATCGCGCGTGAGATCGAGGTCGACCGTCGCTGCTTCGCCCTTGCGTTGCCGTCGCCGCACCGCGGGCTTCTGCGGCGCAGCACCCATGGTTCCCTCCACGACGTCACCCAGTGTGGACGAGCCACGGCCATTGAAGCCGCCGTCGAAGCTCACGCGAACCTCGCAGCATAGTCGGGGATGACGCGACCAAACGCATCGTTGAGCATCGCGTTGATCGCCGTGAACTGCGCGGCCAAATCTTCACCCGCCGGCTGCACCGCCCTAAATTCTAGCCGAAACGCCGCCATCAGAGGGTTCGCTCTCAGGCGCGCCGGCGCAATCGACGTCACGAGGGTGACCGGGCCGATCTGTTCCTGTGTGTGGATTGCGATGTTCTCCGTCGGCGGTTTCGAGAACCACCGGGCCGCCGATTTCAAGGCCGGCGCTATCTCAAGTGCTTCTGCGACCTCGTGCCATTCGCGACCCTGAACCAGGAGGTCGATCTTCGACACGTCGACGGTTGCGGCAACGGGCTTCTCGCCACCGTGAATTCGCTGGCAGAACGCCTGGAAACGTGAAAATTCGTCGAGCGCGAACTGCATCGCGCCGCCGCTGCGCGTGAAGCCCGGATAAGCAGCAGTGCCACGCTTGCGCCAGTTCGCGAGAAAGCGATCGCGTTGGAGCTGAACCAACCACCCATCGTCGGCGCTCACAAGCCAGACTCGGACCGGCGGCGGCATCTCGATCCAGCCGGGTTCGTTCACGTTCACGATCGGCTCGTGTACCTCGTGCCGCGGGAAGCGGTCCGTTCGTTCGGCGAGGTACAAGCCGGCCTCGGTTGCGTCCAGACCCGTCGGCGTGCTCAGCACGAAGCTGAACACGACCTCATCGATCGGAGCTCGCGGAAGCAACGGGCCCGGCATGGGCGTGGCGTACCACGGGGACGGGGGGTGAGGCGCGCGTGGTCGCTCCCGACCGATCCCGGCGACAACCGCCGCGAGCGGCGGCCGATGCGTTCGAGGAGATCGATCACCTGCGCGGCGGCGAGCTTCACTGTTCGGGCTCGTCGAGATCGACCAGGGAGCAGATGGATTCGGTGGCACATGGACGCTGACGACCGAGCGACTGGGCTTCGGCGTCTCGTTCTGACTCGCCGGCCGAGCAACGCGGTTACGATGGCACCATGGAACAGGCGATCATCGAGGTGGTGGCGGGCTACTCGCCGTTCGCGTACCTCTACGCGCTCGTCAAGGCGACGATCGCGATCGACGGCGCCGTCGTGCGGCGCGGCTGGGGCACGCACGCGATCCCGGTCGCGCCCGGCCGCCACGTCGTCGAGGTCTCGTATCCGTGGCTGCCGTTCGCGCGCCGCGCCGGGCGAAACGAGGTCAGCGTCGAGGTCGCCGCCGGCGAGACCGTACGCGTTCACTACACCGCGCGGCTCGTGCGTTACATCCCCGGCAAGATGCGCGTCGAGGACCGCATTCCCAGCGCGCGCGTCGTGGATTAGCGCTACAGCTCGCCCGAGCTGCTCGACCGCCGCTCGAAGTGCGACACGATGCTCTCGATCGTGTCGCCGTCGTCGCTGCGCTCGAAGCTCCCCGAGCCGTAGGTCAGCTCGATCGACGGCGCGTCGACGAGAAAGTCATCGCCGTCGACGAGAAAATGCTCGTAGGCGGCGCTGTCACCAGGATCGGCCGGGTAGTCGTACGGCTGCTCGCGGCCCGAGCCGTCGCCGAGCGTGTCGGGCGCGGCGAGGTCGTCGGTCGACAGGCGCTGCGCGGTCGGCTCGGCGTCGGATTCGAGGCGCCCCGCCGCCGGCACCTCGGCGGGCAGCGCGCGCTTCCACCGCGCGACCTCGTCGGCCGAGGCACGGTCGCCGTAGAAGCGCACGACGTTGTCGATCGCGCGGCGCATCGCGGCGGCGGAGGCCCAGCGGTCGTCGCGCTGCGGCGCGAGCGCGCGCAGGACGATCTCGTCGAGCTCGGTCGGGCAATCCTCCCGGATCGACGACGGTACCGGCACGTTGCCGGCGCGAATCGCCGCGACCACCTCGTAGTCGTTGCGGCCCTTGAACAGCCGGCGACAGCACACCAGCTCCCACAGCACGACACCGGCCGAGAACACGTCGGCGCGTGCGTCGATGTCCTTGCCCGCGATCGCCTCGGTCGCCATGTACCCGAGCTTGCCCTTCGCGAGCCCGGAGCTGGTCGCGAACTGCCCCGATAGCGCCTTCGCGACGCCGAAGTCGATGATCTTGACGTGCCCGGTCTCGGTCACGAGCAGGTTCGACGGCGTGAGATCGCGGTGCACGATGCGGCGCGCGAAGCCGAGCTCGTCGGTGGAATCGTGTGCGTACTCGAGCGCCGCCATGACCTCGCGCGCGATCGACAGCACGACGCCGATCGACGGGGCGCGCTTGTGGCGATACGCGCGCTGCATCAGCTTCATCAGCGGCGTGCCGCGCACCAGCTCCATCGCGATGAAGTAGATCTTGTTGACGCGGCCGAGCTCGAGGATCCGGATGATGTTCGGATGATCGAGGTGCGCGGCGAGCTTGGCTTCGCGCACGAAGTCGCCGACGAACCGCTGGTCGTCGGCGAGCTGCGGCAGGAGCCGCTTGAGCGCGACCTCGTACGTGCCGCCGTCCTCGAGCTCGAGCGCCGCGCGGTGCACCGTGGCCATGCCGCCGGCGCCGAGGCACTCGTACACGTGATACGCCCCGAACCGGTCGTACTCCCCGCTCACGGCGACCATGGTATCGCGCGCGGCGAGCGACTTGAAGCGCGGTGACGGTCAGCGCGACGCGAGCAGCTCCGTGCACGAGCTGCCGACCGCATCTCCCGACGCCTGCTTGATCTCGCCGACGACCAACCCCGGCGTGCCGTGCTCGGTGCCGTCCATGCGCTCGACCGTGATGTACGCGCAATGCTCGCCGTCCTTGGCCGCCCACGAGAAGCGCGTCGCCTTGCCCTTGTCCTCGACGTGAGTTGGCGTCCCGAGCTTGGTCTGCAACGCGGCGAATGCCTCGTCCCACGCCTGCATCGGGTGCACCGTGCCTTTCGCGGCTTCGACGGTGGCCGGCGTGAGCTTTCCAGCGAACGGCTGCGGCGGCACCTCCGCCGACTTCTTGCACGAGACCACGACCGCGAGCCCGATGAGGATGAATGAAAGTTTCATGGCGCAGTCACATCACGTCCCGCCGCGAGCGCTCAACGAATAGTTCGCGCCGTCGCGGCGCGCGATCGATCACCCGATCGCGCGCAGCCGCGCGAGCGCACCGGCGAGCTGCGCGGTGCCGGCGAGCAGCGGCGCCGCGAGGTCGCCGCGGGCGTCGAC
>DATJXL010000314.1:0-6430 GCA_035500135.1 Kofleriaceae bacterium
CGTGACCTCGGTCGACATGTCGAACGCCGCGTTCCCGTTCCGCTGCGCGCGCGAGCTCGACATCGGGTTCGCGCGCGTGTTGTGCATTCGCATCACGTACCTCGGCGAGCTCGGCTACGAGCTGTACATCCCGACCGAGCACGCGCTCGGCGTGTACGACCGGCTGGTCGCGGCCGGCGCCCAGGTCGGCCTCGTGCACGCCGGCCTCAAGACGCTCGCGAGCTGCCGCATGGAGAAGGGCTATCGCGACTACGGTCACGACATCGACAACACCGACACCGTGCTCGAGGCCGGTCTCGGCTTCGCGGTCGATCTCAAGAAGCCGCGCGGCTTTCTCGGCAAGGACGCGGTGGTCGCGCAGAAGGCGGCCGGCCCGCTCCAGAAGCGCCTCGTGCAGATCCTGGTCAAGGATCCCGACGCGATGATGTTCCACGCCGAGATCGTGCGCCGCGACGGCGTGCCCGTGGGCTACATCCGCGCCGCGTCGTATGGCCACTCGCTCGGCGGCGCGGTCGGATTGGCGATGATCGGCGCGGACGTCCCGATCGATGCCAAGTGGCTCGAAGCCGGGCGCTGGGAGGTCGAGATCGCCGACGCGCGCCACCCCGCGATCGCGTCGTTGCGCCCGCTCTACGATCCCGACAACGCCAAGGTCAAAGGCTAGCCTCCGCTCGGGCGATCGCGCCACGGTGTGGCGAGGGCGACCGGCCGATCGCGGAAAAACGCTACGGCCGACGAGGATTCGCCCGTGGCACGCCGGTTGTAACCGATTCGACCATGACCGACCGGCCGATCCCCGCGGAAGACGCCGCGCTCGTTCACGTCGCACCGCGTACGCAGACGGCACTCACGTACGTGCGCGGCGCCGTGTTCAACCCGGTAAGTCTGTCGGTGATGGCGTTCGCGGTGTGCGTCGGCGTCGGCTATGCGGGCTTGCTCGGAGCCGTGATCGCGACCAGCGTGTTCCTCGCGATCGGCTCGGCTGCGACGCGTTATCGCTTCGTGCGCCGCCAGCTCGACAAGCAGTTCGAGTACCGGCTGCGCCAGAAGCGCGAGGCCGATCGCATGCGCACGCTCAAGCCGGCCGGGCCGATCCGTCAGCAGCAGTACATCGATCTGCGCGACCTCGTGTCCGAGATCGAGCGCGTCGATCCGGCCGAGGCGCAGCGCTTCGAGCTGCAGGACCTGCTCGATCACTTCGTGCGGCTCGCCGCGAGCCACCAGAAGTGCCTCGACTCGCTGCGGCTCGCGGGCGGCACCGATCTGCCGCGCGCGATGCCGATCGGCGACTCGCACCGCTCGGCGCGCCGCCGCGAGATCATGGCGCGCCGCATGCGCCACCGCGACGAATGCATCCGCCGCATCGAACGGCTGTCCGACGAGCTCGAGGCCGTCGACGAGCTCGTCCGGCTGGTTGCCCAGCGCGTCGCGTGCCCGCAGACCGAGGGCGAGCTCGATCGCGAGATCGAGCGCCGGCTGTGGGAGCTCGACGAGGTGGATGATGCGTTGAAGGCGTTGTCGGCGTGAAGAGAATAGGGAACAGGGGAAGCGGAACCTGAGCTCGGAATTCCGCTTCCCGGTTCGATGTTCCCTATTTCTTGGCTATTGACTTTGTTTCAATAGCGACTAGGCTGGTCTCCATGCTCTCCGCGATCGTGGTCGGCGCCGGCTTTTCGGGCATCTGCGCCGGCGTCGAGCTGCGCCGGGCCGGGATCGAGGACTTCGTGATCCTCGAGAAGGCCGCGCGCGTCGGCGGGACGTGGCGCGAGAACACGTATCCGGGTGCGGCGTGCGATATCCCGTCGCACCTGTACTCGTACTCGTTCGAGCCCAACCCGCGGTGGTCGCGCGCGTACGGCAAGCAGGCCGAGATCCTCGCGTACCTCGAGCACTGCGCCGACAAGTACGGGCTCGCGCCCCACCTGCGGTTCGGGCAGACCGTCGAGGACGCGCGCTACGACGCAGCCACCGGCGCGTGGACCGTGAAGACGCGCGGCGGCGAGACGTTCGTCGCGCGCGCGCTGATCCTCGGCAACGGCGCGCTGCACGTGCCGCAGCTGCCCGACGTGCCCGGCCTCGCGTCGTTCCAGGGCACCCAGTTTCACTCGGCGCGCTGGAACCACGACTACGATCTCGCCGGCAAGCGCGTCGCGGTGATCGGCACCGGCGCGAGCGCGATCCAGTTCGTGCCCGAGATCGCGCCGCGCGTGGCGCAGCTGCACGTGTTCCAGCGCACTGCGCCGTGGATCATCCCGAAGCACGATCGCGCGATCGGCGACGCCGAGCGCTGGCTCCTCGAGCACGTGCCCGGCGCGCACTGGCTGCGCCGCAGCGGCCTGTACTGGCTGATGGAGAGCCGGGTCGTCGGGTTCGCGTACGCGCCGAAGGTGAACGACGCGATCGCCGCGCTCGTACGGCGCTTCATCGCGCAGCAGGTGCCCGAGCCCGAGCTCCGCGCCAAGCTCACGCCCGACTATCACTTCGGCTGCAAGCGCGTGCTGATCTCGAACGACTACTACCCGGCCCTGCGCCGGCCGAACGTCGAGGTCGTCACCGACGGAATCGAGGAAGTCACGGCGCGCGGGATCCGCACGCGAGACGGCCGCGAGCGCGAGGTCGACGCGATCATCTGTGGCACCGGCTTCCGCGTCACCGAGTACCTGTCGCAGGTGCGCGTCGTCGGGCGCGGCGGCATCGACCTCAACGACACGTGGCGCGAATCGATGCGCAACTACCTCGGCATCTCGGTCTCCGGGTTTCCGAACTTGTTCCTGCTGATGGGCCCGAACACGGGCTTGGGCCACAACTCGATGATCTTCATGATCGAGGCGCAGGCCCGCTACGCGGTGCGCGCGATCCAGGCGATGCGCGCGCGCGGCCTGACCTCGATCGACGTGCGGCCCGAGGTCGAGCGCGCGTTCCGCGACGAGCTCGCGCGCAAGATGAAGCACACGGTGTGGACGACCGGCTGCAAGAGCTGGTACCAGACGCCGAGCGGCGAGGTCTTCCTGTGGCCGGGCGCTTCGGTCGATTACTGGCGACGTACGCGGCGCGTCGACCTGTCCGACTACGAGACACGCGCGTAGTATCGCGGGATGGCGAACGTCGAAGTCGAACGCGAAACCGAGCTGTCCACGTTCCGCAAGATCGCGCTCGGAACGTGGCGCACGACGCACGATCCGAGCGTGTACGGCAGCCTCACGCTGCGCATGGATGCCGCGCTCGAGTACATCGAGGCGTTCCGCGCCGCGACCGGCCGCCGCATCACGGTGACGCACTTGATCGCGCGCGCCGCGGCCGCGGTGTTCGAGAACACGCCCGACGCCAACGCGATGATCCGGTTCGGCCGCATCTACCGGCGCAAGCGCATCGGCGTGTTCTTCCAGGTCGCGATGGAAGACCCCGACACCGGCAAGATCGATCTGTCGGGCGCGACGATCCACGACCCGCAGACGAAGACGCTGCTCGAGATCCTCGACGAGTGCGAGAAGCGGTTCGCGAAGGTGCGCAAGAACACCGACGAGCACCTGTCGAAGACGCGCAACCTGATGAAGAGGCTGCCGATCGCGGCGATGGGCCCGCTCTTGGATCTCACGTCGTTCGCGAGCTACACGCTCAACCTCGACCTGACGTGGGCCGGCATCCCGCGCGACGCGTTCGGTTCGATCATGATCACGAACATCGGCGCGCTCGGCCTCGAAGAGGCCTACGTGCCGCTCGTGCCGTACAGCCGCGTGCCGCTATTGCTGGCGCTCGGCGCCGTGAAGGAATCGGCGGTCGCGCGCGACGGCCGCGTCGGCGTCGAGAAGACGATGCGCGTGTGCGCGACGTTCGACCATCGCATCCTCGACGGCGCGCACGCAGCGAGCATGGCGAAGACGCTGCGCGCCTGGATGGAGCGCCCGTTCGAGCACTTCGACAAGGTCTGATGGCGGGCAAGCCCACAGCGAAGCCGAAGCCGAAGCCAAAGCGGAAGCCGACGCCAAAGCGGAAGCCGAAGCCGTCGCAGAAGCCGAAGCCGAGGCCGAAGCCGTCGCCGAAGCGGTCGCCGAAGCCGAAGCCGAAGCCGTCGCCGAAGCCGAGGCCGAAGCCGAGGCCGAAGCCGTCGCCGAAGCCGGAGCGATCCGCGCCGACTGCCGCCGAGGTCGACGCGCGGCTCGTCGCTGCCGAGCTGCTGCCGCCCGCCGATCGCCTCGAGGCGCTCGAGCGACTCGTCGACGACGCGTCCGAGCTCGAGTGGGACGAGGCCGAGCCGCGCCTTGCCCGCATCCAGCGCGCACAGACCGTGCTCGCCGTGACCGCGCGCAGCGACGCCGCGGCGCGCGCCGCGTTCGTCGCGTTTGTTCGCGCTCACACGTGGCGCGACGACCTGATCGCCGCGCTCGGCACGATCGCCTCCGACGATGCTTACGCGCTCGTGCTCGAGCAGGCGCGCCGCCAGCTCGACCTGCCGTACTACGACACCAAGCCAGCGTGGTTCTTCGCGCTCGGCGAGCTCGCGCGCGAGCCGCGGTTCGCCGCCGAGGCTCGCGCATTCCTGCGCGGTGGTTTCGCGCACTACGCGGCCCAGTCGCGCGACGCGACCGAGCGCACGCTCGTCAACTCCGTCGCGTTCGGTGCGCTCGCGCACGCGCTCGCCCATCCCGGCGATCCCGAAGCGGGCCCGACGCTGCGCGACGCGTTCCGCATCGCCGCCGGCCAGGGCGACATCGACGCGCATTACGAGCTCAACGTCACGTGCGGGGCGCTCGCGATCGCGCTGTCCGCCGTCGGCTTCGAGCGCGCGCTGCCCGAGCTCGACGCGTTCCTCGCCGAGTACGGGGACAACTACGGCGGCGATGGCTTCGTGATGCAGGTCTTGTACGCGCGCTGGCTGCTCGTCGGCGACGCGGCCGCGGCACTCGCGTACGTGACCGATCCGGCGCACAAGAAAGGCCTCGCGTACGCCGCGGCCGCGCTCGCCGACCTGCACCACGTCGCCGCGTACGAGGCGCTCGCGGCGCGCGCCAAGACGCTCGATCACCCGGTCGCGCAGGAAGCCTTCGCGGAGGCGCTCGCGCGCCTCGCGCGCCAGACCGCGCCGCCGCGTGTCGACGACCGCATGATCTGGCTGTTCGGCCGGAAGTCGCCAACCGAGCAAGCGCTCGGCGAGGACAGCGACAACATCTTCGTCCAGCGCGCGATCGCCCGCACGAATGATTCCGAGCTCGGCGTGGTCACCGAGGCCGACGAGTCCGCGCCCGACGATTGAAACCGTAGAACCATTCGCGCCGTCGTACGTTCGAGCCATATGCCTCGCCCGATCGCGACGATCAACCCGCTCGTAGGCGACGCGAGCTTCATGGCTCGCCACGGCCGGCTGCCGACGCCGGCCGACGACCAGACCGAGCGCATCGCGACGCACCTGGCGTTCGCCGAACAGATCCTGCGCGCCGCCGACGTCTCCCATCTGAGCCCTTCGCAGCAGGCTGCGCGCGCCGGGCTGCTCGCCGTGCTGCGCGGCTACATCGCGGCCCGCCGGTTCCCGCTTCCCGAAGCGCGCGGCGGCCGCCTGCCCGCGTTCGTCGATCGCGAAGGCACGCGTTGCGCGGTCGCGGCGCTCGTCGATCACGCCGCCGGCGCACGCGCGAGCGAGCGGATCGACGCGCGCTTTCACGACGCGTTCGCCGCCGACATCGACGATCCCGCGCTCGCGATGCTCGCCGCCGAAGCCGGGCTCACGCGCGCCGAGCTCGCGCTGATCCAGCCGACCTACGAGCAGATGCCGCCGCCGGCCCCGCCCGCGATCGTGTGGCAGGCCGACGCGACCGCCGAGGCGGCGGTCGACAGCACGCCCGGCGACCATCCCGTGCTCGGGCTCGTCGGCGGCGGTCTGCGCTGGGAAGGCGAGCACAACTACTACGTCGGCGATCCGATCGTCGCCGTCGACGCGAGCGTCGGCGCCGACTCGAGCGGGCGGGTGCCGTATGCGGTCGAGGCGCGCGTCGGCACCGAGATGCTATGGGCCGCAGGGATGGCGCTCGGCACGTGCCACCGCTGCAGCGCTCATCGCACCGGCATCCTGGCCGGGGTACGGCTCGATGCCGACGGCTCGCGCGTGCCGCAGGCCTGGACCATCCCGATCGACGCGTACTGGTACGTGCCGTGGCCCGGCGATCACGTGCACGTCGGCGCGGTCGGCGGCGTGGCCGCGCGATTCGCCGGCGACGATCGTCCGCTTGGATGGAACGCCGGCGTCGACTTCGTGGTGAGCCTCCCGCTGCGCGACATCTCGAGGCCGGTGATGCCGCACGGCTGGCACGCCCGGCTCGGCATCGAGCGCGTCGCGGACCTCACGTTCGTCGGGCTCACCATTGGAACGGCGAGCGCGGGCCGCTACAACGCCGACGACAGGGATTGGTGAGCGCGTTCAGGCGGTCGCCGCGAGCGC
>DATJXL010000315.1:0-29269 GCA_035500135.1 Kofleriaceae bacterium
TGCGTTCTTCCCGGTGAGCCGCTGGACCATCTTGTTCTTGAAGGCCACGGAGTACGGCTTGGTCATGTCGTCATCGAGTTCTCGCCCCGAGGAGGTTCAAGTTCGAACGACGCGACAACTACCCTGACACAGGGGGTGATGCACATGAGTCACCCACTCACGCGCGAAAGCGCTTGCCGTAACGGGTCTTGAATTCTGCGGCGAGCCCCTCTCGATTCGCGTAGGCCATGGTCGCCAACAACGCTACGAACTCACCCAGCGACTGCGCAACACGTTGGGGCACGGGACGCGCTTCGTCGTGCCGAATGAGCAGTATGGGGCTCGAAGCGCCGCTCTTTGTCTGGGGCCCAAGGACGAACTGATTGCCACCGCCGTCCGTCCCCAGCACGGTGAGCTTGCCTAACGACGGAGCATCAGATAGCAGTTCGCGGCGCTCACGGAGCATGCGGTCGATCGGGCCGACTTCACGGCGTCCAACAGACCCGTGTCTGGAAAGCAGGTTCCGCAGGTCAGCTGGCAGCGCAAAGCCGAGGCCGCGTGTGAGCTTTGCGAGCTCGCTGTCCCTTGCGGGCGCTCCGAGCGGCAGGGCGTCGCCGAGCTTCCACTTGTCGATGAGCCCTAAGGCGCCTTCGATATCCGTAGGCAATGTCCGTGGCAGGACGAGGACGCTAGCGGGCTTCTTCTTGCTGAAACCCAGCGTGAAAAGCGCGGCTTCGAGATCGCGATGGCCTTTGCCCGGCTGGCCTCGTGTCTTCGCTTCCACCGCGACGCCGATCCTGCCTTGGGCAGCAGTTGCCTTCGTGCGCCGTCTCAGCTTCTCTCGCGCCCACTTCGTTCGGCTCCAGACCTTGGAGATCCGCGCGTCCTCCGCGACCCGGTGGCGCAGAATCCTGGCCAGCATCGAAAGACGTGCATCGTCCCAGGCTATACGCGCGAGCTCCCGAACGACGCGGTCGAGCACCGCCCCCTCGAACTGCGTCAAGAGGTCGAGCGTCGTCCACGCTAGGGTCCCACCCGAGGACACTAGAGGGTCGTCGTAAGTCGACGTGATCGCCTTCGCAAGCGCCCCGTCGAACATGTCGACCAACCAGGGGATGGCCACGGGGCCAAGGCGTTCCGCCACCGGTAAGTCACTGCTGAGTACATTGTTGCCCGGATGCTCGCCGATCCCCTTCATCAACACCGGAGCCAAGCATGTCGCGACGGGTCGTGGTGCGTTTTGCACCACGTCGCTCAGGATCCCCGAGGCCAGCAGCACGATGTCTACGCTCTTGGCGGCTCGTCGAGACGAACAAATCCTATTAATGTCTCTCGCCAGCGCCTTCGCCTGCCGCATCCGCTCGGGACCGGCCGCGGCAAGCAGTTTCTCTGTACGCGACGCGTACTGTTCGTAAATGTCCATGGATCTCGCTCCGTCTCGAGCGGGCATGATGCGCGGTCGACGGAGGGGCTGCAACAAGCCGGCCGGGCACGACTTTCAATGCGCCTCTGCTCCGATCAGGCCGCGATCGTCAACCGGAGATCCCCACGCCACCGGGCGGACGCTCACCCGCACGAACCTCCTGGGTGAGGGCTCCGTCTTGGTCGCGATCGATCCCGGCGACGTCGACGCCGAGGCATCCGACACGCAGGCGTTCGACCTGGTGTTGCAGCAGCCGATCGATCCCTCCCAGCTCTCGGGGCTGCTGCACCACCTCTGCTTTCAGCGGCGCCGCGCGCTCTCTCCGAAGTGAAAGTATCGAGGCGACGCTCATCATCACGGTCCGTCGTCGATCGACGGTCGGCCGAGCCGGGGCTATGCTTCGAGCTTCGAGCTTATCGGCGATTTCTTGCCCAGCCGTGAGAGCGACGCTGACAATTGAGAGTCGGGTATCCAGGTGCCAAGAGCACGACGCATGAAGGAGCCGTCATCCCTTCCGCAGCTGTTGCACAAACGACTACGTGCACACGCCGAGCTATTCGAAGTGCTCACGACGCATTCCACTCTCGTTGGTTCCGGACGTGAAAACGCACTCGCCGAGTTGCTTCGCCAATTCATGCCGCGGCGCTTCGAGATTCTCTCAGGGACCATCGCGCGCGTAACGGAAGACCGGCAGCCCGTACGATCTACGCATCAGCTGGACGTGACGAGTTCATCCAGCGGAGCGGTTCGTTCTAGCTAGCGCTCGGACGGTGGCTTCAAGGGCTCAGCCTTGAGCGGCGTGCTCTCAGTACGGCTCCTTGTTGATCGCGCTCGTCGCTCCTGCCTTGATGACCACCGGATAGGAGAAGCGGTCATCGCCGATCACGAGCGTGACCTTGTGCCGGCCCGGCGCGAGCCGCAGTGCCGGTTTCGAGACCGGCGTCTCGCGCCCAGTGTCGCTGCCGTCGACCAGGACCCTCCCGCTCGGCACGCTGAACACCTGTAGGTAGCCGGGGGAATCGCGACAGGTCCGGTCACCGACGTCCGCGTCGACGGGCTTGGGGACGGGTGGGGCCCCGGCATCGTCGATCGGCGTCACGACCGCCCGATGCGCGCTCTGTCGATCACCGGGCGGCGTCACGCCAGTCTGCGGCGGAGGTGCCGAGGCCGGTGCGGGATCGCTCGACTTCCCGCCGATCCCGACGCCGATCGCGATCCCGACGACGAGCGCGAGCACGACCAGGAGCGCGATCCAGATCCAGACGCGCGAGCTTCCCCGCGCCACTGGCATGGTCGCGGCCCGCGCGGCGCGACCCGCGGTCGTCGTCGGCGACTGGACGCTGGCGAGCACGCTGCGCACCTGCGCCAGGCTCGGCCGGTAGCTCGGGTCCTTCGCGATCATCGCGTGGAGCAGCAGGTCGAGCGCGGCCGGGATCCCCGGCCAGATCAACCGCGGCTGGGGCGGTGGCTCGACCAAGTGCGCTGCGATCGCGCTGGTCGGCGTGCGCGCCGTCGGGAACGGGTGGCGGCCGAGCACCAGCTCGTACGCGATGCAGCCGAGCGCGTAGACGTCGGTCCGGCCGTCGACGTCCGGGCCGCGCGCCTGCTCCGGCGAGATGTAGAGCGCCGTGCCGATCACCGCGCCGCTCGCGGTCCTCTCGGCCTCGTCGGGCGTCGCGGTCTTCACGAGCCCGAAGTCGAGCAGCTTGACGACCCAGCGCTGCTCGCGCGGGATCCGCACCAAGAAGATGTTCGACGGCTTGAGGTCGCGGTGCACGACGCCCTGCGCGTGCGCGGCCTCCAGCGCGCGGGCCACCTGGTCGAGCACGTCGAGCGCCTCGCCGAGCCCGACGCGTCCGCGCGCGATCCGATCGTCGAGGGGCTCCCCGCTCAGGGCCTCCATCGCGAAGTAGCTCCGCCCGTCGGGAAGCGCGCCGAACGCGTGGACGTCGACGATGTTGGGGTGGTGGATCGAGGCCAATGCCCTCGCCTCGCGCTCGAACCGGGCGATTGCCTGCGGATCGGCTCCCATCTGCGGGGCGATCACCTTGAGCGCGACGGACCGGCCGAGCCGCAGGTGCCGCGCGCGGTAGACGACGCCCATCGCGCCCTCGCCGATCTTGGTCTCGATCTCGTAGTCGTCGATCACCGATCCGCCGGGCAGCTCGATGTGGTCGTCGACCCCGTCGACGTGTCTCGTCGGCGGCTCCGACGAGAAACCACTCGGCCTCTGCGCACCGACGACCAGCTCGCGCGGGACCTTGTTGGTCTTGGTCCCGGCGTCGTCCTCGGCCCGCGGCGGGGACGGCGGCAGTCGGCCCTCGATGGACGCGGCGTGGCGCGGTCGAATCCGCGCGTCGGGGGTCACCTGGTAGTCCGAGTCGGAGGCGGGCACTGCGCGCGCGTCGAGCAAGAGCGTCTCGACCCGGTGGACGTCGTCGACCACGGTCTCCCCGGCAAGCAGCTCCATGCCGCAGGACGGGCACGACATCGTCTCGGCTGGCCACGTCCGCCCGCATCGCGCGCACTGCGTGCGAACGTCGCTGTTGCTCAAGAGGGATCGGTCTTCGGCCACGGTCCCGACTCACCTCGACGGTTCCCCATTTGACAGCACTTCGAGTGCATACGTCAACAATGCACACGTCACACATGACGTATTACGGGCTGACGCATCCAGCTATCCCGACGGGGCGATGGAAGCCGCCGACGACCTGCGCCGACGCTTCGGGGAGCGGTGCCGAGCGCTCCGACGTCGCCGCAAGCTCTCCCAGCTCGACATGGTTCGCCGCTACGACATCTCACTTTCGCACTACCAGAAGATCGAGCGCGGTGATCTCGACGTCCGTCTCTCTACCGCGAAGAAGCTCGCCGACTGCTTCGACGTCACGCTGGCGGAATTGATGCGCGGAGTCTGACTCCCTCGGCGGCCAATTCCCCAATCAAGAAAGAGACAGCTCGAAGGGAGATTTGAGGGCGCGGCCATCCAACACTGAGGTGACGTGATCTAGCGGCATCCGCGTGCCTAGTTCGGGGTGGCCGGCTCCTTGGTGCTCGTGCTCTTGTCGACCTCGATCCTGACGCTCCGCATCTGTGGGTCAAACTCGACGATTAGCTCCACCTCGCGCTCTGCCGCGGTCCCCTTGACATAGGCGTACTCGAGAGGGCCGCCGAAACGTCGCTGTTTGCGCTCCCAGCCGAGATCTCTGATCGCGCGCCCGACCCGCTCCATCTGGTCCTGGTTTGCCTTGCCGGCCTCGATCCCGCAGATGAGGAAGGCGTCAGAGACGCGGAGCTTGCCCGTGCGGTTGCCGAGCGTGCGGTGAAGCAGGTCGATGAGCGGGTCGTCGCCGCGCAGGCGCGCCTCCTGCTCGACAGCGGCGTCCGCGTAGAGCACGGGATCGAGGCGAATGGACTCACCAAGCCGTTCGGCCTCCGCGGCCTCCGCCCAGATCTGGTCGCGCTCATCCTGGAGGCGCGCCAGGTCAAAGCGCTGGACGCGTACCGGCCAGAACCGCCGGTTACCCGTCGCGTCGCGCAGATATCCGTCCCTCTCGTTGGTCGTCCCGATGATCACGAACTCCCGCGGCGCGACCGTGTTCTTGTGATCGTAAGACATGCGGGCCTCGTCGCGCTGGCGCGACAAGTATGCTTTCAGGGCAGCTATGTCGCCTTTGCCCATTCCCTTCAGTTCGCCCGCCTCTATGATCCACTTTCCGGCCGTCGCCTCCATCAGCCGTTTCGTATCCGCCCCGAGGGGCAAGTCGTCCGTGAACCAATCATCACGTACCGCAAGTACGCGCAGTGCGTTCGACTTGTCGAAGCCCTGCGGGCTCTCAAGGATCAACATCTCGTCGTACTTGGCCCCGGGACGTCGGATCCGGCGCGCCGCGGCGACCATCACGATGCGTGACACTGCGCGCACGTACTCGGTGTCGGGCGCGCCCGCGTAGTCGATCAGCCAGCGTGCGATCCGCGGCGTACGGTCCCAGCTCAACGAGGCAAGGTAATCACGCACCGGATGGAAGCCGTTGAGCTGTGCGCGGTCGGCCACGAAGTCGCGTAGAAACTCCTTCCCGACGAGGAACTTGAACTCCTTGTCAATTGCCATGCGCAGACGGTTCATCGCAGCGTCATCGAGGCGCGGTCCGAACCCGTTCAGCCCGTAGATCAGCTCGTGTCGGGCGAATTGGTCATAGCGGACGGTGACGCCCAGTTTGCACATCGCGAGCAGGACGTTCTTCTGCGTTTGCTTGATGTGCTTCTTCTCGTCGCGCTCGAAGCGCGCGCCTCGAAGCTCGACGAGCTCAGCGTCCAGGTCGTGGTTACTCACGGTCACCCCGCAGATCGATCGGAGTCGGCTCACGTCCGCTGTACTTCGTTTCCTCGACCCACGTCGGTCGCGCCTCGACGAGCCATCCCTCCCGGTCGCGGACCTTGCTCCGCGCTTCGGCGATCTTGCGATCGACTTGGCGTTCCGTCCATCGCGCCCCGGTGCGCCGGATGAAGCAATCGACGATAATCGAGCGCGTCATCGCGTCATCGAGATCGAACCCGTGCATCGCGCGGCACACCGCGAAAAACAGGGCATCACTTCCTCGGCTGTCCAACTCGGCCACGTATGCACGTGCTCGGCGGATGCGATCCTCGTCGAGGGTCGTGCTCGCGGGCGTGACAGCGCGCAAGCTCGGCGCCATGTTGCGCCGCGGCGCATGCGCGAGTAGCTCGTCCACGTCGATCGCAGCACCATCACCACTGAGGTAGTAATAGTCCGCGTCACGCGGTCGCGAAGGCGCGTAGTACGCCCGGCTCGCGTCCTTGCACGACCCATCGACGGGAATGCCGAGCAACTCGACGGCACCCGACCATACCGCCTGTGACTCGTCGCGCGTCGCCGGGCGCGAGAGCGGAATCACGATGCGTGCGCATCGATCGCCCGCACGATCGGAGTGAGTGGCGTGCACGATATGGCGATAGGGCGATATGCGCTCGACAATGGCCGCGAGGTCGGCGTCGGTCGGGACGTGATCGCTGTCAAGAACGAGCGCGGAGAGCGTCGTCACGCATTCGTTGAGCCGAGTCTTGCCCGGCGTGATCGAGGCTGGCGACCAGAGCGTTCCACACTTGTGCGGGCAGTGGGCTCCGATGCAGGTCGCGAGCGTGCACGATGCCACGCGCGGCTTCGCGAGCCTCGCGGCTAGCGAGTCCCATGTGACGACGGCTGGGATCGGCCGCGTGTCGTAGCGCGAGCGGTAGCCGGTTATCGCGATCGTTACAGCCGCGCCGATCGGCGTCGCACCGGTCGACACCGGGTTGATCGCAATGGCGCCGGACGTCGTCAGGTCGGTCGCCGTCGCACGGATCGCCGCCCGGCTGTTCGCCGTGGGGCCGGTCGCGTCCGCGCCGGTCTTCTTCGCGCCGGTGTCCGCCGAGATCGTCGCCGATGAGCCCGTTGTTGCCGAGTCGGCCACCGAGCCGGTCGCGGCCGTGCTGATTGCCAAGATCGCCGCCGCCGTGTCAGTCGTCGAGCCGGCTGCCGCGCCGGACGCCTCCGAGGCGCTCACGACTGCCTCCTTCCGTTACCGTCGCGTTGCCGGTCTCCGAGCCCGTGGCGGTCGTGCTGATCGCCGCCGAGGTGTCGTTCGTCACCATGTCGGCCTAGGAGCCGCAGCTCAGCGCGCGAGAGCTGGTCGTTCCGCGTCGTCGCGGACGGGGCGCGCTTCCGACGTCGCGGGCGAGTCGCCGTGATCGGGATACGGATCGTGTCCCCGACCTCAACACACTCGAGTTCGCCGGCATCCACGGCGCGGTAGATCGTGCTCGGGTGGAGATTAAGTCGCTTGGCGCAGTCCTCGACTTTCTCGCATGGTGGGGCGTCGCTCTCGCCGAACAGACCGCGCAGTTCTCCGAGGGTATGCCGCACCTCGGGGTCCATCCGGGCCGCATCGACCAACCTGCGCGCGAGCGCGCGCATATCGATGACGTCGGTCACAGCGCACCGCCGATCGCTGAGGTGGTGCGCCGTCTAGGTGCTGGGTCGTCGCCTGATCCGCCGTCGGGCCCGGCCGTCGCGCGAGTCGCGACCCGCGCGACTTGGCGCGCGCGCCGCGAGGCACGCTTGCACGGGAGGCGGCGCACACACCCGACGAGGCGATTCGCCCGGCCAGCGAGAGCGCGGGCAGAGTGCTGGACGGCGACACGGGTCCGGGTGCGAGCAATCACATGCTTCGCGCGCTGGCCGAGCAGCGCGGCACGTGTCGCCGTCGGGGCCGACTCGATCGCACCGGCTAGCGCCGCGATCGCCGCCGTGTGCATCGTGTCATGGCAGCGAAGCACCTCGCGCTGCACGGCGATCACGGCGCACGTGTCGACGGGCGCGCCGGGCGCTTGGTGGGCAGCGAGCCAGTCCTCAATGTCACGTATCGCGGCCAATGCCGCCGCTCGCGCGGCGAAATGGTGCTCGCGCTGGGTGCAAAGCACGCCACGCTGATCCAGAGACGCCGACTCGATCGCGACCTCGAACGCGGCGATCGCCGCGCCATGCACAGTCTCGTCTGCACGTAGCCCCTCGAGCTGGGTCGCGAGGGTGGCCCTGGCCGCCAGGATCTCGGCGTCGAGGTCTCGCTGGTGTCCATGATTGCGGCCGTGTAGAGTCGTTGTAGTCACTGAGGCACTCCATCTGCCGAGGTGAGCCCTGCGAGATGCGGGGTCGGCCCGAGCGGTCACTCGGATAGCCGCGTCATCGTATCGATCTGCGCGAGGTGTGACGATAGCTCGGGCGAGAGATCTACGTTTCAGGGTAGCCGGGGCAGCAAGAACTTCCGCGCTGCGAACGTGCTGACGAAGCCAGCGCCCCAGTAGAGCTTCCGCTCGAGCGCGAGCCGTTGCCGCTTGAGCGCGACCCGAATCTCCAGTTCTGGTGTCGACAAGCTCTCGCGATTCTCGATCCTCGTTGAAGTCGGCAGTCCGAGCACGCGGGCGAGACTTGGGTCGAGGAAACTCATTGTGCACTTCCTTTCTGCTGCGGCGGTACGGTTGCCTGTGCCGCCAGCGTTACGGGCAACACCGGTGGCTGCGAAGGAGTACGTGCCGCGCGCGCATCCCACCACGCTCGGATCCCGTAGTGCGCGAGTTGGACGATCGCACTCCACATCGTTCCCCTCATGAATGCATCGATCCGGACATTCATGATGCCGGCGTCGATTGCGCTGTCCTCCGCGTATAGCTGGCGCCGTCTTGCGGCGTCGGCAATTTCAGACGCGCTCAAAGGTGAGGGCGGGGCGGTCGCGCCGGCGAGCACGCGTTGTACCGAAGCGATCTCTTCGGCGTCCGCGCTCCCGCGCTCGCTCGGAGTGACGTCGACGAGCGAGCCGCGAAGGGGCAGCATCTTTGGCTTATCGTCCGATGTCATCCGATTCTCTCTTTCGCCGCAGCATCGACATACGGCACCGGCTCGGTCGTCGCTTCAGGCAGACCGGGGAGACCGTTGCCGCGCATCGTGTCGCGGACGTAGTTCTTGAGTTGGGCCGTGCGCTCGGGCACCCAGCCGACGGATGGATCGCCCGCTTGGACTTGGCGCAACGTCGCCTCGATTACGACCGGCGCGATCGCGACGCCGCGAAGTGCTTCCTCGCTGTGAAAAAAGGATCGCGTGCGGCAGACGCGACACGTCGTGTACGGCAATCCCTTTTTCGTATATCTCAACTCGCAGGCATGCGTGGCGAAGCAATGCAGGCACCTTTCGAGCATCATGCGGCACTCTCTTTCTGTTGGTCGCGACGTGGGCGCGCGCGCAAGTGGTGCGGCACGCCGCCTTTCTTTTTCATGGCGCGTCCTCATCGGGTGGCGGCAGAACGTCGCCGCGGAGGCCGCGTGGCTGATAGCGCGACTTGTCGACAAGCCATTTCATCCCCTCCAGTTCGACGACGACGTCCGCTTCGTGTGTGAGCTCGGTCCCGCCGCGCACGTTGCCGTCGCGGTTGATTTGCGAAACCGCGAAAATGACAGCGAGCGATGGCAATACCCGGAGCAAATGACGCAGCTCGCGCGCCTCGAACATGGCCCGCTGTACCGAGTCCACACCAAGCGCGACGATGTGGTGCTTGCGGATTGTCTCGGCGATCTCATCGACGGTTCCCCGACTACAGATGAGCAACCGATCATCGCGGGCGCCAGCGCGCGCGAACCGCTCGGCCAACGACGGACCCGCCGGCTCTTCGATCGACAGGAGAAGTGTCGCCGCATCGAGCGAGTCGAGCGCTCGAACAACCATAGTGCTCTTGCCCGAACCCGGTGGGCCAACGAGCACGACGAACGCACCGCGGCGCAGTTCGATACGCCGATATGCAGGAAGTTGGACCTCCTGCCAGATCGCACGCGAAAGGTCGCGGGCGGACACGAGTTCGATTTCGCGATCGACGGCCGCACGCGGACGTTCGGACCACGGAATGATCGAGCCGTGCGACCAACACCGTGCGCATGTCGGCCAGTGCTGCGGCCAGTACGCAGCGCACGAGATGCATCTGAATAGCGTGTTGGCGCGGCGTATCATGGTGATCAGATCGATAGTATGGTCAGTATGGTAGGTCGTCGAGAATCGCGAGCAGCCGTAGGAGAGCACGGCGGAGCGCTCGCGGATCGAGCGTAGCGCGCCAGCGATCTAGCGTGGCACCGAGAATGCCCTCGACGGGATCTGCGTCAGCGTTCGCGGATTGGACCAAGCTGTGGTCCAGCAAGTGCGTATCAGAGCTGTCTAGAGCAACTCGATCGCCAGCAAACTCTCGATTACAAATCCCATCAATAGACTCTGTTATGCAGATAGGGTCTTTCGAAACCCTCCTCCGGAGCCAACTAACCAAACGTCGTCGTTGAACTATCCGGCGACGGCCTGCTCGGCGACCTCGTTTTTGGCCAATTTTTGGCCAGCACGGGCCGAGAGCTGCGCGAGCACGCGGTTTGTCGGATCGGTTTCGGTCATCCCGGCGGCGACCAGCTCGGACGGGATCGGGCGCGGCTTGCGCTCGACCATGTGCACGTAGCCCATCGTTTCATCGATGCGCTTGTGCCCCATCCACTCCATCAGCTGCCACGGGTTGACGCCGAAGCGCGCCGCGTGGGTGCCGAAGGTGTGGCGGAGCACGTGCCATCCGCGCTCGGGCAAGCCGGCCTTGCGACAGATGCGATACGTCTCGTGAGACGTCTGCGCGTCGCTCATGGCCGTGCCGTTCAGGTTGCGCACGACGTAGCCCTCGCGGACGACGTCGAGCGCCTTGAGCGCCCGGTAGAGCGTGTCGGTCATCGGGATCGTGCGCCGCGTACGGCCCTTCGGCGTGGTCGTGTACTGCTTGACCGCGTCGTTGCCGCCGTTCATGTCGTCGCGCCCGTTGCCCATCTGCGTGTTGACCGTGACCGTCTTGGCGATCATGTCGACGTCCTCCCGCCAGCGAAGCGCGCGGACCTCACCGATCCGCAAGCCTGCTTCCCCGGCGAGGCACGCCGCCGCGTACCAGAACGGTCCCTCGGCCTTCGCGCCCACGAGCACGCGCGTGTACTCCTCGAACGTCCATGCTTCGATCTCGCTGCGCTCGACCTTCTTCACGCGACACTTCGGCACGCGATCGATCAGCTCACAGTCGTACGCGTAGCGCAGCGACTTCGACAAGACGACCATCACGTTGTTAATCCGCTTGTCGCCGAGCCCCTTGCCGACGAGATTGGCGCGGAGCTTTTGAACGACCTCCGCGTTGACCTCGTCGAGCTTCAGGTGCCCGAGCTCCGGCTGGAGATGCACGCGAAAGATGATCTCTTTCGAGCGCCGCTCCGACGGCTTGTTGCGTTCACCGATGACCCATTCGCTCCAGAACCGACCCTTGAACCACTCTTCGTAGGTGGGAACCTCCTTCTTCGGCGCCTCCGGCGGCTTCGGGGGCGGCGGATGGAGCGCGACGAAGATCGCCTCGCGTTCTGCCTCTTGTGCTGCCGCTTTCGTGTTGCTGTAGCTCGGTGCCGAGCCGCTGATGCGCGTGCGCGTGCCGTCGGGGAGACAGACACGCGCACGGAAGCGCCAGCGGCCATCAGGATCGCGTCGTACAGACATCGTCAGATGCCTTTCCTGAACGGCGCCGCCTTGCACGCTCCCAACCATGCCACGACCTGCGAGCGGGAGAAAACGATCCTGCGACCGAGTCGCCGGTGCGGGATCAGTCCGCGCTGCGCGTACGCGTAGACGGTCTTCTTGTTCACGCCGAGGAACTTCGCGAGCTCGTCGGCCTTCAGGCACTCGCGTTCGTCCGCTTCGGACGAGGTGGCAACGTTCGGCATCATGGCTTAGCTCCGGGGATCGGGACATGCAGGAACTTGATCGGCTGCACCGGCGCGACGGTCGCGCCAGCTGGGAGCGCCGCGCGAACCCGCGCGATCGCGAGCTCGAGGAGTTGATCCGGTGGGGTGCCGCGCAGCATCGAGATCGCGTTCGCGATCGCCGCTGGGTTGAGCTGAGGAGCCGGTCCCGCTCCCTCGAGCATGGCCAGCAGGCCGCGACATGCAGCGGCACCGGAGGCGCGTGCGTCACTGGTCGCATCGGGCGCGACCGCAGCGCGCATCGTGGAGAAAATCTGTTCGACGTCCATGATTACGCTGCCTCCTTCGTTGCCGTCGGCGGAGCCGGCGTGAAGTGGTCGTAGTGCTGCACGAGCTTCCACTCCGCGAGATGCGCGCGAGGATCGACGGGCACGAAGAGCCGCGAGCGGTCGCTCTCCCACAGCTCGAAGTAGAGCCGCTTGAATGCTCCGGGCGACGGCGCGCCGATGTAGCCGATGACGTCGCCGGCGCGGGCGTGCTGCTCGCGCGGACGATAGAGGTCGGTGCGGATCGCGACGAGCGCTTCGAGGTTCGCGTAGTGCGATGCCCAGCCGTCGCCGTGGTCGATGATGATGCCGAAGCCGTGACCGAGCCGGCCAGCGAACGTGATCACGCCATCGTCGACGGTCATTGCAGGTGTCATCGCGGGCAGGATGTGCGTCGCGGTGCCATTCGGCGTGCCGATCGGGCAGTTCGCGATCGCATCGGTCGCGCTAACGCGAGGGTAGGCGAGCTCGATGCCGCGCTGTTTCGCGTTTGCGGTTTCGAGCACGGCAGGCTCGCGGCCGTTGAGCGCGGCCATCGGCCACACGCGCGACGGGCTGCGCGACACGCGGATCGGCGGCTTGTGGTGTCTCACGAAGCGCGGCGGGTTGAGTGCGAGCGAGATGTCGTCCATGGCTTGCTCCTCTGGTTAGAAGGGAATCGCCTCTTCGGCCTGCTCGGGTTGGCCGAGCAGACACCCTGTGTCTACTTGTTCGGTCACGCGGCGGCCTCGAGGTTGGTTGTGGTGGCGAATGCGCGAGCTCGCGCGCGCAGTTGTGTTTCTAGGACTGTTGTCCTGGGGACGGGGCGTATGCTCCGCGCATGGCTAGGCTGAGCCACTCGACCAGCGGTGCGATCCGCCAGTTCTCGTATTGGGTTGCCAACAGGACCGTGGGGCTGCCGCTCCTCGACGGAATCGACTACAGCTGTATTTTCGAGGAGCCAAGCGCGCTCGAACAGACGTACGCAATCTTCGTGAACGTGCTGGAGCTCGACGCGGACGGCACTGTTCTTAATGCCCGGCATGCAGAGAAACGAGCCGCTCAGTTCATCCGCAGTTACGTCGAGCGCGGGTACGTCGTGGATCCACCATTCGAGGGTTGGGAAGTCGCGCTGCATTGATGAAATCTGGCCGGTCATGCCGCAGCCCCAAGGTTCGGGCTCGCCTGAGCGAGTTCGCGCGCGGCGCGGTGCTTGTTAGGGTCGTATGCGACGCGCTGCTGCCACACGTGCCAGAGCACGCGGCACCACGCGCGGGCGAGGATGCGGATCGCGTGCGCATACTTGCACCCGCGTTCCCGTGCGCGCTCGTAGATGGCACGGGCCCACGGCATCGTGTGTCGGGTCGTGTCGGCGAGCGTTGTCAGCGCGCCACGCAGGCGCTTGTTGCACGCGAAGCGAAAGGCGACCGCGCGATGCTTGCCGGATGCGCGAGTCACTGGTGCCACGCCGCCCTCCGCCGCGAGGTGATCCGCGGAGACGAAGCGCCCCCGATCGTCGCCGAGTTCGGACAGGAGCAGCGCGGCGCAGAGCCGGCCTTCGCGGAAGAGCGGCGTGACAACTTCCGCGTCTTCGTGCGTTGCTAGCGCCTGCTCGCACGCCGCAGTGAGGCTTGCGATCTGCGCGATCATGGACTGCAGCACGGCGACCAGCGCGCGAGCACACTGGCCCTTTGCTTCACACTCGCGCTCGCCGGCGACCGGACGCGGTGCCGCACGCAGACGCTCGACGAGCTCGGCCGCGGTGCGCCGACCTGTGTACGAATGCGCATGCAGGAAGAGCCGCATCTGCTTCTCGGTGATGCCTTCGGCGGACTGCGGCGTCGGGTACTGCGCGATGAACGCGAGCGACGTGAAGCAGTCCAAGTCCGTGAAGAGCTTCGTCGGACCGGGCCAGTACTCCTCGAGCAGCGAGCGCAGCTGGTTTGCGAGCGCGACACGCTGGGCAACCAGGTCGTCACGCAAGCGAGTCAGAGCCCGTAGCGTCTTGGTCTGGTCCGATAGCGGTGTGAGCGTCCGAAACCGATGTCCGTCGGTCCGCAACACGTCCGCCAGTACGTACGCGTCACCCGGATCGCTCTTCGCCTTCGCCACCGAGTACCGAGTCCTGCACGCCTTGATGGCGGCCGGGTTGATCGGCACAACTGCGAAGCCAGCGTCGACGAGAGTGTCGACGAGCAACCCCGACGGCCTCTCGATCGCGATGCGAAGCTCGCCACGTGCGCTCAGCTTCTTCAAGCGCATCACGAGGTCGCCGAGGCCAGAAGCACCGTGGCTCACGGTGAACTGCGACGACACGCGACCGCGCTCATCGACGACACACACGGCGTGCTCGCGCGACGCCCAGTCCAGACCCACGAAAAACGGCATGGCTTCTCCTTTGCCGTTCCCGCGACTGCGAGGAGAGCTTGCCGATACCTGACTGATAGGCGCTCCGCGGCGCGAACGCCGGGGCGCGACACCCTGTTGTCGGTCAAGGCTCTCCTGACTCTCCGGGGCGACCGGTCTGATCGTGGCCGTCGGGCGGCGAAGTTGTGAGGCCGTCCCCGGAGAGGCAGAAGAGGAACGACGAGAAGTGACCGCGTTACCTCCATCGTGGTTGCTCGAGGCGTCGAAGCCTTCCGGGCTCTCCGGGCTGGCGAGGCTCATCCGAGCCGTCAAACGGCGAGGTTGTTGGGCCATGCCCGGAGAGGCGGAAGACGTAATCAAGCCCCCCGGCCTCTCCGAGGTGGCCGGTCTGCTCGCGGCCGTCGAGCGGCCAAGTTGTGAGGCCGTCCTCGGAGAGGCGGGAGACGTGCTCTGTCGTTTGGTCGCGCGCATGGTCAGAACGGCGCCTCTTCAGGAGCAGGTACACCAGTCAAGTTGTCGCGAGGCTTGAGCTTGCGGATGAGCCGGAGCTCCTCATCGAGCGAGGCGCTCGGCGACGTGATGCGAATGGCGACCTCGACGCGGTCGCGCGGGTACGTCAACCCGGGGTCGTGACCTTGGCCGTACTGGCCGCGCCAGAAACCTTTGTAACGGCGCCACGTCTGGAAGTGCCGCGTGAGCGTCGCGTACAACGTGCCGCTCGACGACCCGACATACACGACCTCGCGCGTGTCGATCTCGCGGATGACGTAGACGCCGGCCTTGTCCTTGAGCGCGCGGATCCAGTCGGGATACGGGTCGCCGCTCGCACCGATCGGGCGATAGACGAAGCCGGCGTTTCGGGCGACGAGCGCGCCGGAATCGCCGACGAGCTCCCAGCTGCGCATCACGGTAGCGGGATCGACGGCGTTGTTCGGCCCGCCGAGCCACAGCTCGAAGTGCAGGTGCTTCAAGTGCTCAGCATCGAGCGGGTCGGCACCGATCACGCCGATCGGCTGGCCGGCGCGCACGCGTTGCCCGGTCTTGGCGTTCGCGGTGGGCGTGACGAGCAGCTTCTCGAGGTGTGTGTAGAACGTCGCCACCTTCGCGGGACCGTGATCGATGACGACGGCGAAGCCACGCGGCGTCTGCATCGCCGACCACACGACGCCGTCGCTCGCCGCGAGCGCATTCATGCCGTCGGGCGTCACGAAGCGCGCCGAGCTGTTCGGCGAACCGATGCGCAGCGTGTCGCTCGGCTGCCGCGCGAACATGACATCGACACCGTGGTGCTCGGGCCCGAACGGGTTCGAGATCACCGGCGCGCGGCCGTTCCAGCGCGGCACGGGCCACACCCAGCGACCCGACAGCGGACCGGCCAGCACCGGCGCGCTCGGGCCGGTTTTCGCGTGCTCGCGATGACGCGACCACGCGTACGCCGCGAGCCCGCCGCCGACGATCCAGGGCCACAAGCGCACGTCAGTCCTCCTGATGGCGGTTGCGGGTGAGCAAGTACAGCCCGACGAGCCCAGCGCCGACGTACAGCGGCTTCTTGAGCAACCCGAGCAGACCCTCACCGACCGCGCTCGCGGAGCTGCCGACCGCGTGCGCCGTCACGCTCATCGCGTGCTGGATGTTCTCCGGTAGATGCGTGACCGAGTCCTTGACCGACTCGACGACGAGGTTCCACGTGGTCGGCGCTTCATCGGCGATCGCGACCTGGATCGCGATGTCGCCGAGCGTGCGCCAGAGCTCGTTGTTCTTCGGGTAGACGTCGCTCGGCTTGCCGGGCTTCGCGAGCCGGTCGACGTCGGTCATCGCCGTCTTCCACTGCGCCATCGCGGTGTCCTTGCCGAGGATGTGCTTCGACTCGGCGAGCAGCGGCCCCCAGTACGCCGCGAGCTGGAGCACGTCGGCGTTGGTCGTGCGCGGGATGGGCTTTGCCGTGCCGCCGAAGCCGGCCGGCGGCGCGAGCGTGTCGGCGCCGCGCTGGTCGCGCAGCAGCTTGTACTGTGCCAGATACAGATCGTCGAACGTCTTCACGCCCTGAAACGGGCCGAACGGCACCGTGCCGCTCGGCCCGACGTTGCGCGGCGATGCGCGGCCGACCTCCTCGAACAGCGCGCGCCACGTAGCCGGCGCGGGCACTGGCGCCGCGGCTTCATCGAGTGCGATCGCCGCGATCTCGAGCGTCGCCCACAGCGTGCGGTTCTCGGCGAACGTCGACGCGGGCGCCGGCAGCGCCTCGTGCTTGATCTCGTCGAGCGCGAGCTGCCAGCGGCGGCACAACCCGGCCGAGCCGTGCGCGCGGATCGCCGGATCGAACAACGCGGCGATAGTGACGACGTCGCCGCCGGTCGTGCGCGGCCAGCGCGCGCCGGTGTCGAGCTCGATCGCGCCGCGCATCGCGAACGCGTGCTGGCGCAGCGCGAGAAATCCGTCGACCCAGCTGTGAATTTCGATGTGCATGGTGGTCTCCGTCGGAAAACGAACGATCGGGGGCCGGGGTCGCGCGAGCGAGCCGTCGCGGCCCTGGTTGGGGTTGCTTGCTACTGCGTGCCTTCTGCTACTGCGCTGCGACTACCGCTCGATCACCTCGCGCGGGATGACGATCGCGATCTGCGGAGGCGCATCCGAATCGCATCCCATCGCGCTTGCGGACGGCGCGGCCGCCGAAGTGGTCGCGCTGCCCGTGGTGCTCGACGTGCTCGTGCTCGACGCGGTCACCGCCGCCGGCTGCGCCGGCGCCGACTTGTACGCCGGCGTCTGCGTGCCGAACAGCGCACCCAGCCACCCGCTACTCGCAGCACCGGGCTGGCCCTGTCCCTTGTAGTTCGGGGTCGCCATGTGGTTCACCCGAGCAGCTTGGTGACGAGGTTGCCGAGCGTGCGGATCTGCTCGTCGCGCTTCGCGTACTGCGCGAGCGACGTCTGGTACAGACCCAGGTTGCCGACGTCGGTCGCGGCATCACCCGTCGCCGTGGGCGCCGCGGGCAGCGGCATCACGGCGGCGAAGATCTGCGCGACGAGGTCGACGAGCTGGCCGCCCGTCATGCCACCGAACAGCCCGCCGAGTGCGGCGGCCGACCCGACGGTGTACGGGCTACCGTACGTCGTCGGATACATCCGCGAACCCGGCACGGCCTGCGGGTAGAACACCCGCGTCGGCCGTCCGCCGAACATGGTCGGGCGGATCCCTCCACCGACCTGGACCGGCACACCACCGCTCGTGCGGCTGACAACGATCGGCTCCGCATTGCGCGTGTCGACGTAATAGATATCGGCTTCGTCCATCTCATGCTCCTTTCGCGGCCGCGCCGTCTCGATCACGCGGCCCCGACCCCCGATCGGTTGTCGCTACGCCCCGAGCTCCCCCTCGGAGAGCGCGAGCCGTGCCTGCGCGCGAGCGAGCGCCGCCTCGAGCGCGCCCGGCGGCAACGCGTCTGCGTTCGCGAGCTTCTTCAGCGGCTCGGGCGCCTTCGTCACCACCACCGTGCTCGTCTTGTGCTCCTGGCTATCGAGCGTCATCATCGCGAGCTGCGCGCCCGCGGCGCTCATCACGCCGGAGCCGACGCTACGCCAGCTCGGCTCGCCCGCCTTCCACGCGAGCCCGGCGCCGGTCGCGGTGAGCGCCGTGGCGATCGTCTTCGGTGCCCAGCCCTCGCGCGCGAGGAACGGGCCGAGGAATGCCACGCCGACCGCGCCACCGGCGGTGTACGCGAGTTGCTTGAGCGGCGAGTCCGCAGACTCGGGCTTGTCCGTGCGCGGTGCGCGTGGCGCCGCGTTGCGGAACGGATGCTTCTTGCCGTGTTTGGATTTCTTCTTCGCCATGACGGTTCCTTTCACGCGGCCGCGAGGTGAGTGAACGCGTTCGCCGCATTGCGCCGGCGCGGCATGCGGATCACGACGGTCGGAAATTCGTCGCGCGCGATGCCGGGCAGATGCAGCATCCTCGGGGCGGTGCGCAGCGGGGCGAGCAGCGCCGAGCTGTCGATGCCGAGGTCGATCTCGATCGCGGCGAACAGGATCGCGAGCGTCGTCAGCACGTCGCGCATGTCGATGTCGATGCGGCGGCCGTCGAGCCAGCCGTGCAGGTAGGCGCGCACGCGTTCGATGGCCTCGATCTCCTCGTCGTAGTCGCGCGCGAGGCGGCACGCGATGTCGAGCGCCCAGTCGATCGTGTCGCGCAGCCGCGCGAACAGCGGCTGCCAGTCGCGCACGATGTCCTCGCCGCGCTTCTTCTTCTTGTCCTTCTCGTTCTCTTTCTTCACGGTCTCTCCTTGTTCCGGGCAATGCCCGGCCATGCCCGCACGCGGCGAGCGAGTTCGGTTTCGCGCCGCGCACCATGCGCGGTCGCGAATCAGCGATGCAGTCGTTACGCGGCCTGCTTGGACTGTCCGCCGATCATGTTGGTGATGGTCGGCAGCTTGGGCGGGTGAGCGATCGGCCCCAACGTGAGGCCTTCGCGGTTGAGCTCCTGCTCGACGAGCCCCAGGAGGTCGCCACCGATGCCGAGCTTGCCGAGCTCGGCGTTGAGCGCGGCCCCGCCGATGTCGAGCCCGATGTTGCCGGCGATGCTCGCGAGCTGCGACACCCACTGCGGCGCATCGATCTTCAGCCCACCGATGTCGAACGACAGGTTGCGCTGCGTGCGCGCGAGCACCTCGTCGAGCAGCTCGCCGATCGCGTTCGCGACCGTGCGCACCATCATCAGCGCGCGCACGCCGTAGCGACGCGCCGCCTGCTCCGCGAGCGCGAACATCCAGCCCATCGCGTCGACCTCGGACGGGGCCGGCACGATGCCTTCGTCGACAAGGCGCAACACCGCGCGGTGCGCATTGCGCACGCGGGTGGCTCCGTTGCGAAGGTTCCTCGTGCCGGCCCCGTCCTCCGCCAGCCGCGCCGACCACTCGATCGCCTCGCGCCCCTCGACCACGACCGGCCCGGGCTTCGTCATCGCGACGCCACAGGCCAGGGTGTTTCGGGATACGCGCGGATCCAGAATGATCGGCGCTCCGTTTTCGACAGGGAACGTGTGCAGGCCGACGGCGGTGTCGAGCGTCGCGAGCTGGCGCACGGGCGCCGGATCGATCAACTCGGCCACTGCGATGTAGAGCGCGGAACGCTCGACGCAGTTCGGATCCGGCGCCGGGATGCGCAGCCGCTGTGGCGGCTCGCACGCCTCGATCTTCGGCCCGTCGGCGGGCGCGCCGTCGTCATCGCGCTGCGGCAGCGTGCGGATCCACGCGGCGAGCGCGTCGGTCGTCGGGTACTTCGCGGCGAGCTCGACGATCACCGGGTCCTGGTTCTTCACCATCTCGGCGAGCACCTCGGTGATCGAGCCGAGACAGCGCAGGTCGTTGAACGGCAGGCCGATCACGACGCACCTCCGATCAGCGAGCGGATCTTGGCGATCGCGTCGGGCACGGAGAGCGCCGACAGCTCCTCGAACCACGCACGCAGCTCGGCCGGCGATAGCTCGGCGGCGAGCTGTCGAGCTCGCGCGGCCTCTTCGGGCGCGAGCGCCGCCTGGATCGCGACGACCTTCGCCATCGTGGCCGGATCGAGGGGTGGGATTTCCGTGGCCGCCGTCTGCGTCGCTGCAGGCGCGGCCTTCTGCGCGGGGGCCGGCTCCGTGGTCGGCTTCGCTGCCTTCGGACTCGCCTTTCTCCAGTCCAGCATCTCGGCGACGCTCGGCAGCTTCTTGCCCGCCAGGCTGGTCACGATGACCGGCACGATCTGCGCGACGAGCGAGTTGATGACGTCGAAGCCGGACGGCGCGCTCGTCTCCGACGCGTCGTCGTCATCGTCCTCATCGTCCTCGTCTTCGTCCGCGCGCGGCTCCCGAGCCGGCAGGCCGGCGCCATCGGCGGCGCGCAGCAGCACCGCCGACGCCTCGACGACCTGCGGGAACTTGTCGACGACAAGGCGAGCGATCTCCGCGTTCATGCGCATCGCCTCGATCACGACGCTGTCGCTCGCGGGCGGCAGCGGCCGGAGCGCCGGCACGCCGGGCACCGCCGATTGCTGCTCGATACTCGGCGCGAGTTCGTGCACGTAGACGTAGCCAGCCGGCGCGCCCTCACAGGGCTTGTTCGCGACGTCGATCGGGTCGAGCCGGTACTTGCCCGGCGCATTGACCTCCGCGCGGAGATCGTCGAGGTCGGCCTCGATCGGCAGCATGAGCGGCTGCCCGTTGCGGCCGTACGCGACCTCGGGCGCGCCCTTCGCCTTCATCTTGCGTACGCGCCAGGCCACGGCGCCGGCCGGAATCTCGAACGGTTCACCGTTCACGTTGAACGCCAGCTCACTCATGATTTCGATCCTCCATGTTGACTACTGGCGACAACCCGGACGTTCGAACGTACGTTCGATCCGATTTCGCGAGATCTCGACCCAACCTCGCGTCCGCTCGTGCAAGTCCTTGTTCGCCATTTCCGTCGAGGATCGAGAGAATTCGATCCTCCTTAATGGACTACTGGCGATGAGCCAGACTCTCGAACGTACGCTCGATCCGATTTCTGAAGATCTCGAGCTAACGGCGTGACCGCTCATCTAACTCGCGGACAGCGAGCTCGCGGAAAGTCACCCGGCAAGTTCGGCGACTGCCCAGGGGAGATGCCCGATCGATCCCGATCAGACATGGTGCCGAGATTTCAGTGGCCGATCGCCTGCCGCACCGAACGTCGTCGGGCATCCTGCATACGGGCAGTGCCGGAAAGCACCGCTCATGATTTCCGCGCCGCTATTGTCCTGCTTCAGCGGCGGACGACCTGCAACCAGGTCCAGAGGCATCGAATGTGATCTCGTCTCGATCGACGAAATCGATTTCGCTGGCACAACAGAAGCCCTGATCCTGCGCGGTCTCGAGCAGCTGCTCGAAGAGCTCCTGGACCAACGCCTCTCGTGCATGCGCGACTGCGAACGAACCTGTGAAGCCGTCGTATAGGTTCTTGTTCGGATAGATCTGCTGTAGAGCCGCAAAGGCTCGCGATCCAGGGCTGAGCTCCAGTGGTTGGCGCACGGAGCGAGACCATGGCACCCAGGCGAAACGCTTCCCGCCATCGCGGTCCGAAGCGCTGCGGTAGCTTCGCGCTGGCGTACGCGTGTCGCGAACTTCTGGATGCTGACGCTGCGCGTGTTCGTGAAAGTGCACGCGAGCCGCGATCTCACCGACATTGTCCCAGGCCGGGATCCCGCGTGTCGTTGGCCATTGTCGCGTTGAACCGATCGAAAAGACCGTGTCGATCCAGATCGCGTTGCGATGCGCACCCGCGAAGAGAACCAGATCGTCCGGCTCTAGACCGTTCGCGGGCCCATTGTTGCGGCCGGTGCTGCTCCGGCCTTTGCGGCAATAATCGAAGTACATCCGCGGCCCGAATACCAAAGGATCGACGTTGGACATCGGTGCGCTTGAAGGACTCGGCAAACGAGGCACGATCGCTCCATCGGCTTCAGGCGCATTCCACTCTGCCCAAACAAATCCGCGCTGCCAGACGTTGTCGTGGGCTTCCCTGATACGTACCTCGCACCAACGACGTCGCAGATACGGATGGCCGACGACCCAGACTCTCACCATCTTCATGCCGACGATGGTACATGCGACCGCCGCGTTGTAGGACGCGGCGCGTCTACGTGGCCATCCCAAGTGGTGCTGCGACGCGTTCGGGAACCCACAGCATCGAGATCACAGTGCCGTGTTCCCGCGATGCGAATGCGTGCTCGACGATATCGACAGGTACCTTCGTGTCGAACCAGCCATCGGCCGGCACGAACTGCTCGCGTGGTTCCACTTCGCCGCGCTCCCAGAAATCGTACGCGGCCGACGTCGGATCTAGCGCGCGCCCGCGCTCGATCTTCGGGAACGTAGCGCTCTCCGCACACCAGACAATCCTCCGCCGCGCCGAGAACACCGCTGCGCATCGTTCGGGCGAGAGCTCGGTGAAACGGATCGCGCTCGCGAGGATGGTCATCCCGAACGCGTTCGCGATCCGCCACGGCATATCGAGGTTCACGGGAGTCGCGCGGCACCAGCGATTCACGATGACGTGGGGCATCGTCAGCTCACTCGCGAACGCGTTTGCCTCGGCTTCGTAGTCGCGCACGTGATCCGGCGTGTGACGGGACGGCCCGGCTTCCCCGAGCTTGTGCGGTGGCATGAGTGGGTGTTCGAGCATCAGGTGACCGCACTCGTGCATGATGAGGAATTTGCGCTGTCCCGGGTCAGTAATGCGATCCGAGATCATGATCGTTGCTTCGCCCGCAGCGCGGATGATCTGCGAGTCGGCACCGTCGAGCGGACCGATCACGATGCGCAGTCGAAAGCCCATCCACGCGGCGAGCTTCGTCGCGATCGCCTCGACACGAACGTGCTCGGGCGCGCGAATGCCTAGACGACGGACGTACGCGCGCGCGAGCTGGCGCGCGTTGTGGATCCCAGCCTGCCGCTGCATGGCGGCCTCCCTTCAATCGCGATTGGTCGGATCGAGCGTTTCGTAGATGCGGCGCAGATCGTTGTCGGAGAGTCGCTTCAAGTTGCGATACGCGAACTGCACACGTCCGCCCGTCTCGGCGGTGAACCGCCGGATCCCCTCGAGCACCGCGTCGCGTACCATCGCGAGCGTCGAGGGGCGGATCGGCTTCGCGTGTTCGATCGGCGGATCGGCGGGAAGCAGGTTGCGCCGCAGCTCCGCGAGCCGCTCGTCGAGCTTGGCGCCGAGCTCGCGCGACCACTGGCGATCGCGCGCCGTGGACTTACCGCGGCGCCGCTCGACCGCGGCCTGGGCAGCGTGACGCGAGATCTCGTCGAGCACTTCGACTGCGTTGGGTTTGGGCTTGTTGCTCATAGGTACCTCCTCATGCCCTCAGCCGCTCGACCGTCTTGTGATCGAGCTTTTCCACGAGCCGGTGCAGCCGGTCGCGGGTGTTGCGGAACGTCTTCGCGGACATCCCGGTGAACTCTATGATCTCGGCGCGGCTGGTCGCGCCATCGACGATCGCGTCGAGATAACGGTGCACGTGCTCGTCGTCGCCGGCGATCGCGCGTAGCTGCCCGATCACCTGGCTCGCGAACATGATCGACTCCGTAGTCTCGGCGCGCTGGTCGTGCTGGAGCGAGACCTCGAGCAGACGCTTCTGCTCCGACGAGCGCGGCACGTCGAGGCGGTCGTGCTTGTACTTCCTCGCACGCACGCGGTCATGACGCGTGCGGAACGTGATCACGTCCTCGGCGTGCTGGTACAGCGACTTCTTCGCCGGGTCCCATGTCAGGACGCCGAGCAGCGTGTCGCCGAGCGCGTCCGCGACGAGATCCTCCGCGTACGATTCGTCCACGACCCGGCCGGCTTTGCCGACGCCGCGCGCACGGCGCTTCGCGTACGCCTTTAGATCGAGGCGCAGCGCGTTCGTGCACTGCTTCACGTACGCGTCGATCCACTCCTCGCTCGGCGAGAACGGCGGCGGCTCGGGGCTCTCGCCGTCGCCCGTGGTCTCGTCAGTTGGCGCCGACATGACCGAAGAGCTCCGGCTCGCCGCCGTTGTTGAAGATGTCTTCGAGGCGCTCGCGTGTCCGTTCCGTGATCGCCGGGATCTTTCGCGCGTGCTTGTAGTTGCTCTCTCGCCGCGACTTCCAGCAGACGATGTAATCGCAGAGCGTCTTCTGCGCCTGCTCCGCCGCAGCGCGGAGGTCGCGATCGATGCTGATGAGATCGGCATCCATGAAGAGCAGGTGGTTGGTCCACCGCCAGATCCAATGCCGCTCGCCATGGTGCGCTGCGCGTGCAGCGGCGAGCCGCTTGAGATCGATGATGAGGAGCACGGCGATCTCTTTGCCGAAGTCGGTTCGGTCGAGATCGTCGAACAAGCAATCGAGGCAGAAGACGTCTGCGGCGTGGCGGTCCGGGTTCCGCTCCGATAACCGGTGCGTGTTGAGTTGCATGCGATGGTTCTATAAGGAGGGACTGACACTGAGCGTTCGTTCAGGCGTGGATGGCAAGGCACTCCCGGTGAAGATCCGCGAGCTTCCAAAATCGACATCGACGTCCGAAGTGCGGACGAACAGGCGGGCAAGCGCGCGTTTCATGGTCACGCGAAAACTGACGCGGCGAGGACGGATCGCTTCCGCGCCACCGTCGTCTCCGATAACGATCGTCCATAGGGTCGTGCTCCACGCGGAATTACACGGGAAGCTTGCAGCAGACGCGGATGACGCCGAGCGACGCGAAGACATCCTAACGTCGACCGTGTTCGGCACTCTGCTCGCGGCGAATGCGTGGGACATCCTGCTCGAGTGGTTCGTGCGCGCCGAGTCCGTTCGCGATCGCACGAAGCTTGCTGCGGTTGCGGCGGACGAGCGACGTTACTGGTTCTGGCCATACCTTGACGGAGGGACCGAGCCCGACGTTTTGATCCGAATCGGAGCCCTGCTCGCGATCTTCGAGGTCAAGTACAACTCGGGAAAGAGCGGCGAAGCCGATGCCGCGGATCCGTCTGGACAGAGCAAGGATCAACTCATTCGTGAGTGGCACGCGTGCTCGCCGCAGGCGATCCAACCCCGGTATCCCGACGATCTGTGCCGCGCGATACGCGCGTGCGATCGCGCCCTCGTCTATCTGGTTCGCCGGGCGCATTGGGCGAAAGCACTTGCTGCCGCTCAGCAGTCTGCCGCGCTGGACGAGGAGGCGAAGATCTACCTGCTCTCGTGGGAGCATCTCGACGAGGTTCTCGCGGTGCGGCGTGAGATCATCTGGGTCGAGCTGCGTATGTATCTGCAGCGCCGGGGGCTCACAGCGTTCCGTGGTTTCCGTCATGCGATCACACCAGAGCACGTGCTGACCTCAGTGCTGACGACGTGGGGGCCGCCGAATGCGAGCGGTGTTACGGGCTTCGGCTCGTCGTTTCCGGCCTCCGCGTTGCTCACGCTGCAGAGCTTGTCGCTTCACGGCCGAAACGTTGAAGCAGGAGAGCGAGCATCGAGACCGCTCATGCAAGCGTTCGATCCAGAAGCACTTGCGGGAATCGGTGCGCTCGCAACGCGATTACAGAAGGGACGCCATGGCTGAGCTAACGAGGGAGCAGTTCAAAACGGCCGTCTCCGACGCAGTGACGGGGATTCTGAACGTGTATCGGGAAGTCGACACGATGCTGCGTGAACTGGGCGCGGCGCTCGGCGGCGACGAACCCCGCTTCGTACCCCTAATCAAGAAACTCGTTCCCGGCGCTGGCAGCAAGAATCCCGACGCTCGTTATCTCCGGAACTATCATGCCGCGATCTACGCGCTCGCTGACGAGTCGGAAGAGGACGAGGACGAGGAAGAAGAGGAGGAAGGTGAGGACGAGGAGGGTGATGGGGCCTCGCCCAACAAGAAGACACTCACGATCCAGACGGGTGGAGGAATCATCGTCGCGCGTGCGACCGTGTATCAGTCGGGCAGCGCGTCAGGCTTCGAGCCGTCGTTGGTAGTCGGCGCGCTTACGGGTTGCCGGTTGGACACTTCGGTTCCACCAGGGACCGGGCTCAAGCTATCGCGAAGCCGGTTTCGAAAGCTCCTACGAGTATTCGATGGACACCTGACCGCGGGCAAACAGCTCAAGACCGGGATCAGCACGCACGTCATCGACAAGCCGAAGGAAAAGCACAAGCTGATCTTCGACGTGCCGGCTTCGCCACATGTCATGCCTCTGTTCGACGTCACACCGGCCAAAATCCAGGAGATCGCGGCAGCCGTCCGCAAGGTCTTCGCGCCGACCGCGGGATAGCGTTAAGCGGATCCGCCTACGCGCTGAGGCGCTTCAACCTCTGCAGCGCTAGCAGGAGGGAGCGTCTTCGACCGCGCAGATATCCACTCATGCGTTCGAGCGAACGCCATGCCAGGCCCAAGCGTTCGAGCACACGCGTTGCCTTGGCATGAAGCGATGCGGGCCACGATGCACGCGCTCCACGGATGGTCCTGAAGTAGAGGAGCCAGTACTTGCCGCCCTCTGGATTCGGGATCTCGATTCGACGATCTAGCCTCACGATGCGGATGCAACTGGCCCCACGCGAAGGGTCGTCACGGGATCGCCAGTGAACATGGATGATGTCTCGAGTCTTCGGCACCGCGAGTGCGTCGCGGCGCTCCTCATAGACGTACCAGCCGGCGGGCGCTTCGATGTCGTAGAGCCGCTTCGCATCGACGCGCGCTGCGTCGACCTTCTGCCATTCCTCTTTGGGTAAGGGACCGCCATGCTCGATGAAAAGGGAATCACCCGCAATCGTGCGCGTGATGACACTCTGCCGTCGTCGAATACGAAATCGCTTCCTCCACTGAGTGACCTCTTTGTCCGCGGCGCGTAGCTTGGCACGGCGGCGTTCGTACGCGCTGCGATATGCGGCGAGGGACGCGGCCGTCACGGTGTCGCCAGCCTCCCAGAAGGCCTCGGCCGCATCCCAGGCTGCCATAGAAAGGGCGGAACGCGCGAGGCCAACACCAAGCTCCCCGGACTCGATGCCGAGCGCTTTCCCGCTGACGTTTGCGGATCCGACGAACACTGTCGGCTGCGCTCCCTTGCTCGCGCGGAACGCGAACACCTTGGCGTGGAAACCAGCATCGCGGTGCCATCGAACTTGGAGTCGACCGCGACGTCGCCGACCGAGCTCCAACAGCTTTTCAAGGGCGGCCGGGTCTGTCACGAGATCATCGGCTCGGCAGACGACTCGGAGTGCAAATCGCGAACGATTGAGGCGCTTCCCGATCGCATCGGCCATAACGGCGACACCGTCGAGACTCAGATACGCGACCGCGAAAAGGCAATCGTTGTTCCGCTCAAGTTCAGCTAGCAACGTTGCGGATAGAGGTGCCTCGGGTACGAGCAGACGATGAGTCATGCTTGTGTGACCTTAAGTGGCTGCTCGCTCATGCGGATTGTCATCGATGTCGTACGCCCCGTGTACGGTCGTATCAAGGAGAAGAGCTCATGAAGAAAACGCACCAGCAACTGGCGCGGACCTCGAATCACAACGCCCGCAATCAGAACACGTCTTCGGGCGTATCGCCGGAGCATGAAGCGCTCGTCAAACAATTCGTTGCCGAGCGAGATCGAGCTCTGCTCAGCCTCGACGAGGCGACCATCCGCGCGCACAACCGCAAGTGGAGCGTGCGGACGCCGGATGACCCGAACATCTTCTGGATCGGCATTCACAAGGCCCGCACGGCGTGCCTCTCGCTCCCTCGAGAAGAGCGAATCCTGTCGAAGATGTGGCTGACGGCCCGTGGCTATTACTCGCTCGACGACGGTGATCTCGATTTCAAGGTTGGTGCGGCCTGACCGCGCCAGAATGCCCCGAAGCTCTACGTTACGATTGTCGGCTCGTCGCGAAGGTTCTCAGGCCGGATGGGGCACCAGCGCGAGCTGTCCTCACGACGGAGCACCGGCTTGTCGGCGCTTGCGACCGCATGGGGCACGGCAACACGGGGCCCATCGAGCGCGGTCTATGCGAAGAGCTGTTCGAGCGCGGACTCGGATGCTCCGTAGAGCTGCTGATAGGCCGCGTCGCGAATCAAGCGGTTGTACCGGCGTACTTCGTCGTCGCTGATCATTTGCGAGTCAACGCTTGCAGCGACTTGATCGGGCGTCAGGAGCAAAGCTCTACCCGGCGTCAGCGGATAGTAGAGCTCCAGCGACTTTTCGTGGCCAAGGTTGATGACGGGTTGATCACCGGTTATGAATTCGACCGACGAGTCGGCTTCGAGAAATCGAAGCCTCGTCTGCTTGCGACCGAGATAGATGCCCTTACCGATGGTCGTAGCCCAGATCGTTCGGATCAGCCCCCATGCGGCGGTCCCATCGAACCCACCCGGCATGTCTCGCAGCGTTGCAATCGCCTTTGCGGCGATGCCAGACGTTCGCATGTATTGAAGCCCCACGAAGCGCGAGAAGTCGACGTAGCTCGAGTCGTTCGATAGCAACTCTGCGTCGCCGTCTCGAAGTGCGTGCAGCAGGTCAAGTGCCGCTCGCTCAGCATCTGCGTGCATGTCCTCCTCGGTGTTGCAGACTTTGATATCGATCGCCTTCTCGATGTCCGCATCACTAATGCCGCCGCGTTGGAGCATGTCGCGTAGCGCGAAGACCTCCCGAAACATCGGGATCCAGCCGCGGGCGATGTCACGGTCGTGGGGGTCGGGCATCGGCTCGATCACCAGCCTCTCGATACCGGTAAGTGTCTCGTCGGTGATCTCGTTCAAACGATAGAAGTCGTTTCGGAGTCCGAGGTTGACCGTACCCGTTTTGTGTCGCTTACCGTTCTGCTGGCACCAGACGGAACCTTTGCTATCCGCCCATGCCTCCATGTACTTGCGCCAGACCGTGTGGTGTCGGCGCTTACAATCTAGTTTCAGAATCTCAGCCAATGCTTGGCGAGCTTCGGCCTCGAGACGGGAGAGCCTGCGCTGGCGCTTCGCTTTGCGTTTCGCACGCTCTTGCTGCGTGAGCTTCTTTCGACCCGGCATGCAGATCCGGAGATTACTGCCGGGCCGTGACTTGAGGATCGATCATGACGCGGAGCTCTCGGTTCCCAGCGCGACATCCTCGCTCGTGTTTATCGACGTGAGCGCCTTCGCCGCGCCTTTCGACTGGACTCGCGGCGCGCACCCTGAAGCCAACGAGCCACCTCCGTTACGCGGGAGATCGTCGTCGCGTCGGCGTCTTCCAGAATCGTCACCAACTTCCGCAGGTGCGCGGGCATCGACTCGTTGCTTGTGGCCACGGGCTCGTTGTCTTCGAGCAATAGGTCATTTGGCTCGACGCGAAGCACGTTGCAGAGCCGGAGCAGTGTCGACAACCGTGGCGCGATGAGACCGCGCTCGAAACGCCCGTAGACTTCGTTGCTGATCCCGACGCGCTCGGCTACGTCCGCCTGGTTAAGA
>DATJXL010000316.1:0-5276 GCA_035500135.1 Kofleriaceae bacterium
GTCCAGCTTGGCTTCGCTTTCGCGCAAGCTGCGGAACATCAGCAGGCTGGTGAGCGCATCGGCCAGTCGCCGGCCGATCTCCTGGAACAAACGCTGCTCCTGCGCCGTCCAGACGCGTGCGTAGGAGCACTGGTGCAAGCCGAACAGATAGGGCTTGTCGACCTTCGGATAGAGGGCCATCGCGATTTGGGACCGGATGCTGTACCGCTCCGCAACATGTGCCGGCAGCTTGAGGTCGTACGCCTCACTGAATAGGACCGCACCGTTGGAGGCGCGCGCGCTTTGAAACGCACTAGCGACCTCCGCATCCATCGGCATATCGGATCCCCCAGCGAAAGCGCCGGGGAATTCCGGCCGCGTATGCTCCATCACGGGACGCCATGACGCAGCCTCGGGGTCGCATGGATAGACCAGCCAGGCGCGATCGCAGTCGAAGATCTCGAGCACGGCAACGAGCACGTCGCTCATCATCTGCTCGAGGTCGTTGGTCCCCTGCATGGCGCGGTTGATCCTGTCCATGCTTTCCAGGTGCCGGAAATGCGCGGCACGCTCGGCTTCGGCTTGCTTTCGCTGCGTCACATCGGCCACCGTGCCCACGTATTCGATGAGTTGGCCGGTTTGGTCGACATTCGGATGCCCGATGGCGTGGACGTGCCTTATGGTTCCGTCAGGCTGCACAATCCTGTATTCCAGCGCAAACTCGACCCTTTCGCGCGATGCCCGTTCCGACGCTTCGCGAAGCCTGTCGCGATCCTCAGGGTGAACGATTCGAGAGAAGAACTCGTCACTATCGCAGGGGCCATTTCGAGGATTCAGTCCATAAATTCGATACATCTCCTCGGACCAATACGTGCTCTTCCCCGTGGGGCTACTCGCCCAACTGCCAATGTGGCTCAGCCTCTGCGCGTCGGAGAGATAGGCTTCGCTTCGTCTCAACGCCTGCTCTGTGCGCTTGCGTTCGGTGACATCGGCCATAGTGCCGACGTATTGGATGAGCCCCCCGGTCTCGTCGAGAACCGGATGCCCGATCACATGCAAGTGCTTCACCGTTCCGTCGGTCAGCACGACCCTGTAGTCCTGCGTGAATTCGGCCTTCTCGCGGTATGTCTGCTCCCACACTTCGCGAACCCTTCCAGCCTCCTCGGGGTGCACGAACTGAGCGCGATACTCTTCAGGACCCGGGGCGCTGGTTTGGCCAGGATCCATCCCGTGGATTCGGAATATTTCGTCGGACCAGTAGGTCGTTCGTTCGTTGACAGGGTCGGCAGCCCAGCTCCCTGTATGGGTGATCTTTTGTGCTTCCACCAGATAAGCCTCGCTTCGCCGCAAGGCTTGCTCGGCCCGCTTGCGGTCTTCGATATCGGTCGCCAGCCCGTACCACCGGAGGACCTTGCCGTCTTCGTCCTGCAGCGGCACCGCACGCACGAGGAACCAGCGGTATCCGCCGTCTTCCACGCGGCGAAGCCGTGCCTCGTTCTCGAAGGGCGCACCGGTCGCCACGGACGCTCGCCACTTCTGCACGTGTAGGTCGAGATCCTCGGGGTGAACGGCGGCCAGCCAGGCCGAACCCGATAGAGCTTGCGCCGGGAGACCCGAATATTCGGTCCAGCGCCTGCTGGCGAATGCGCTCAACCCGTCGGCGCCGACGGTCCAGGCAATCGCCGGCATCGTTTCGATGAGGTCGCGAAGTTCCCTTTCGCGCTGGCGACGTTCCGCCTCGGCGCGCTTGCGCTCGGTGATGTCGCGTGAAAGCGAAATGTAGAAGGTGCGACCACCGTCGCGGAAAGCTCTCACGCGCACCTCGACCGGAAACACGGTTCCGTCCTTGCGGCGGTGACGAGTCTCGAAGCTGAAGGTATCGCCGGCATCGAGGCGCCCCCTGATACGTCGCCGCATCGCGGGCTTCACGTCCGGATCGAAGTCGGCCGAAGTCATGCCGATCAGCTCGTCGCGGCTATAGCCCAGGGCTTCGCACGTCTCGCGGTTCACGTCGAGAACGGTGCCGTCCTCGTCGTGCAAGATAAACGCGTCGCTGGCGTGGTCCACGAACGTGCGGAAGCGGGACTCGCTGGCCCGCAGCGCCTGCTCGGCCTGCCTGTGCTCGGCGCTGTGTTCCGCTTCGCGCAGCGCGCTGCGCACCGCACTCACGATCCTCGAGAGCCGCTCCTTCAGCACGTAGTCCGTGGCGCCGAGCTTGAGGGCCTCGATCGCTAGCTCCTCACCGAGCGCTCCGGAAACGAAGATGAACGGCACGTCGGGGGATCGCTTCGCCGCGATCTTCAAGGCCGACATGCCGTCGAAGGATGGCAGCGAATAGTCCGCGAGGATCACGTCCCACCCGTCTTCCTCGAGCGCTGCAACGAAGTCCTCGCAGGTCTGCACGCGCGCGATTTCGCAGACGATCCCGGCCGTCTCGAGCAGGTCGCGAACGAGCTCGGCGTCCCGCGGGTCGTCCTCGAGGTGCAGTACGCGAAGCGCGCGATCCACTTCACTTTCTCCTGGTCACGCTTCCCGGCGGCGGCTCGTTGATCACGGCCCAGAAGACGCCGAGCTCCTTGACGGCGTTCACAAACGCGTGAAAGTCCACCGGCTTCACCACATAGGCGTTCACGCCCAGCTTGTAGCTTGCCACCATGTCTTTCTCTTCATGGGAAGAGGTGAGCACCACGACTGGCATGAGCTTCAGCTTCTCGTCCGAGCGGACCTGTCGCAAGACTTCGAGGCCGTCGATTTTCGGCAGCTTGAGATCGAGCAGCACCACCGCAGGATTCTCGCTTGCGCGCGACCTGTACTTGCCCCGCGCGTAGAGGTAATCGAGGGCCTCAGCTCCATCGCGCACCACGACGACCTCGTTCGCCAGGTTGTATTCCTCCAGCGCGGCGAGCGTCAGGTCGATGTCCTTGGGATCATCCTCGACCAGCAGGATCCGTCCGAGTCCGTTCACGTTCGTCCCCTCACGGCTTTGGTAGAGTGAGATAAAACGTGGCTCCGCCGTCCAGGACGCCTTCGGCCCAGACCCGGCCGCCGTGACGGGCAACGATGCGCTGCACCGTGGCCAGTCCGATGCCGGTCCCTTCGAATTCCTCGGGCAGATGGAGACGCTGGAACACGCCGAACAGCTTGTTCGCGTATTTCATGTCGAAGCCGACGCCGTTGTCCCGGACGAACGCTACCACTTCCTGACTCGCGTCGACCGTGCAGCCGATCTCGATCTCGGCACGCTGGCGCGTGCGAGTGAACTTGACCGCGTTGGAGACCAGGTTGAAGAGCGCGAGCTTCAGCATGGAGCGGTCGCCGTGCACACTCGGCAGCGTTGCGCCAATCTTCCACTCGATGTCGCGCCCGTCCGCCTCCCGCTCGAGGTCGCGCAACACCTCGTGCAGCAATTCATCTAGACTCACGAGCGTGATGCGCGTCTCGGCCCGACCGATGCGCGAGAACGCCAGCAGGTCGTCGATCAGCGCACCCATCTTCTTGGCCGATTCCAGAAGATTCGTCACGTAGCGCCGGCTCCGCTCGTCGAGATCCGACGACGCGGTCTTCTGCAGAAGCTCTGCATAGGCCGCGACGTGGCGCAGCGGCGCGCGCAGGTCGTGCGACGCCGAGTACGCGAAAGCCTCGAGCTCCTTGTTGCTCGCCTCGAGGTCGAGGGTTCGCCGCCCGAGTTGTGCGTTGAGCTTGCGGATTTCGTCTTCTCCGCGCTTGCGCTCGGTGATGTCGTTGTTGATATCCAGGACCGCGATCGGGCGTTCGTCCGCGTCGCGCTGCAGCGACCAGCGACTCGCGACGACGACTTGCTTGCCGTCGGCCGTGGTCTTGGTGAGCTCGCCCTCCCAACGCCCAGTAGCCAGGAGCTCCGAGCGGATGCGCTCGATGGGACACGGAAAGACAGTACGCAGCAGCTCATGGGCGCGCTTGCCGACGGCTTGCGCGGAAGTCCATCCCAGGAGCTCCTGCGCTCCGCGGTTCCAGTACGTGATCACGTCGTTCATGTCGCGCACGAGGATCGAGTCGTGCGTGAGATCGAGGAGGCTTGCCTGGCGCGTGCGGATCGCGACTTCCCGCTGGAGCTGGTCGAGTGCGCGGTGGAGGTCGCGCTCGATTTGCCGGCGCCGCGCGGCGAACCAGCCGGCCACGAGCGCGAAAACGACGAACACGCCGGTGTTGACGACATCCTGAGCCTCGAAGCCCAACTCGTAGCGCGGTGGCGTAAAGAAATAATCGATGCAGAGCGATGCTGCAACAACGGCGCCAACACCCGGGCCCGCCCCGCCGTACCAAACGGCGGCGACGATCGCGATGATGAAGAGCGGTCGGTAAACGTCTTCGAGCCCGAAGCGCTCGGCGGTGAGTGCAAGGCCGAGGGCGACAGCGATCGCGAGAAGCGCGAGTGCGTACGGGCGAAGCGCACGCATGCTCATTCCTGCAGCACCGGCGCGAGGTTGGCGGCCAACGGCAGATAGATGGCGAACGTGCTCCCGTTGTCCGGCGCGCTCTTCACGTCTATGACGCCGCCGAAGCCGGTAACGATGGCGTACACGAGTGCCAGCCCGAGGCCGGTGCCGCGACCGACTTCCTTGGTCGTGAAGAACGGCTCAAAGATTCTCGCGACCGTGGCCTCGTCCATGCCGCATCCACTGTCCTCGACACTCACACGCACGTAAGTGCCTGGCATCAGTGTCCCATGCGATAGCGCGCACTCGCCACCGACATCCAGCGGCGTGACCGTGACACGCAACGGGCCGCCCGCCTTCATCGCGTGAATCGCATTGCTGCACAGGTTTGTCACGATCTGGTGGATTTGCGTTGCGTCCCCCATGACGATCACCGGTGCGTCTGGAATTGTGATCTGCAGCGCGACGGATGCGGAGAGCGAGCTGCGCACCAGTCCGAGCGTCTCCAAAACGGTGTGGCCTACGTCGGTGGGTGTTCGCTTGCCACGCTGGCTGCGTGTGTATGCGAGAATCTGGTCGACGAGATCGCGACCACGCGTCGCAGCAGTCAGCACGTTCTGGGCATGCCGCCTCCGACTCGTATTCGCGGGCGCTTCGTCGAGGAGCATCTCGCCGTATGCGACGATTGGCCCGAGCACGTTGTTGAAATCGTGGGCGATGCCGCTCGCAAAGCGCCCGATCGCCTCCATCTTCTCGGCCTGGCGCAACCGCTCCTCGAGCTTCACGCGCTCCGCTTCGGCACGCTTGCGCTCGGCGATCTCCCTGTTCAACTCCTCGTTGGCGGCAACGAGTTCCATCGCACGCTGAGCAAGACGCCGCCCC
>DATJXL010000317.1:0-10109 GCA_035500135.1 Kofleriaceae bacterium
GCGATCGCGAGCTCGTTGTCGGCGAGCCGCGCCCCGACATGCGAGAGGTCGCGCAGGACGTCGATGCGATACGCCCAGACCAGGCGCCAGCACGCGAGCGCGGCGAGCCCGGCGCCGAGCGCGGCGAGCCGCGCGTAGTGAGCGAGCACCGGCGCGCGCCGCCGCGAGCGCGGCAAGCAGGCGAGCACGCAACACGCGAACGCGAGCGGCGCGGCCAGCAAGATCGCGGCGCGCGCCGCGCGATCGAGCATCGCGGCGGCATCGGGCACGAGCGGCACGGCGTCGACGCGAAACGCGCCGAGCGCGAGCGTGCACGCGCCCGCGGCGTCGCGCGTGCCGCCGCCCGGCCAGTCCGCGCACGCGCTCGGATCGCTCGGAATCGCGACGAGCTCGCTGCCGGCCGCGGGCAGCTCCCACGACGCGAGCCCGGGGATCGGCTCGTCGGTGCGACCGATCCGCAGCACGTCGCCGGCCGTGGCGAACGTTCGCGCGCCGCGCGCCGGCGCGATCGCGAGCCGCGCGCCGTCGTAGCGCACCGCGAGCGCCGACGCCGTCGCGCCGCAGTCGGCGAGCGGGACCGTCGCGCCGGGCGGCAGCGCGAACGTCTGATCGCTCCCGCCGGGGCCCGGGCACGCGGGCGTGACGAACGCGGTGTGACCCGGACCGGGCGCGATGCGCGCGATCACGTCGGCGCCGGCGCCGGGCAGCCGCACGGTCGCATCGCGCGCGTGGCCGATCGCGACCGGCGCCGCGACCGGCACGTCGATCTCGCGCAGCTCGAGCGCGACCTGCGCGCCGGCGTGCAAGCGATCGTCGCGCGCGTCGAGTGCGCGCTCGCCTCCCCACGTCCAGGCCGCGCCGGCGACGAGCGCGACGTGAACGAGCGCGAGCGCGACGAACCAGCCGCGCTCGATCATCGCGTCGGGCTTCGCGCGCGCGCGCGCCGTCGCGATCGCCGCGGCCACGATCAACCCGCACAGCGCGGCGAGCCACAGCGCGACCGCGATCACCGATGCCTCGGCGGGCGTGCGGCATCCGGTGGCGGCGCCGGCGCGTCGATCGCGGCATCGACAGGTCTGGCGTCGGGTGGCGGGACGCTCGCCGGCTCGACGCGGATCGGCTCGGGGGCGATCGACACGCCCGCCGCCGTGTTCGGCCCGCGCACGACGAGCACGACGAGCAACGCGATCGCGATCGCGACGCCGGCCGCGATCCCGCCGAGCAGCCGGCGATCGTGTGCGCGCTGGTCGGCGACGATCCGCGCTGCCGCGCGCACGCGCTGCTCGAGCTGCGCGACCTCCGCGCGCAGGTTCGCGAGCTGCGCCGACGCCGCGCGCTCGATCGCCACACCGGTCGCATCACCGACCGCCGACGCGACCTGCCCCGCCTCGCGCTCGACCTGCGCGCGCACGCTCGCGCCGAAGCGCGCCCACTCGTCGAGCAGCGCGTCGGCGTGGCGCAACACCTCCGCGAGGTTCGCGCTGAGATCGTCGAGGCGCTTTGCAGCTGGATCAGGCGGCATCGATCACTCTCCGCGACGTGTCACATCGCTGCGCGCCCCGGCAGAGCCGGGGCTCTCGACGAGACCTCGCAGCGCGGCGGTGCGCTCCGCGACCGCCGCGAGCAGCTCGCCGCGGCGCGCGCGCGGCAGTAGCGCGTGCCACCGCACCTCGGCGATCGCGAGCGCGGGATCGCGATCCGCGAGCAGCTTGCCGAGCGCGCGCAGCGCGACGCCGTCGGCGAGCGCGTCGAGCTCGCACGCGAGGCGGCCGCGACCCCACGCGTTGAGCGTGCGCACCCACGCGGCGTCGTCGGCGGCGGCGGCCGCGATCACGGCATCGACATCGCGCGCGTCGCTCGCGAGCTCGCAGGCGAGCTGCCACGCGCGCGCCGCGTGCGAGCCAGGCGGCGCGACCGCGAGCTCGGCCACGCGATCCGGCGCACGCGGCGGCGCGTCCACCAGCCAGGCGCCGCAGCGCGCACGCGCCGCGACGTGCGCGGGCATGCGGCGCTCGATCGCGGCGATCGCGCGCGGCAGGCCGGGCCGCGACAGCTCGCCGATCGCGGCCGCCCCACCTCCGAGCAGCGCGCGTGCGATCGCGGCTCGACCGGGCAGCACGCACGGCTCGAAGCCCGCCGCGGGCTCGACGAACGCGTCGGTCCACGGCTCGGCGCGCGACGGCAGGAGCGCGTCGAGCAGGCGCGTCGGCCCGCCGTCGCCTTCGGCGACCGCGACCGCGAGCCCGGTGTAGCGCCGGCCGTCATCGGGCGCCGTCGCGACGAACGTGCGCGCCCACACCGCGATCCGCGGCTCGAGCCGCCACAGCACGGCATCGCGCTGCACGCTCGCGAGCTGCTCGACGAGCCGCGCGCGGAGCTCGCGATCGCCGGCCGCCGGAAACCAGTGAAACTCGCCGGCGCGGGCCGCCGGCGTCGCGTGCTTCTGCAGCCACGCGCGCCGGATCATCGCGGCCTCGCCCACACTTCGCGCGTGACCGCCTCGCCATCCGGGGCCGGCGCGAGCTCGACGCGCGGCGCGGTCGCGCCCGGCGCGGTCCACTTCGGCAGCCGGATCAGCCAGTCGAGAAACCCGCGCCGTGCGTCGCCGCCGAACGCGCCCGGACCGTCGTCGTATTCGTACACGAGGGTCGCGTCGTCGTCACCGGGCTCGACGCGGCTCGCGATCGCGGTGTCGTAGCGCACGTGGCGGATCGCGATGTGGCCGTCACGCCCGTCTTCGGCGTCGAGGCAACACACGCGCACGCGCTCGCGCGCGACGCGACAGGCGGGCGTCGCCGCCTCGCCGCGCGCGCGCGGGGTGACGGTCACGATCTCGTCGCGCAGCGCGCCGCGCGCGCAGATCGGATCGACGACCGCCCAGCGATTGATCGCGATCAACGCGTGCGCGGCGAAGCGATCGAGCGCGGCGAACAGCGGCAGCACGGCGCGCATGCGCGCGTACGGGCTGCCCTCGTCGAACGTGCCGAGCCCGAGCGGGTTGCAGATCAGCACCGGCGCGAACGCGTACGCGCGGCCGACGCTCTCGGCGCGGCGCCGCCGCGCGTCGACCAGGCGGCCGAGCAGCGCGTGGTAGTCGGCCGCGCCGCCGCCATAGACGTGCTCGCCGGCGACATCCCAGAACGCGATCTCGATCTCGCCGGCGCGGGCGATCCGCGCGCGCGCGACGAGCACCGCGATCGCCGCGAACATCGCCGCGGTCGAGCCGGCGATCACCGCGGGCGGCACGCGATGGACGAGCGCGCAGCCGATCGCGAGCGCGCCGAGCAGGCACGCGAGCCCGATCCAGCCGCCGACGCGCGCGAGCCGGCGCGCCAGCGCGAACGAGCCACGCCAGCCGAGCTGCTCGAACAGCACCGACGCGCGCGCGCGAAACGTGAAGTGAGGCACGACGCCGGGTGGTGTCGCATCGGGGCGCGGCGCGCGCGGATCGAGCACGAGCCGCATCACCCCGCGGTTGTGCTCGGCCTCGCCGCCGGTCAGCGCCGGCGCGCGCGCGTGCAGCGCGCGGATCGCGTGGACGAGGAACTGCGTCTTGCCGTCGCCGCGCGCGCCCATCAGCGCGAGATCGATGACCGCGGCAACTTCGTCATCGGGATCGGTGAGCGCCGCGAGCCCGCGCAGCTCCGGGACCGGCTCGGTCTCGAACAGCGCCACGCGGCGCGGCCCAAACACGTCCATGGTCGGTTGATCCTCCCCGACCACGCACGGTGGACACGTTAATTGTCGTCTAAGTCGAGATCGAGATCGAAGTCGAGATCGACGCTGAAGTTGGCGTTGTCGTTCGCACCGCCGTGATCGATCGCATGCGGTGCGGCAGGCGGCAGCGGCGGCAGCGGCGGCAGCGGCGGCGCGGGTGGCATCGGCGGCATCGGCGGCATCGGCGGCACCACGACGACGCGCGCGCTGCGGCGCGCGTGTCCGCGATCGAGCCGATCGATCATGCGCTCGAGGCGATCGAGCTGGGCGTCGAGCCGAGCCTCGAGCGCGCCGACGTCGGCCTCGGGCGCGCTGTCGTCGTCCGCGTCATCATCGCGATCGTCATCGCCGTCGCGGTCGGCGTCGTGGTCGTGGTGGGGGCACGCGTGGACGCGCATCGGGTGGGCGGCGAGGCACAGCCCCGCGAGCGCGGCGATCGTGACGGATGGGCGCATGGATCCTCCTCCACCATAGAGCCACGACCCTCGCAACCGGTGGACAGCCGACGTGCGTACCACCGCCGTACCGCCGCGCGACTGGTCCTCCCGTCCGTGTTGACTACGCTTGCCCATGACGAAGCCGAGGCGCGCGCAGCCGCTCCCGATCCGCATCACGCACTGGGTCAACGTCCCCGTGCTGACCGTGATGGCGATGAGCGGGCTCCAGATCCTGAACGCCTACCCGATGTTCGGTCCGCGCGGCGAACCCTGGCGCTGGGTGCCGCTCGGCGGATCGCTCCAGCCGTTTCCATCGTGGATGACGGCCGGCGGCTGGCTCGCGGGCGCGCGCCACCTCCACTTCGCGCTCGCGTGGCTGCTCGTCGCCAACGCGTGCGTCTACCTGGTCTATCTCGTCGCGTCGGGCGAGTTTCGTCGGCGCTGGTTCTGGCCGCCGCGCGACACCGTGCCCGCGGTGCGCCAGCAGCTGTACTACGTCGACGCGTTCTGGTTCCGGATCGCGAGCGCGATCGCGCGCGTGCGCAAGAAGCCGCCGCCCGCGCGCAAGCGCTTGCCGCCGCCATCCGGCCTCTACAACGGCCTGCAACGCGCGGCCTACAGCGCGGCGTTCTCGCTCGGCGTGCTCGAGGTGCTGTCGGGGCTCGCGATCTGGAAGCCGGTGCAGCTGCATCGCCTCGCGTGGGCGATGGGTGGCTATGACGCCGCGCGCGTCGTGCACTTCGTCGCGCTCCTCGCGCTGGTCGCGTTCGCGATCGTGCACGTCGTGATGGTATGCGTGCACTGGCGGCAGTTCCCCGAGATCGTCACCGGGGGCAAGCCTCATGCGTAGGTGGTCGCGCCGCGACTGGTTGCGTGCCGCGGGCGCGCTCGCGCTGACCGGTTGCGATACCGATCATCCGCGCGCGGGCTTGCTCGGCGCGATGGAGCGCTGGAATCGCGTCGTGCAGTCGGCGCTGTTCTCGCCGACGCTCGAAGCCGGCGATCACGCGCTCACCCCCGAGGACGCGTTCCCCGCGTATCACGTCGGCCACGCGACGGCGCCGATCGCGCCCGCGGGCTGGACGCTGGAGGTCGGCGGCTCCGTCGCTCGCCCGCGCGCGCTGTCGCTCGACGACCTGATGCAGCTGCCACGCGTCGACTACCGCATCGAGCACCATTGCGTCGAGGGCTGGTCGGCGGTCGCGAAGTGGACGGGCGTGCGTGTCAGCGAGCTCGCGGCGCTGTGCGGCGCCCGCGACGTCGACTACGTCGAGTTTCGATCGTTCGAAGGCTACTGGTCGAGCTGGGATCGCGACAGCGCGATCCACCCGCAGACGGTGATCGCCTACGGCATGAACGACCAGCCGCTCGGCCCGGCGCACGGCGCACCCGCGCGCGTCTACAGCGCCGTCAAGCTCGGCTACAAGCAGGTGAAGTACCTCGCGTCGGTGAGGTTCCTCGACCGCGAGACCGGCGGCTACTGGGAAGACCGCGGCTACGAGTGGTTCGCCGGCACCTAGCACCATTGGGGTTCAGCGATTGAACGGATATTCCTGGATCCAGTTGAAGCCGCGCGTGAGCAGCGGCATCTGCGTGGGATCGGTGCGGCGCAGCTCGACCACGAGCGCGTGACCGTCGTAGCGCCCGGTCAGCGTCGGGCCTTCGTCGCGAAACGCGATCGCGAACGAGCCGTCGCGACCATCGTCGCCGAGCTCGAGGCGCTCGTCGTCGTCGCGCGACACGCGATGAAAGTGGTCCTCGCCGTCGGCGGTGCGCACCATCGCGGTGCTGCGGAACGCGACCACGCGCCAGCGCGCCGGATCGAACGCACGCGCGGGCACCTCGATGCCGTCGCGCTCGAACCGCACGACGTCCCACACGCCGTAGACATCGCGGCGCTCGGGGCCACTCGGCTGCGTCGCGAACTCGTACGTAGACATCACGAGGAACATCGCGGCGGCGCCGTACTTCACCAGCCACCGCGCGACGCGCCTGTTGAGCACCGGCTCGTCGGTGCGCGCGAAGATCGCGGTGACGAGCCGGCGCGCGTCGGGCGCGACCAGGATGATCGCGCCGACCAGGAGCTCGCTCGAATACAGCTTGACCGCGACGTCGTAGCAGAAGTTGAGCGCGACGACGTTCGTCATCACCGCCAACACCACGAGTGCGCCGAGCAACGTCGTGCGCCGCCAGAACAGCAACAGGCCGCCGATCGTCTCCATCGCGCCGCCGAACACTTGATACGGGCGCGAGACCGCCATGAACGTCCACAACATGCCCATCGGCGACTTGTGGCCGATCTGCGCGTACAGGTTCGTGTCGGCGGCGTAGCCGAACTGCGACGGAAAGATCTTCGCGAAGCCGTACGACAGCATCGTCGCGCCGAGGTAGTAGCGCAGCCCGACGCGCGCGCACGCGGCGATCCGCGGATGCGCGAGCGAGCGCGGCCGCGCGACGGTCCACGCGAGCGCGGCGACCAGCGCGACGACGAAGCAGATCGCCAGCTGCACGTAGTCGGCGAGCGTGTCGCCGCTGCCGGTCGGGTGGCGAACGACGTCGAGCCCGAACCACGCGCCGACGGTCGCGTCGATCCAGCTCCATGCGGCGGTGACTTGCTCGGAGACCCACGTCCCGAGCTTCGGCAGCCAGTCGAGCGGAAACGGGGCGACCTGGAGCGCGCCGAAGATGACTCCGAACCGCAACGCGACGACCTTGAGCCTGGCGGACATGCAGCCGTGGTGTAACCGATCCGGCCGAGCGATCGGTCCCGTTCTTGCTTCCTCGTGCGCGCGACGATGAGCAAGGTGAAGGTCGCGCTTCTACCGGCGGTGGTGGCTCTCGCGCTGCAACTCGCGCTATGGCGCGTGCTCGGTTCGTACGGTTGCTTGCTGTTCTACCCGGCGACCATCATCGCGACGTGGCGGCTCGTATCGGCGTCGCACTCCAAGCTCCAGCGCGCGGTCGAGGATCGACGGATGTTCGCGGCGCTCGTCGATGGCTCGCCCGATTTCATCGGCATGGTCGACGTGCAGCGTCGCCCGCGTTACCTGAATCCCGCCGGGCGACGGTTGGTCGGGCTCGGTCTCGACGAGCCGATCGACGAGATGTCGATCCTCGACTACTTCCCTCCCGAGGCGCGCGAATCGGTAGAGGCCAACCTCGAGACCGCGGCGACGCGTGCGCGCTGGCAGGGCGAGATCGAGATGCAGAGCTTCGCGACCGGCGCACGAATCGCGGTCTCGCAGATCGGCTTCACGATCCACGACCCGGATACGGGCCAGTACCTGGGTATGGCGACGATCGCGCGCGACATCTCCGCCATGAAACAGCTCGAGCGCGAGCTGCGCGAGCTGTCGCGCGATCTCAACCGCGCTCAAGCGGTCGCCGGGGTGGGTAGCTGGCGCTACGACGCCCCCAGCCAGTCGCGCGTGTGGTCGGACGAGACGCTACGCATCCTGGGCGTACGGCCGGGCACGCAACTGAATGCCGAGACGTTCTTCTCGCTCGTCCATCCCGACGATCGCGCGTACGTCGAATCGCGCTGGGCCGCGGCCCTGGTCGGCAAGCAACCCTACGATATCGAGCACCGGATCGTGGTCGCCGGCGAAACCCGCTGGGTACACGCGAAGGCCGACACCGAGGTCGACGCGAACGGTGCGCTGCAGTCGGCGATCGGCACGATCCAGGACATCACCGAGATCAAGCGCAACGAGGCCGGGCAACGGCTGCTCGCCGACGTCGGCACGGCGCTCGCGGGATCGCTCGACTACGAGCAGACGCTCGCGAACCTCGCGGACGTGGTCGTGCGCGAGCTCGCCGACTTTTGCATCGTCGACATCATCGATGGCACGGACCAGGGCGTGCGGATCCGCGCAGCGTGTCGCAACCCCGCGGACACGTGGATCTGCGAGGTCCTCGCGCGCGCCGCACGCGAGCGCGGCCAGCCGTATTTCGCCTCGGACGCGTTCGCGACGAAGCGACCGGTGTTCGTGCGGGAGATCTCGCAGTCTGCCATCGTCGCCGATGCCGCTGATCCCGAGCACGCGCGCGCACTGCGCGGCCTCGACGCGCGTTCGATCATCGCGGTTCCGCTGATCGCGGCGGGCGCGCTGCTCGGAGCGATCGTGCTCGTCGCGTCGCGGGCGTCGCCCGGCTACGGATCGAACGATCTGCGGTTTGCCGAGCAGCTCGCGCATCGCGCCGCGCTCGCGATCGAGAACGCGCGACTCTACCTCGCGGCGCAGGGCGCGATCCGCTCGCGCGACGAGGTGCTCGGCGTCGTCGCGCACGACCTGCGCAACCCGCTCAACGCGATCACGCTGAGCGCCGAGCTCATCGACCACCAGGCGGTGCCGGCTCGCCACAAGTCGGCCGAGACGATCGTCCGCGCGGCGAAGCGCATGAACCGGTTGATCGAAGACCTGCTCGATGTCACGCGGCTCGAGGGCGGCAAGCTCTCGCTCGACCGCACGCGCGTCGCGACGCCGCAGCTGCTCGCCGATTCTGTCGAGGCGCAGCGTCCGCTCGCGACGGCGGCCGCACTCGACTTGCGCGTCGACGTCGCGCCCGACGTGCCGGCCGTGTGGGCCGACCGCGATCGTCTGCTGCAGATCCTCGAGAACCTGATCGGCAACGCGCTCAAGTTCACCGCGCGCGGCGGCTATGTCGCGATCGGCGCGGCCGCGCGCGGCCACGACGTGCTGTTCTGGGTCGCCGACTGCGGCTCGGGCATCGCGCAAGCCGATCAGCCACACGTGTTCGATCGGTTCTGGCAAGCGGGCTGGATGCGCAAGCGCGGCGCCGGGCTCGGGCTTCCGATCGCGAAGGGCCTGGTCGAGGCGCACGGCGGCCGCATCTGGCTCGAGAGCAAGCTCGGCCGCGGCACGACCGTGTTCTTCACGATCCCGTCGGCCGCGCAGGCGGAAACGCATACGTCCACCTAGCCTCCTGCCGGATCTGCCCGCGTGCTAACCGGAGGCGAGCAGCGCGGCGTAGCGCGCGAGATCGACGTTGCCGCCGCTCGCGATCACGCCGACGCGCGCGCCGCGGCTCGCCACGCCGCCGTGACGTGCGCCGGCCAGGCCGAGGCAACCGGTCGGCTCGACGACGAGCTTCATGCGCTCGGCGAACAGCCGCATCGCCTCGACGAGCTGCGCGTCGTTCGCGGTCACGATGCCAGTGGCGTCGCGCTGGATGATCGGAAACGTGAGCTGGCCGAGGTGCTGCGTCTGCGCGCCGTCGGCGATCGTCTGCGGCGTCGCGATGTGCACGATCGCGCCGGTGCGCAACGACTCCTGGCCATCGTTGCCGGCCTCGGGCTCGACGCCCCACACCTGGCAGCGCGGCGAACGCGCGCGCGCGGCGAGCGCGGTGCCCGCGAGCAAGCCGCCGCCGCCGAGCGGCGCGAACAAGAAGTCGAGCTCGCCGACCTCGTCGAACAGCTCGAGCGCGGCCGTGCCCTGCCCCGCGATGATGTCGGCGTGATCGTACGGCGGCACGATCGGCGCGCCGCGCTCGCTCGCGATCCGCCGCGCGATCGCTTCGCGATCCTCGGTCATCCGATCGTAGATCACGACTTCCGCGCCGTAGCCGCGCGTCGCGCGCAGCTTGGCCTCGGGCGCGTCGCTCGGCATCACGATCGTCGCGCGCATGCCGAGCAGGCGCGCCGCGAGCGCGACCGCCTGCGCGTGATTGCCCGACGAATACGCGACGACCGCGCCACCGCCGAGGCGTGCGAGCGCGTTGTACGCCCCACGAAACTTGAACGCGCCGACCCGCTGGAAGCTCTCGCACTTGATGACCACGCGCGCGCCGAGCAGCTCGTCGACCGCCGTCGAGCGCAGGACGGGTGTGCGATGCGCGTGGCCCGCGATGCGCGCGGCCGCCGCGGCGACGTCGTCGAACGTCGGCAGCAACATGTCGCGAGCGTATCAGAACCACGCGAAGCCGATCGCG
>DATJXL010000318.1:0-3690 GCA_035500135.1 Kofleriaceae bacterium
TCGAAGCGCAGGCGCTGGTGCTCGGCGTAGTCGTACGTGCCGGCGTACGGCGGCGACGTGACCACGCCGCACGCGGTGCCGTCGGGGACGAGGTCGCCGAGCCCGCGCGCGTCGTGCTCGAACACCTCGGGCAAGCTCGCGTGCACGCGCGACAGATCGGCCAGGCCCGCGACCAGCAAATCGGCGCGCTGCGCGAACAGCCGCGCCGCCGCGCCGCGCGCGACGTGGCGCTCGACCCAGGTCGGATCGGTGTCGCTCGCGCGCGACGACACCTTGTAGAGCACGGCCGACAAGCACGCGAGCAAGACGTCGGCGAGCTCGGCGTCGCGCGCGCGCAGCTCGTCGATGCGCGCCGCGATGTCTTCGAGCTCGCGCCGCACGTGCGGCGCGAACCAGCGCGCGAGCCGGCGATTGCGCGCGTTCGGATCGAACCCGGCCGGCCCGCGCAGCTTCGCAGCCTCGGCACCGGAGCGCCGCGCGGCTTTCCCCGCGGCGATCGCCGCACCGGCGATCGCGTGCGCGGCCTTTTGCAGCTCGCCCCGCCGCCGCGGCGGCACCGTCCACGTCTTCGCGTGCGCGACGAGCACCGCGAGCGGATTCAGATCGACGCCGATCGCGCGCAGGCCGGCGGCGCGCGCCTCGACCAGCACCGTGCCCGATCCGCAGAACGGATCGACGAGCGGAGCCGTACGCGCCGCGCCCGTGGCGACGAATTCGACGAGCACGCGCGCGGTGGCCGGATGCAGGCGCGCCGGATACGAATGAAACGGATGCGTGAGCGTCTCGGCGGTCTCGCGATCGCCCTGTGCCGCGGTCAGCGCCTCGACGAGCACGGTCGCGGTCGCGGTCAGGCCGTCGCGGTGCACGCGGCCGGGCGTGCGCGGCATCGACAGCGAGCGACGCTGCCGCGGCATTACGCGCGCGCCCCGGCGAGCCACACGGCGGCCGGCAGCGCGACGCCATCGGGCGCGACGTACGGCTCGAGCGCGGCGCGCACGCGCTCGCGAATCTGCGCGCGCGTCGCCTCCGGCAGCTCGCCCGCGGCGCGCGCGAGCGGGCCGATCGAGAGCACCTCGTCGACGGCCGACTCGAGCGTGTCGCCGAGCCACATCGACGACGCGTGCGCGGCGACCGAGGCATCCTGAAAGCCCGCACCGGCGAGGATGCGGCACACGCGCTCGCCGTCGGCGAACGCGAACGGACCGGGCGCGAGCGGATCGGGCGGCGGCATCGCCGGCAGCAGCGGGCGCGCCGCCGCGAGCGGCACGCCGGCCCACGCGTTGTGCTCGAGCGCGCGCCAGCACGCGAACGCGATCCGGCCGTCGGGCTTGACCGCGCGGCGGATGTTCGCGAACGCCGCGACCGGATCGGCGAAGAACATCACCCCGAAGCGCGAGAACACGAGCTGGAACGCGGGCTCGAACGCGTGGCTCGACGCGTCGGCGACGACGAAGCTCGCGGCCTTGCCGGCGCGCTCGCGCGCGACCGCGACCATCGGCGCGGACACGTCGATGCCGGTCGCCACGACGCCGGTGCGGCGCGCGAGCTCGATCGTCGTCGTGCCGCAGCCGCAGCCGACGTCGAGCACGCGCTCGCCGCGCCGCGGCTCCGCGAACGCGATCAGCGCGTCGTGGATCGCCGCCATCGAACGATCCATGCGATCGCGAGCCGCGATCCAGCGCTTCGCGCCGTCGCCGTTCCAGTATTCGATCATGTCCGCGTTCGGGCCTGCCACGCGGTGCATGGTATACGACACGCGCATGCCCATGCCGCTCGAGATCATCGGACTCGGCAAGCGCGACGTGCGCTTCGTGTGGGAAGACGGCGGCGAAGACGTGTGGCCGGCGCGCGAGCTGCGCCTCCGCTGCACGTGCGCGCTGTGCCAGTCCGAGGCAACCGGCGAGCGCCTGCTCGATCCCGCCTCGGTGCCCGAGGATCTCGCGGTCGCCGACATGCACCTGGTCGGCAACTACGGCGTCGGTATCCACTTCTCCGACGGGCACACGACCGGGATCTTCCGGTTCGCGAACCTCAAGCGCGCGACCAAGAAATGATCCGCGAGCTGCGACAGCTGTGGGAGCAGCGCGCGAGCCGCCGCGCGTTCCGCGCCGAGCCGATCGCGCGTGCCGCGCTCGTCGAGCTGTTCGCGGCCGCGCAGCGCGCGCCGAGCTGGTGCAACGTGCAGCCGTGGCGCGTCGTCGTGACCGAGCCGCCGCGCACGAAGCAGCTCGCCGACGCGATGGTCGCCGCGGCGCGCGCGGGCTTTCCCCACGCCGAGATCCCGTTTCCGCTCGATTATCCGCCGCCGTACAAGGAGCATCGCGTCGCGTGCGGCGTCGCGCTCTACCAGGCGATGGGCATCGCGCGCGACGACAAGGCCGCGCGCTACGACGCGTGGCTGCGCAACTACGACTTCTTCGACGCGCCGCACGTCGCGATCGTCGCGTGCGATCGCCGGCTCGGTCCGTACGCGTACGTCGACGTCGGCGTGTGGCTCGGCTACGTGCTCACCGCGGCCGCCGCGCTCGGCATCGACACCTGCCCGATGGCGTCGGTCGCGGCGTACCCCGATGCGCTGCGCGCGCAGCTTCCGATCGGCGAGACCGACGTGATCCTGTTCGGGCTCGCGCTCGGCCACGCCGACGATGCCGCACCCGCGAACCGCTGCCGCACCACGCGCGAGCCCGTCGAGGCGAACGTCGTTTTCTGTTAACACGACCGCACCGGCGCAGCGACGGTCGCAGCCGCCGATGAGCCGATGCAGTCGTGTTAAGCTGCGCGGCTATGAAGCAAGGGGTGCTGCTCGCGATCTGCGTCGCGATCGCCGTGATCGCGCCGCGGGCAGACGCGCAGCCGGCCGCCGACGAGCTGAAGAAAGCGCAGAACGCGTTCGATCAAGCACAGACCGACTACCTGCAAGGCAAGTACGACGAGGCCGCGCAGGGCTTTCAAGACGCGTACGCCGCGCGCCCGTTCCCGCAGTTCCTCTACAACGTCGCCGCCAGCTACCACATGAAGGGCAAGAAGCTGTCGGACGTCGAGGCGTACGGCAAGGCGGTCAGCTTCTACCAGAAGTATCTGCAGGAAGATCCGACCGCGGCCGACAAGCCGAAGGTCGAGAAGGCGATCAGCGTCCTGCAGGACGAGATGAAGCGGCTGAAGGATGCGGCCACTGGCTCGGGGAGCGGATCGGGCTCCGGATCGGGCTCGGCGGCACCGCCCGCGCAGACACCGTCCGCCGAAGTGCAGCAGCTCGGCGACGTCAAGGTGCACGGCCTGGTCGTGATCGTGACCGAGCCGCAGAACGCGACGATCTACCTCGACGACAAGAAGAAGGGCGTGTTCGCGCAGACGCCGTGGTCGGGCTCGCTCGACGGCGATCACAAGCTCATCATCGAGAAGCGCGGCTACAAGCCGGTCGAGACCACGATCACCGCGGATCCGACGAAGCTCGTGCAGGTCGTGTCGACGCTATCGCAGGAGAGCTACCTCGGCTGGGTCGACATCACGTCGAACATCCCGGGCTCGGAGATCTACGTCGACGACAAGAGCGTCGGCGCGATCGGCAAGACGCCGATGTCGCAGAACATCAAGCCGGGCAAGCACACGTTCTGGATCTCGGCCGAGGGCTACGACGAGTACACCGAGACCGTCGACATCGCGGCCGGCGAGGCGCACGCCGTGAAGGCC
>DATJXL010000319.1:0-2694 GCA_035500135.1 Kofleriaceae bacterium
GCCGTCGGCGCCGCGTGCTTCGCGTGGCTGTGGTGGGCCGCGCCGCGGCTGGCCGCGCTGTTCGAGCTCGCGCAGCTCGCGCCGGCGGCCGCGCTGGTCGCGAGCCTCCTGTGCACGCTCGCCGCGGTGTGGGCCGCGGCCGGCGTCGTCGACGCGCTCGCGCGCCACTTCGCGCTCGCCCGCGCGCTCGCGATGACTCCCGCCGAGAAGCGCGCCGACGATCGCCTCGCGGCCGCCGATCCGCGCTGGCGGGCGCGCCGGCTCGAGGTCGCGCGCGGCCCGACCCTGCCGGCGGCGGTCGCCGCCGCCGCGGTCGTGATCGTCGGCGACGGCGTCGCGGCCGCGATCGCGTGGGATCCGACGCGCCAGCCGGTTCCGTCGCGCACCGCGGTCGGCCGCGACGCGCGCGCGACCCAGCTCCTCGGCCTCGCGCGCCGCTATCGCGTGCCCGTCCATCGCGACCCCGCGCTCGCCAACGAGCTCGCCGGCGGTGAAGGCCCGGTTCCCGACCGGGCGTGGGCACGGCTCGCCGAGATCGTCGCCGCCGTGCGCGGCCGGACAGGGTAAGATGATCGAATGGTGGGCGTGCGCGCCATCCTCGTCGTGACCTGCGCGCTCGCGGGCTGCCCGTTCGAGCACGGCGTGGTCGGCCAGACCACGGGCGACGCCGGCACCAGCCACGCGGACGCGAGCGGCGCCGACGGCCATGGCGGACTCGATGGGCGGCAATTTCTCGACGCGCCGGTGCAGGGATCGCTCGTCGTGACCCACGACACGCTCGGCGACGGCGACACGACGCTGTCGACCGAAGGCACCGCGGACTGGGCGCACTGGGGGATGTCCAGCGCGACCACGTTCGATCACGCCGCGAGCGGCGGCAAGATCAGCGACATCACGGTCGTCGGCTCGAGCTTCCAGACCCGCGTGTACAACATCTCGGTCACGGCATCGTGGACGAACGGGACGCCGGACGCGACGGCGAGCCAGATCGGCACCGGGACCGGCACGAACAGCCCGGGCGCGCTCGTGCTCACCGTGCCGGCGGGCGTCGCGTCGCACACGCTCAAGATGTACGTCGGCGGGCGAGCGTCGCACGGCCAGCTCGACCTGACGCTGTCGGACGCCTCGGCCGGGCCGTACAGCAACGCCGATTACTCGGGCGGCGGTGCGTACCACGCGTATTACACGATCGTCTACAACGCGGCGAGCGACGGCCAGACGCTGAACGTGAGCTGGAGCGACCTCGGCGATACCACCGCGACGAACGACTACGTGATGATCATGAGCGCGACGTTACAGTGACCCGCGCATCACCGCTGCCATCGCGATCGCGAGCATCGCGACCAGGCTCGCGGTCATCATCGCGAGCGCGGCGGGCACGGCGGCGGCGGCGGGCACGTGCGCGCCGGCGCGCCCGGCGACGCGCACGCCGGCGCCGACCGCGAGCTCGACCACCGCGGCCGTGACGAGCCACGGCGTGGCGAGCCGCACCGCGGCCGGCACGAGCGCGGCGATCGCCGCGAGCACGCCGGGACGGGTTTCGGCGAGCGCCGGAAACGCCCGGTGACTGTCGACGATCGACGTCACGACCGCGACGTGGCCGTCGATGCCGACGAACACCGCCGCCGCGAGCACGCCGAACAGCGTCGAGTACGTGCGCGCGGGTCCGCGGTCCACGAGCCGGCCGGCGGTCTGCGCGGCGAGCAATGGAATCGCGCCGGCAACCCCGAGCGCGGCGCCGAGCGCGACCTCCTGCACGACGAACGCGAGGCTGATGAACGTCGCGTGCGCCGGTGGCACGGGGGCGACGAGCAGCGCCGACCATAGCCCCGCGCCGATCGCGAGCGCGGCCTGCGCGACCCGCGGCACGCCGCCGACGAGCGTGGTCAGCACGAAGATCGCCGCGACGCCGCGCAGCGCGAGGACCGCGACCGTCATCCGCTGCCCGAGCCGAGCGACGTGACCAGCGGCCAGATCCGCGCCGAGAACGCGACCAGCTGGTGCGCGATCGAGGGCGCGAACAGCGCGATCGCGGCGGCCACCGCGGCGACGCGCGGCGCGAGCGCGACCGCCGGATCCTGGATCTGCGTGAACGCCGCGGCGAGCCCGCTCAGGATGCCCGCGAGGACCGCGGCGACGAGCACGGGCGCGACCAGGAGCAGCGCGAGCACGAAGCCCTCGCGCAGCAGCGCGGCCAGCGCGGTCACGCGTAGCCTCGCAGCAGCGCCTCGACGAGCAAGCGCCAGCCATCGACCGCGACGAACAACAGCAGCTTGAACGGCAGCGCGACGACCTGCGGCGACGTCGTCTGCAGCCCGAGCGCGGCGAGCGAGAGCGCGACGACGAGATCGATCACCAGAAACGGCACGAAGATCACGACCGCGATCGCGAAGGCCTCGCGCAGCTCGGTCGTGACGAACGCGGGCGCGATCACCCACAGCTCGTCGCCGTGCACCTTGTGCCCGAGCTTCGTGCCGAGGTCGCGGAACGTCTGCTTGTCCTTGGCACCGGCGTGATCGAGCAGGAACCCGCGCAGCGGCGGCAGCGCGCGCTCGGCCGTGTCGAGGTCGGCTTGATGCTCCTGCGGCACGAGCGAGCGCAGCGTGGCCTCGACCGACTTGTCGTACGGCGACGGCGGCGCCGGCGCGACCTTCGGCGGCGGCGCGGCGGCCGCGTGCACCATGTCGACCGCGA
>DATJXL010000320.1:0-7158 GCA_035500135.1 Kofleriaceae bacterium
CGGCGACGCGCCGTAGTTCGGCAGATCCGGCAACACGTGCGCGAAGCCGGGCATCGCCGCGACGCACGGATCGAAGCACGTCGAGGCCTCGCCGAGCCCGTGGATCCACACGAGCTCGGGCCCCTGCCCGACCCGCCGCACGGTCATCTCCAACATCACATGCCGTAGTCTTGGACGATCGTCACGCCGGTGCCCTGCTGGTAGATGCCGCAACCCAGCGTCGTGTACGGGCCCATCATGTTGATGTAGTGGCCATGCGTCGAGTAATCGCTGCCCGGGCCCTCGTTGTAGAACGCCTGCACGCACATGCCGACGAGCGCCGTCATGTCGCCGCCGGGCTGCAGCATCCAGTTGCCTTGCACCGGGCACTCGTTCTCCGCGAAGGCGATGCCGCCGCCGCTGGTCGCCGTGAAGTGCGCGTGCGGGCCGTTCGTGAAGTCGTACATCGCGCCGGTCGCGGCATACGCCTCGAGCGCGGACGACTCGGTCAGCGCGGGCTTGCCGGCCGTCGCGCGGTACATGTTCGTCTGCGACACGCAATACGCGAGCGGCGTGGCCGAGCCATTCGCAGCGTCGACGCCACCGCCGCCGCCACCGCCGCCACCACCCGTGGTTCCTCCGCCGCACGCGAACGCGAGCGCGAGCACGAGCACGACGCAGACGCAGGCTGCCCTCATCCCTCCATCATACGCCGAATGCGCGCGAGCGCTTCGTCGATGTTCGCGCGCGAGTTGAACGCCGACAGCCGGAAGTAGCCCTCGCCCGCCGGGCCGAAGCCGGCGCCCGGCGTGCCGACGACCTGCGCGCGCTCGAGCAAGCGGTCGAAGAACTGCCACGACGTCGCGCCGCCCGGGCAGCGGATCCACAGATACGGCGCGTGCACGCCGCCGAACACGGTGAAGCCGGCCGCCGTGAGGCCGTCGTGCAGGAGGCGCGCGTTGTCCATGTAGAACGCGATCTGCGCGCGGGTCTGCGCGAGGCCGGCCGGCGAGTACGCGGCCGCCGCACCGCGCTGCACGACGTACGACGCGCCGTTGAACTTGGTCGAGTGCCGGCGCGCCCACAGCGCGTTGAGCGCGACGCGGGTGCCGTCGGGCATCGCGCCGGTCACCGCCTTCGGCACGACCATGAACGCGCAGCGCACGCCCGTGAAGCCGGCGCGCTTCGAGAAGCTGCGCAGCTCGAGCGCGCACTCGTTCGCGCCCGCGATCTCGTAGATCGAGTGCGGCAGCGCCGGATCCGAGATGTAGGCCTCGTACGCCGCGTCGAACAGGATCAGCGCGTCGTGCGCGCGCGCCCACGCGACCCAGGCTTCGAGCTGCGCGCGCGTGCACACCGTGCCGGTCGGGTTGTTCGGCGAGCACAGGTAGACGACATCGACGGCCTCGACCGGCGGCGCCGGCTGGAACCCGTTCGCCTCGTTGCCGACGAGGTAGATCGGCGCGCGGCCCGCCATCACGTTCGAATCGACGTACACCGGGTACGCCGGATCGGTGACCGCGACCTTCGCGGCGAGCGCGAAGATCTCCTGCACGTTGCCGCTGTCGCACTTGCTGCCGTCGCTGACGAAGATCTCGTCGCGCTCGAGCGAGATGCCGCGCGCCGCGTAGTCGTGCTCGCGGATCGCATCGATCAGGAAGTCGTAGCCCTGCTCCGGCCCGTAGCCGCGGAACGTCTCGCGGTGGCCGAGCTCGTCGACCGCGGCGTGCATCGACTCGACGATCGCGGGCGCGAGCGGCTCGGTGACGTCGCCGATGCCGAGCCGGATCACCTTCGCGTCGGGATGCGCGGCCTGGAACGCGCGCACGCGCCGACCGATCTCGGGAAACAGGTAGCTCGCGGGCAGCTTCGCGTAGTGCTCGTTGATGCGCGCCATCGCGCGCAACGTAGCCGAAAGCTCAGACGCGCGCAGCCGGGCAACGGTTGCCCGCGCGCCTCGGCCGTATTCGCATGCGCTTCGCCTTCACGTTGCTCGTGCTCGCCGCCTGCGCCCACGACTCGCTCGCGCGCTACCCCGCGCTGCCGTCGGAGCCGACCGGCACGCTCGTGCTGTCGTTCACCGAGCCCGCGAGCGACGTCACCGTCGCGGTCGGCGGTATCCTCGTCGTCGATCACGCCCACACCGGGCGCGTCGTCGTCGCGGGCGTGCCGGTCGGCACCGCCGACGTCGCGGTCGCCGCGAACGGCCAGGACAAGCAGCTCAAGGTGTGGATCGCGAGCGATCACGCGACCACGGTGCCGCTCGGCATCGCCGATCCGTCACCCGGCTTCGTGAAATCGCTCGCGGCGACGCTGCTCGCGATCGTCGCGTACGCCGTGCTGCTTCATTGAGCGGCACGGCGGTACGCGCGGCTGTCCTCGCGCAGCGTCAGCACGAAGGCGTCGCCGGTGAACTGCTCGACCTGGACGTCGGCGGAGGTCTCGGTGACGTCGCGGTGGCACTGATCGAGATCGACCGCGAGCACCAGCTTGCCGGCGGTCAGCGCGAGCTTGCCCTTGACCTCGCACTTGCCCAGCTTGTTGCGATCGATCCACAGGTCGAACGCGCCGTCCTTGTCGATCGTCAGCTTGTAGAGGAAGTCCAGGTCGTCGCTCGCGTTCCACGTACCTGCGAGGTCCGCCACGGCCGCCACCGGCCGCTCCGCCGGTTTCGGCGCCGGCGGCGGCGCGTGGCCACACCCCGCGGGGACCGAGTAGACTGCCACCGCCATGGCGGCCGAGCGCAACGATTTCATCCGCGACATCATCGACGACGATCTTCGCACGAAGCGGTACGACCGCGTCGCCACGCGCTTCCCGCCCGAGCCGAACGGCTACCTCCACATCGGCCACGCGAAGTCGATCTGCCTGAACTTCGGGATCGCGCGCGATTACCGCGGCACGTGCAACCTGCGCTACGACGACACCAACCCGACGAAGGAAGACGTCGAGTACGTCGACTCGATCGAGCGCGACGTGCGCTGGCTCGGCTTCGATCCGACGGCGGTGCTGTTCTCGGCCGATTACTTTCCGAAGATGTACGAGCTCGCCGAGCGGCTCGTGCGCGAGGGCCACGCCTACGTGTGCGATCTCGACGACGAGCAGATCCGCGCGTACCGCGGCTCGCTCACCGAGCCCGGAAGGCCGTCGCCGTTCCGCGGCCGGTCCGTCGCCGAGAATCTCGATCTGTTGCGGCGCATGAAGGCGGGCGAGTTCCCCGACGGGGCGCGCACGCTGCGCGCGAACATCGACATGGCGTCGGCGAACATGAAGATGCGCGATCCGCTGCTGTATCGCATCCGCCACGCGCACCACCACCGCACCGGCGACGCGTGGTGCATCTACCCGATGTACGACTACGCGCATCCGCTCGAGGACGCGATCGAAGGCATCACGCACTCGATCTGCACGCTCGAGTTCGAGAACAACCGCGAGCTCTACGACTGGGTGCTCGATCACACCGGGCCGTGGACGCCGCGCCCGCATCAGTACGAGTTCGCGCGGCTCGCACTGGACTACACGATCATGAGCAAGCGCAAGCTGCTCCAGCTCGTACAAGAAAATCACGTGCGCGGCTGGGACGACCCGCGCATGCCGACGCTATCGGGCATGCGCCGCCGCGGCTACAGCCCCGAGGCGATCCGCGCGTTCTGCGACATGATCGGCGTCGCGAAGGCGAACTCGGCCGTCGACGTCGGCAAGCTCGAGTACTGCGTGCGCGACGATCTCAACCGCAACGCGCCGCGCGTGCTCGGCGTCGTGCGGCCGATCGAGGTCGAGGTCACGGGCGAGATCGGTGACACGGGGGCGCGCGAGGTCGACGCGCCGTACTTCCCGCCCGACGTCGCCAAGCCGGGCTCGCGCGCGCTGCCGATCAGCGCGCGCATCTTCATCGATCGCGACGACTGGCACGACGATCCGCCGGCCGACTACAAGCGGCTCGGGCCCGGCCGTACGGTCCGGCTGCGCCACGGCTACTGCATCACCGCCGACGAGGTCACGGCGCGCGACGCCGACGGCCGCGCGACCAAGCTGCGCGCGCGCGTCGTCGCGGGCAGCAAGGGCCTGGCCGTCATCCACTGGGTCGACGCCGCGACCAGCGTGCCGGCCGAGCTGCGCATGTACGATCGCCTGTTCAAGTCGGCGAAGCCCGAAGAAGGCGGCGGCGACTTCCTGCGACAGCTCGATCCGGGCTCGCTCGAGATCGTGCGCGGCGCGCGCGTCGAGGCGTCGCTCGCCCGCGCCGAGATCGGCTCGCGCTGGCAGCTCGAGCGCGTCGGTTACTTCCGCGTCGACGAAGATTCGCAGCCGGGAGGGCTCGTCCTGAACCGCATCACGACGCTACGCGAGCGCGAAGCGGCCAAGCCGGAGGTGACCGCACCGCCGGCCGAGAAGAAGACGAACGCGAAGGCGGCGACGCGGCCGAAGAGCAAGTCGCCGGCGGAGTATCGCGCCGAGGCGCGCGCGCGCGATCCCGAGCTCGCAGCGATGTACGAGCAGGCACGCGCCGCCGGGATCAGCGACGAGCACGCGGATCTGCTCACCGGCGAGCGCGCGAGCGCGCAGCTGTTCCTCGCCACGATCGCGAAGGTCGACGCGCCGGATCTCGTCGCGAAGTGGATGATCAACGAGCTGCCGCGCGTGGTCGGCGACGATCTCGACAAGGCCCGCGCCGGATTCCCCGAGCTGATGGAGCTGGTCGCCGCGGGGCAGATCACCGCCAACGTCGGCAAGCAAGTGCTCGCCGACATGGTCGCGACCGGCCAGCGACCGCGCGAGCTCGCGGCCCGGCTCGCGGCCGCCCCCGCCGCCGACCTCGGCGCGACGGTCGAGGCCGTGATCGCCGCGAACCCCGACAAGGCCGCGCAATACAAGGCTGGCAGGACCGGCCTGCTCGGCTTCTTCGTCGGTCAGGTCATGAAAGCCAGCCCGAGCGCCGATCCGTCGGCGGTCAACGCGGCGGTCCGAGCGCGCCTCGGCTGATCGAAATCGGGTGGGCGACTCCCATCCAGCTGGAGCCAACGTCCCCAGTCGGCACGCGGACTTGGAAGCGATAGGATGATCGTGTGGGAAGGTCGTCCGTGCTCGCGCTCGTGCTCGCCCTGTCGGCGTGCAGCGCGCGGCTGTCCTCGCCGGGTGCCGGCGGCGGCGGCGGCGGCGGTGGCGGCGGTGGTGGCGGCGGCGAGCCCGATGCGTCGTTGTCGTCGACCGCGGACGCCGCACCGACGTGCTCGAACGGTCGCGTCGTGTTCCTCAACTTCGACGGCGTCACGCTGAAGCAAGGCACCGACGACGCGACGCAGAACCAGGCGAGCTGGATCGGGGTCGCGACCGCAACGGTGCCGCAATATCACAGCGGCAACTCGAACCGCGCGACGCAGATCCAGACCATCACGACGTCGGTCCAGTCGATCCTGTCGAGCTTCCCGATCACCGTCGTGACGACGCGTCCGACGACCGGGTCGTACGTGATGATCGTGTTCGGCGGCTCGCAGCAAACGCTCGGCGCGCAGTACGGCGGCGCGCAGGCCGATCACGACTGCGGCGATCTCGTGAAGAGCGACATCGGCTGGGTCGCGGACGGCGTCGGGGTGAGCAAGGCGTCGGACTTCGCGGTCGGCGCGATCGCGTGGACGCTCGGCCTCCAGGGCACGAACGATCCGACCGACTGCATGTGCGAGTGGGCGAACGCCTGCCAGCAGAACAGCGCGCACTGCGCGCTGCACGGCTCGATCGCGACGACGACCAGCCTGTCGCCGTCGGTCACGTGCCCGGGAGCGACTCCGATGCAAGACGAGATCGGCGCGTTCGATCAGGCATTCTGTCAGTAACGTCGTGTGCTGTCGGCGCATGTAGGCGAAAGCGTGATCGCCGTGGTTTGACTCTCGGCCGCCGGCCCGGGATGATCGACTCGGGATGATCGGGACGATCGTCGGCAGCTACCGGGTCACGCAAAAGATCAGCGTGGGCGGGATGGGCACGGTCTACAAGGCCGAGCACACGCTGATCGGCAAGCCCGCGGCCGTGAAGGTGTTGCACCCGGAGCTGCGCAACAACCAGGACGTCGTGAACCGCTTCTTCAACGAGGCGAAGGCGACGACCCAGATCAAGCACCCGGGTATCGTCGAGATCTTCGACTTCGGGTACCTCGAGAACGGCGACGGCTTCATCGTCATGGAGTTCCTCGAGGGCGTGTCGCTCGCGCGCAGGCTGACCATGGATCCGCCGATCGGCGAAGGCGAAGCCGCGATGCTGTTGCGCGCGGTGTGCAGCGCGCTCGCCGCGGCGCACGACAAGAAGATCATCCACCGCGATCTCAAGCCCGACAACATCTTCCTGTGCCCCGACGCCGACGCGCCGACGGGCGAACGCCCGAAGCTGCTCGATTTCGGGATCGCGAAGCTGTCCGATACGTCGCTGCAAGGGCCGACGTCGGCGACCAAGACCGGCTCGGTGATGGGGACGCCGACGTACATGTCTCCCGAGCAGTGCCGCGGCACCGGCGAGCTCGACCAGCGCGCGGACCTGTACTCGCTCGGTTGCATCTTCTACGAGATGATGTGCGGACGGCCGCCGTTCACCGACATGGCCGCGGGCGAGCTGATCGGCGCGCACCTGTTCTTCCCACCCGATCCGCCGTCGAAGCATCTGCCGAGCATCTCGAAGGAGGCCGAGCAGCTGATCCTGCAGCTGCTCGCGAAGAAGCCCGACGACCGCGTGCAGTCGGCGCGCGAGCTGTCCAAGCGCCTCGCGGCGATCGCGCAGACCGGCGGGTTCTCGACCAACACGAGCCCGGTCGGCGTGCCGCTGACGACGATGCGCGAGGCCGCACGGCCGTCCAAGGCCGAGGAGGTCTCGCCGACCCTGCCATCGGACTCGGCGCTCGATTCCGGGATCTCCGAAGTACCCGCCGGCCCGCCGACGACGCTATCCGGCGCCGCGAGCGAATCGGTGCCGGACCTCGTCGACAAGCCGCCCGGTCGCCGGAAGGTGATCCTCGCCGCCGCTGCCGGCGTGCTCGTGGTCGGGCTCGGCTTCGGGTTCGCGGTCGTGCGCTCGATGGGCGACCAGCCGACGAAGCCGCAACCCGCGGTGCAGCCGGAACCGCAACCGCCGCCGGTCGCGCAGCCGCAACCGATCGCGCAGCCGCAGCCGATCGCGCAGCCGCAGCCGATCGCG
>DATJXL010000321.1:0-3683 GCA_035500135.1 Kofleriaceae bacterium
GCCGGCCGCGAGGGAGCGCAGCAAGCTGCATGCGCTCGTGCCCGCCCGCGACGATGCCGGCGCGCCTCCGTGCGCTGCGACCGGCGCGCCCCAACGCACGCGCCGGTTGCCGTGGGCCGACCTCCTGCGCCGCGTGTTCGCCGATGATGTCTTGCAGTGCTCGTGCGGCGGTCGCCGCAGCGTGATCGCGGTGGTCACCGATCCGATGATCGCGCGCACGTTGCTCGCTGCGCTCGACCTGCCGCACGAGCCGGCGGCGTTCGCACCCGCGCGCGATCCGCCGCAGGTCGAGCTCGAGTTCGTCGAATCCCCATAGTCCGCCGATCTCGAAATCGATCGAGCACGGGACCGATCTGCGCTCGCGCCGGAGCGGCGTGCGCGGCCTTACAGCTTCTTCGCCGTCCCCGCAACCTCGCGGCGACGGTGCAAGGGCAGGGCGGTGCGCGGTCCTCGCCGCCGATGGCACGCCCGACATCGTGGTCGCGAACGTCATCGGTGGCACGGCGAGCGTGCTGGTCAATAACGGCGATGGCACGTTCCGCGCCGCGCCCGACGTCGACACCGGCGGGTTACCCGACGGGTTCGCGCTGGCCTTCATCGACCAGGACAGCAACCTCGACCTGATCGCGACCAGCGAGAGCGCCGGCCGGGCGAACGTGTTCCACGGCAACGGCGACGGCACGTTCGCTGCTCCGATCGGGATCGCCACCGCAGCGCAACCGATCGGCGTCGCGGTCGGCGATCTGACCGGCAACGGCCGCCTCGACCTCGTCATCGCGAACTACGCCGAGGCCACGCTGACGATCGGCAGCGCGTCCTGTCTGGGCCCTTAGTATTTCGCAATCGCGTCGAGCTCCTGCCAGCGCGCGAACGGGCGCTCGACCTCCATGCGCGCACGTTCGAGCTTCGCGACGAGGTCGGGGACCTCGGTCGAGCGCTCCTTGACCACCGCCGGGTCGGACAGCGTGGCCTCGAGCGTCGCGACCTCGCGCTCGGCGGCGACCGGCGCGTCGCGGGCGACCGCGGCACGCCGCTCGGCGTAGAAGCAATGACTGCCCTCGTGGAGGGTGACCACCCCATCGCCTTCGAACGCGAGGATCGCGGTCGCGACGCGATCGAGAAACCACCGATCGTGCGACACGATCAGGAACATGCACGCGCGACTTGTCCGGTGTCCGCCGGATCTCGGACGAGACGTCCGGGATCCGGACGTTCAGAGCGGAAGCAACTCGTCGACCGCGAGCGTCGCCGATGTATCGGCTAGCTCGACCGTCTTGGTGGCGCCCAGCGGCCCATACGTGGCCTCCGCGAGCGCGTAGTAGCCGGCCGACGCATCGATGCCGTCGATCGCCTGCACGACATCGCCCACATGCAGGCCCTTGGCCGCCGCGTCACCCGCCACCGACGCGATCACGAGTTGCCCGGCCGCGTCGGTCGTCAGCGAGAGGCCGATCGTGTGCCCCTGATCGAGCACGAACGAGACATCGTCGTACGGCGCGAGGTGAACGATACGATTCGCGTAGTCGACGGTCACGTAGAAGTGATTCAGGAACGTACCGCCGAGCGAGCCGTCGATCGTGTGCCCGACGTCGTTGGAGATGGCCGTAAGGACGGTGTCGAAGCCGGAGTCGTGGATCACGACTGCATCGTCGACCTCCACACCGGCGAGCGTGATCGATGCAGCGCGCGTGAGCGTCGATGTCGATGCGCCCGACACGATCGCGGTCTGGCCTGCGATCGTCGTGCGGCCGTCGGCGGTCAGCGCGGCGAACGCGCGCTCCGACACGCTGACGCTCGTCGCTCCGGTGTCGAGCATCATCTGGTACGCGTGCCCCTCGAGCTCGACCGTCACGATCACGCGCGAGGTCACGCGCTGACCGAAGTTATCGATGTTCCCACCCTCGAACGAGAACGGAATCGCGATGTCCGCGCCGAGCCCGGTTGGAGGCGTCGCGTCGAGCGCGAACGTGCCGTCGCGATAGTCGAACGAGGGTACGCCCGCGCAGAACGCGGAGCAGCCCATGTTGCCGACGATGGGGAACGTCGGATCGGCGGTCAGATCCGTGAACGGGCTGCCGACGACGTAGACGTCGGGCGAGGTGCTGCCGTCGAGCTGCAATGACGCAACGGTGCCGCCGTCCAGAGGCAGCGCCGCGACGGAGGCGAACTTCGACTGATCCAGATCGGACAGCGGATTGCCGGTGTCGACGATCGCGAGGCCGGTGTCGTCGCCGACCTTCACCACGACGGGGATGACGTTCTCGACATGCGCAAACCGCGTGAGCTGATCTCGCGAGGGGGCATGAACGGCCGGTGACGACGTGCACGCGACGAGGAAGACTGCCGCGGTGGCCCGCATGCGCTGATGGAATGCAGCGGCCGTGCCACGCCGAGGCATTCGAGATCCGCGCGGAACGGCGGGGCGCGTGGCGAGTGTAGTTGCCACGCTATTATCTCTGGCTGATCTCGTAGCCGCCTGATCTCGTAGCCGCTGTCCGAGCTGCAGACACGGCGGCGCGCAAGTCGTCGACGGCTGGCGACGGTGTCGCGGCGCGAAACTTCCATTGCGCGCGCGCGTGCTCGCGAGTGGTCTCTACGAGCGAACGTCCGGCGCGGCAGCACGCCGCACCGCAAGTACGCCGCGAGCTCGCGCTCGACGTAGCGCGGCAGCCCTCGGCCTTCCGGATCGGCGTCGCGCAGCTCCGCGAACATCGTCTGCGCGTGGCGCGCGACCAGCTCGTGCAGCACCGTCCGCTCGGGCTCGCGCCGACGGTAATCGGCGAGCGGCCGCCCATGGCTTCGCACGCATGCGCTGTCCGGCGTGTGGCGACGAGATCGTCGTGGCGTTCAGTTGCAAGCGGCGCGGCATCTGCAGCTCGTGTACGTCGCGGCGGATGGCGGACACGGCGGCGCATCTGGTCGATCACGTCCTGTCGCGCGCGCCGTACCGACAGTGGGTCCTGACCGTTCCCAAGCCGCTGCGGCTGGTGCTCGCGCGCGATCCGGCGTGGACGAGCTGGGTCGGCCAGCTCGTGGTGCGCGGGATCAGTACGTGGCAACGACGCGTCGCACGCGCGCGCGGTCTACGCGCGCCGCGAACCGGTGCGGTGATGTTTGTCCAGCGGTTCGGCGGGCAGGTCAACTTGAACGTGCACTACCACCTCGTCGTGTCCGACGGCGTGTTTGTCGACGACGGCGAGCATCTCGCGCTCGCGATGCACCCGGTGCCGACGCCGGCTGGCGACCGAGACACCCAACGACGACGTAGGGAGCGAGGCACCTGACGTGCTCGCGCGGGTGCAGGCCAACGCGGCGGAGACGTGGCGATCGCCCACGGACCGCCGCGCAACGGTAGCGGCGCGGAGCGGCTGCACGCGTGGCACGAGGGTTTCTCGCTGCACGCGGGCGTCGTGATCGCGGACCACGATCGGGACGCGCTCGAGCGCGAACGCCGGCGGTGCGCCGTAGCGCCACAGTCAGCTGCGCCTCGAGCTCGGGATCGCGACCGCGGCGGGAGGCTTCTCCCGCATCGGCTGCGACGGAACGAGCTATGCTGGTGGAATGGGGGAAGTGGCCGAATCTCTGGCTGATGCCGTGGCCGCTGTCCGAGCTGCGGACACGGCGGATCGGAACGTTGCGATTGCACGTGCGTCGATCGCGGCGCGGAACTTCCAGTACGCGCG
>DATJXL010000322.1:0-77238 GCA_035500135.1 Kofleriaceae bacterium
CAGGTGAGCGCGCGCGGTCTCGACGATGTGACGGCCGCGAAACGGGCTATCGCCGGACAGGCACTCGAACGCGAGCACGCCGAGCGCGTAGATGTCGCATGCCGGGCCGGCGCTGTGCGGCCCGAGCCACAGCTCGGGGGCCATGTACTCGGGCGAGCCGACGTAGAGCTCGTCGCTCACACCCGGCGCGCGATCACGCGCCGTCGCGGCCTGCTCGCCGCGACGCTCCTCGAACAACCGATCGAGCTCGCGATCGAACGCGTCGAGCTCGGCGCCGGCCGCACCATTGCCCGCCGCATGTGCGGTCTCCGCCGCCGCGAGCAGCCGGTCGACGCGCTGCTCGACCTGATCGCTCTGCACGGAGTCCTCGAACGTGGCGAGCCGCGCGATGCCGAAGTCGAGCAGCTTCGGATAGAGCACGCCGCCGCGCACGACGACCATGACGTTGGCCGGCTTGATGTCGCGATGGACGATGCTCCGCTCGTGCGCGGCGTGCACGACCTGACACAGCGCCTCGAACAACGGCAAGAAGCGCGACAGCGGCATCGCGCCCTGCGTGCCGAGCAGCTCGGCGAGCGTGGATCCGCGCACGAGCTCCATCGCGATCCAGCGCACGCCGTCGGGCTCTGCGCCGTACGCGTACACGTGCGCGGCGTACGGATGGTCGAGCTGCGACGCCAGCTTCGCTTCGCGCGTGAAGCGCTCCTCCGCGATCGGTCCGATCGTGGTCTTCAGGACCTTGATGACCGCGTCGCGCTCGAGCTTGGCTTGATGCGCTCGAAACACGTCGCCGTAGCCACCCTCCCCGAGCGGCTCGACGACCTCGAACTCGCCGAGGCGTCGGCCGAGCAACGAGGGGCGCTCCATCGAACCCCGATACTACGTCGAAACTAGTGGAACCACGGCGCACCTACACCGAACGACAACACCACACGGTCGGAAATGCTTTGAGCTGCGAGTGTTGAATCTGTAACGTGGAAGATGTTCCTGCAGCGAGGAGTCTTCGCCATGAAGAAAACCGTGCGCAAACGAATCAAGCTCGGCGTCGAGCGGGTCAGGGTCTTGACGAATGAGCTGGCACAGCCTCGCGGTGGGTGCGAAGCACCGCGCCAACCCCCGACCGAAGGCAATACCAAAGCTTCGCAGCGGATCTGCACGCAGCTCACGCAGTAAAGGAGCCTCGATGAAGAAACAACCTCGCAAGCGCATCGGGCTGACGGTCGAGCACATTCGCGTGCTCACCCAGCAGCTCGAGCACGTTCGTGGCGGCTTCGTCGGCCCCAACAATTATTGCCACGACCCCGATAACACCAATCAATCGAAGCAGCACGTCTGCGTCACGGTACAGCAGTAGGTCGAATGAGCCGTCGGCCGCAAGACGGCACGACATCCGATCCGGTTCGCATCTATCTCGAGTTGTTCGGCTACTGCGTCGAGGTTCCGGAGGGCGAGACGATCGTCGGCCGCGATGTGTCGTGCGGGCTACGATTCAACGACTCCACCGTGTCGCGCCACCACGCGCGGCTCGTGCGGGATGGCGAGCTCGTTCACGTCGAGGACGTCGGCAGCACCAACGGCACGCAGCTGAACGCGTGCCTGATCGACCGCCCGACCCAGCTCCGCGATGGCGACGAGCTGTGCATCGGCGCCTACGCACTCAAGCTCGTCGTGGTCAGCGCCGAGGCCGACGAGCTCACGACGCGGAAGGTGGCGTCGCTGTCGGAGATCGGCGCGATCGGCCGGCAGCACCGCACGGCCACGCCACGGCGGTCCACGGCGAGCTTCCAGGCGATGGAGCGCCGTACTTCCGACCGCAAACCGCTCGAGCTGCGCGTCGTCTACACGAGCCCCGAGCTCGAGATCGAAGCATCGACGTACGACATCAGCTCGAGCGGCGTGTTCATGTGCTCCCACGTCCTCGATCCGATCGGAACGCCCTGCGAGCTGACGATCTTGATCGACGGCGGACCGGCACTGCGCGTGCGCGGGATCGTGCGCCGCGTCGTCGAGCACGACGGCTTCCGCTCGGATCCGATCGGGCTGGGCATCGAGTTCATCGAGCTCGGCGCCGCCGAGCGGGACTGGCTCGAGCTCGCACTCGCCCGCATGACCGACGCGACCAAGACCGTGACGGACGGCTCGCCGATCGAAAGCTAGCGCTTCGGGCGCGGCGCGCGCACCACGACGCCGTTCGGCGTCCGCTCGACCGGAATCTCGTCGTGAATCAGCGCGGCGACCTGTTCGTCGATGCGGATCGCCGATTCGGCCCCGTCGACGACGCCCCCGAACACGCTCTCCAGCTCCGCGCGCTCGTGCATCGCCGCGCCACGGTCGATCGTGACGGTGAGGTCGTCGTCGTCGTAAGCGTTCGCGAACACGGTCACGGCCGACTCCCACACCTCGGCGCGAATCTCGAGCGCCGCGTGCGTGGCGTTCAGCGCGCCGGGCTTGCCGGGCTGCTTCGCGGCGAGCACGGCCGAGCCGTCCTCGAGCAGGTGCGTCTCGAGGTCACGTCGCGCGGCGATCGCGGCGATCGCGGCCTGGTCCTCGCCTGCTTTCGCGCTCTGCGGCGTCACCAACACGAAGCTGTTGGTCTCGGTCAGCGGCGACGACCGCGTCGTCGGCTCCTTGCTCGCCGAGGTGCGGTCGCTCGCGTACTTGCGAATCGGCCCAGGCCCGATCGGAGGCAGCGCGCGCAGCCGCGCCGCGACGACGGCGCCGTTGGCCGGGCGCTGGCCCGGGTGCTTGGCCAGCATCTCGGTGACGAGCTCGGCCAGCTCCGGGCTGGCCTCCGCACAGCGCTCGCGCAGCGGCCGCGGCGCGCCGAGCAGGACCTTCGCGCGCACGGCCGTCGAGGTCGCGCCGGAAAACGGGCTCAGACCGGCGAGTGCCTCGTACAACACGCAACCGAGCGACCACACATCGCTCGCGGCGTCGATGAACCCCTGCCCGCGTGCCTGCTCGGGCGACATGTACTGCGGCGTGCCGACGACGACGCCGGTGCGCGTGACGAGCCCGGTCTGCGTCGTCAATCGCGCGACGCCGAAATCGACGAGCCTGGGCTGCTCCGGCGAGTTTCCATCGAGGATGATGTTCGATGGCTTGACGTCGCGATGGATCATGCCGACCGCGTGTACGGCGCCGAGCGCATCGGCGATGCCGATCGTCAGCGCGACCGCATCGGCCGCGCTGAGCCCGAGCGAGCGCCGGTACATCGCGAGCGTCATGCCCTCGACCCAGTCCTGCGCGATGTAGTGGATGCCATCGACCTCGCCGTGCGCGATGTACCCGACGATGTTCGGGTGACGGATCGTCGCGAGCAGCGCGGCCTCGCGCGCGAACCGACTGAGATCGTCGTCCCCTTCGCGCGACAGCACCTTGACGGCCACGTCGCGCTGGGTCGCGATGTCGCGCGCCAGGAACACCGATCCGGTGCCTCCCTGGCCGGCACGAGAGCGCAGCTCGAAGCGGCCGGCGATCGTGATGCCCGGCGCGATGGTCATCGGCGCGCAGTATAGCCCGTTACTGCTTCGCCATCGGCGAGCGCAGCACGGTCCCGCCGTCGGTTCGCGCCATCGGTATCGCGTCGGCGAGCAGCGCCTCGACCGTCTCGTCTACGTAAATGTCGCGCTCCGTGTGCTCGCCCTGTTCGCGATCCGTGCCGGCGCCGAACAGCATGTTCATCATCGAGCGGTCGAGCAGCACGGCGCCGCGATCGATCGCGGTCTCGAGCGCGTCGCTCGCGTTCTGGCCGAACACGCAGATGGCAGTCTCGGTCGGGTCCGCGGCGAGCGCGAGCGCGGCGTGCGCGGCGTCGAGCGCACCCGCGCGATCCGGCTTGTCGGCGATCAAGAGCGCGCTGCCATCCTCGAAGTGATGCAACGCGAGCGCGGATCGCGTCGCGATCTCGGCGAGCCGTGCCGCGAGCACTTCCATCTGATCGTCCTGCACCGGCGCCACGAACACGTAGCAAGTCGTCGTCGAGCGCGGTTGAGCGGGCAAGATCAGCGTCGGCGGCTCCGCGGCGCCCGCGCGGCGCGGCGGAAGATCCGGAAGCTCGCCGAGCGCGTCGAGCCGCGACACGACCGCGGCGCCGTCGCGCGGACGCGCCGCCGGATCTTTCTCCAGCATCGTCTGCACGAGCTCGCGCAGCGCCTGCGGGATCGTGTCGTCCATCGCCGCCGGTTGATCGAGCAAGACCTTCGCGCGAATCGCGGTCGCGCTCTTGCCGGAGAACGCGACGCGACCGCACAACATCTTGTAGAGCACGCAGCCGAGCGCCCACACGTCCGCGGCCGGCGTGATGGCGAGCTCGCCGCGTGCCTGCTCGGGCGGCATGTACGACGGCGTTCCCAGGACCTCGCCGGTTCGCGTCAGCGCACCGGCGGAGCTCTGCACGCGGGCGATGCCGAAGTCGACGAGCTTGCTGTGCGCTGGATCGCCGCCCGCGAGGATGATGTTGCCGGGCTTCACGTCACGGTGGACGACGCCGAGAGCGTGCACGGTCGCGAGCGCGCTCGCGACCCGCGAGGTGATCGCCACCGCGTCCTTGAGCGTCACGCCGTGCGAGCGCAGCCGCGCGGCGAGCGTGTCGCCTTCGACCCATTCCTGGACGAGGTACGTGACGCTGTCGGTCGAGCCGAATGCGACGTACTCGACGATGTGCTCGTGGCGCAGCCCGGACAGCACCGCCGCTTCTCGAAAGAACCGCGCGAAGTCGTACGGATGCATCGCCGACAGGACCTTGATCGCGACGACATTCCCGGTCGACCGATCGTGTGCGCGGTAGACCGACGCGGTCGCTCCGGTGCCCGCGTGTCCGAGAATCTCGAAGCGGTCGGCGATGACTTCTCCGGCGCGCATCCAACTGTCGATCGTATCACGCGACGTCGTATACTGCGTGTAGGTGGCGAGAGCGCAGGTCATCTCGCAGCGCTTCGTCCTGTTGTCGCAGGCCGGCGCAGGTGGGATGGGCACGGTCTACCGGGCGCGAGACCTGACTACCAACGCGACGGTCGCGATCAAGCTGCTGTCGCTCGGCCGTCCGTTTGATCTCGCGCGCTTTGGCCGCGAGGCGTCGCTGCTGGCGAGCGTCCATCATTCGAACGTCGTCCAGTACATCGCGCACGGCGAGTCCGATGGTGTGCATTACCTTGCACAGGAGTGGGTCGCCGGCACCACGCTCGGCGCGCACATGCGAACGATCGGCGCGACCGCGCGAGACGCGGTCGCCATCGCGCGCGGCGTCGCCGGCGCGCTCTCGGCCATCCATGCGCTCGGCGTCGTCCATCGCGACGTCAAGCCGGCCAACCTGATCGTCGTCGATGGAGACCCCGCGCGGATCAAGCTCGTCGACTTCGGCATCGCGCGCCATGCCGCGCAGAACAACGTGCTGACACGGACCGGCATCGTCGTCGGCACGCCGGCCTACATGGCGCCCGAGCAGGCGCGCGGCGAGTCGCAGCTCGACGTCAGCGCCGACGTGTTCGCGCTCGGCTGCGTGCTCTACGAGACGCTGACCGGGCGCGTCGCGTTTGCAGGCTCGACTGCAACTGCGGTGCGCGCGAAGGTCCTGCTGTCGTCTCCGCCGCGCATCTCCGACTACTGCCCGGAGGTTCCCGCCGACCTCGTCGCGCTCGTCGACGAGATGCTCGACAAGCATCCCGAGCGGCGCCTGCGCGACGGCGCGGCCGTGCTGGCGCGGCTCGACGCGCTCGGTCCGATCCCGGAGGGCCCGACTCGCCGCGTCGGGGTTCCCGAGCCGCCGACCAAGGAGATCGGCATCACGACGACGCGCCCGCAGGATCCGGTCGAGGTGCAGTCGTACCTCCTGGTCGCGATGCCCGACGAGGACTCCGCTCCGGTGGCCGCACGCGCGGCGTGTGTCGACAAGGTCGCGGCCGAGCACGCGATGAACGTCCACACGCTCGACGACGGGGTCGTCCTGCTCGCGGCGCAACAGGCCGGCAAGGCCGGCGCGGTGCACGCGGCGCAGGCCGCGCTCGAGCTCTCGCAAGAGATCCGCGACGGCGCGGTCGCCCTGTTCGGTCATCCGACGAACGTCGAGCTCGATGCCGCCGTCGACCGCGGTGCCGAGATGCTCGATCGCGCGCGCTTGACGGCGTTGTTCGCGCCGGAGGACGTGAACGTCGCCGTCGACGACGTGATCTCGGAGCTACTCGACGGCGTCGACGACGCGCACCTCGACAGCGCGTTGAAGCGGAAGTGACGCCGCATCCTCGCCGACTACATGCGCACCGAGGCGCCGGCGTGCACGCCGTAGTACGAGATGCTGCCGGGCGTGCCGTCGAGGATCGTGTCGGTGCCCGGGTGATAGTCGAACCCGATCCCGACCGCGACACCGCGCGTCGCCGCGATCTCGGCGCCGGCCTGGACGTTCATGCCCAACCCGGTGGCGGTCTTCGACATGTCCACCGCGCCGATGTGGACCATGTTGGTGTCGAGGCCGATCGAGCCGCCGGCGTAGAGCGCGACGCGCGCGACGTGCAGCGCGGCGCGGCCGTAGGCATGGGTCTCGAGCGTCCACGCCGCATCGTTGGGATTCTCGCCGTCCGGCAGCTGCCAGTACGTGAAGCGGGCGAGGGCACCGCCCTCGAGCCCGATGTTGCCGAACAGGTGCTCGTAGCCGACCTTGACGCTCGGCGCGTACGACACGTTCGACTTGGCGATGTCGCCGGCCGGCAGCACGACGACGAACGACGGATCGACGCGCAACCCGGAGGTCGCGAACGGCGCGGGCAACCCGCTGTCGTCGGCGCGAGCGACGACGCGGTCGCTGCGCTCGGTCACGTCGGCGCCGACCGAGTCGCGTGTCGCCACCACGTGATAGTCGCGGTTCCGCTGCTTCGAGATCCGCACGACGTCGGCGGCCTTGAGCACGTGCACGCTGCCGTCGGAGCTCGCGAGCTTGTACTGCACGTTCGGGGTCTGTTCGACGATCACGCCCTTCCACACGCTGCCGTCGCTGGTCTCGATGACGTCGACGTACTCGAACGAGCGCACGTCGAGCTCGGGCTCGTCGGCACGTGCGCGGCCGGGCACGACGGCGAGCGAGCAGATAGCGAACAGCAAAGTCTTTGCAGTCATGTTACTGAGGTCCCTTCACGACAACGACGGACGTGCCGGGGCCTCCAACGTATCGACGCGCGCAAAGCTTCATCGCGTCGCGCTGGCAGCCGCTGACAGCAGACTCGCGGCGAGGCGGCGTAGAATCGACCCACCGTGAGTCGAGCGCTGGTCGACTGGCTGCTGGACGGGGCGCCTGGCGTGCAACAGCCCGTCGAGGTTGCCGAACGGATCGGCGTCGAGCTGGCGCGCGCAGGAGTTCCGCTCGACCGGTTGACCGTGCTCGTCACGACGCTGCACCCGACGATCGCCGGGCGTCAGTTCCGCTGGCGGCCCGAGACCGGGGCCTCGTTCGCCGAGCTCACATTTGCGGTGCAGATGTCGGCGCCGTTCCAGGCCAGCCCCATCGCGATCATGATGCGCGAGCGCGAAGAGCTGCGCATCCGGCTCGACGACGACGCGCTCGCATCCAGCGAGGCGACGCTCGTGCGCGATCTCCGCAGCGAGGGGTTCATCGACTACTTCGCCTGTCCACTCGTGTTCACGAATGGCGAGTGCCACGGCATCACGTTCGCGACGCGAGCCGCGACCGGCTTCCGCGATGTGGATGTCGAGATGATGCGTGCGATCGTGCGGCCGCTCTCGCGCGTTGCCGAGATCTTCGCGTTGCGACGCGTCGCGACCACGCTGCTCGACACGTACGTCGGCCGCGGCTCGGGTGCTCGCATCCTGCAGGGCAGGATCACGCGCGGCGACGTCGAGCTGGTGCAAGCCGTGATCTGGTTCTCGGATCTTCGCGGGTTCACCGAGAAGTCTTCGCGCCTGCAACCGCGCGCGATCATCGCAATGCTCAACGAGCTGTTCGATTGCCAGGTGCCGGCGATCGAGGCGCACCGTGGCGAGGTCCTCAAGTTCATCGGCGATGGTCTGCTCGCGATCTTTCCGCTCGGCTCCGCCGAGGACGCCGCCACTCGCTGCGCGGATGCGCTCGCGGCCGCGAGCGATGCGTTCGCCGCGCTCGACGCTCGCAACGCCCAGGCCGCCGATCCGATTCGCTTCGGCCTCGCGCTCCACGTCGGCGAGGTCGCCTACGGGAACATCGGCGGAGCATCCCGGCTCGACTTCACCGCGATCGGCCCTGCGGTCAATGTCGCCGCCCGTCTCGAGGGGCTCACCGGCAAGCTCGATCGCAAGCTCGTGCTCTCGTCCGAGCTCGCCGCAGCTGCGCGCGTGCCGCTCGTCGACCTCGGCGAGTTCGAGCTGAAGGGCGTCCCCGGCCTGCAGCGGGTGTTCGGAGTCGCGTAGTTCGGGGCGTTCGCCCGTTGCGCGGCCGTACGGCGCGCGGACAATGATGGCGTGAACGCACGCAGCTCGTCGCGCCTTGCCTGTCTCGCGACGTGGTTGTCCGGCGTCGCTTGCACGATCTACCAGCTGGCCTGGATGCGCGAGCTGGCCAGCGTGACCACCGCGGCTACGCTCGCACTGATCCTGGTGGTCGCCGCGTTCATGGGCGGCCTCGGGTTGGGCGCCTGGGCCGGCGGTCGACTCGTGCGCCGCGTGTCCAGGCCGCTACGCGTCTACGCGTACGCCGAGCTTTCTGCCGCGATGTTGTTCCTCGTCGGAATCCCGCTGCTCGGGGGCTCTCTTCATTTCCATGGCTGGCTGATCGACCTCGGCGCGACCGGTCCCGTCGCGCTCGGGATTCAACTCACCGCCGTCGGAATCTACCTGGTCATCTGCACGACGCTGCTCGGTCTCGCCTTGCCGCTTCTGGTCGCCGGCCTGGAGCGCCGCAGCGAGACCGCTGCCCTCATCCAGCGAGACGCGGCCTACAGCTTCCTGTATGGCATGAACACGTTTGGAGCGGTCGCCGGCGCGATCGCATGCGGCTACGTCTTCATCGAGATCCTCGGCCTCGATCGCAGCATCGTGCTCGGTGTCACGGCGAGCCTCGGCTCGGCGGTCTGCGCGTTCGTGCTCGCCGGAAGCTCGACGAGCGACGTCGTCGTTCGCTCCGCGTCGAGCCCGGGAGGAGATCACCGCACATCCTGGCGTGTCTTCATCATCACGTTCGCGACCGGCGCCGTCGCGCTCGGAGCAGAGGTCGTCTGGACGCGAATGTTCTCGCTCGTCGTGCTGAACACCGTGTACGCGTATACGCAAGTACTCGCTGCAGTGCTCATCGGCATTGCACTCGCGGGCTTCGTGACTGCACGGGTGACCCGCCGAATTCTGCTAGGCGAGTACTCGAGTCGCCGGCTGTTGAGCGTGGTGTTCGCCGCCCTGCTCGGCGCTGCGATCTGGATGGCGTGCGTTCCCTCTCTCGTCCACGCACTCGGAGCCACGAAGGGCTTCGCCGGTGCCGCGGCCAGCGGGCGCTCGGTCGAGGCGATGGTGATTCTGGTCGCGGTGTTGATGCCGAGCAGCGGCCTCTTGGCTCTGGTGCTTCCATTGCTGATCGGCGTCGGTGGCACGGCCGAGACCTCCAGGACGCTCGCGCGACTGTTCGCGATCAACACGCTCGGTGCAGTGCTCGGCACGCTGGCTACCGGCCTGCTGTTTCTCCCCGTGATCGGGCTCGGTGGCAGCCAGCTCGTGCTGTCCCTGTCGATCGTCGGGATCGCTGCGCTCACGCCATCCGGCCAGCGTGGTTGGCCGCGCTACGCGATTCTCGCCGGCGCGGTCGCGGCCGTCGTCGGGCTTCACCAGCTCGTCTCGCTGCCGGGAGACCTGTACGCGCTGCGCTTCGAGGAGCACGAGTCGATCCTCGACTATCGCGAAGGCATCACGAGCGACGTGATCGTGACCGAGGATCGAGCGAACCGGCGCCGGATCTGGATCAACTCGAGCTGGGTCGCGGGCACCAGTGGAGCGCACAGCTTGCTCGGCCACCTGCCCGCACTCGCCGCGACGCACCTGGATCGCGCGATGGGGATCGCGCTCGGCACCGGACAGACGTTCGGGGCGGTGGTCGAGCATGGTGCCCGACACCTCGACTGCGTCGAGATCAACGCGGATGTGGTCGAGCTGGCGCGGCGATGGTTCGCGCCGTTCAACCACAACCTGTTCGACAGACCCGGCGTCGAGGTTCACGTCGCCGACGGCCGGGCGTTCCTGCGCTCGACGCGCGATCGCTACGACCTGATCGTCCTCGAGCCTCTGCAGGCATGGTCGGCGGGCACGACCGCACTCTACACGCGCGAGTTCTACGAGGAGGCGAGCCACGTGCTGCGCGATGGCGGCGTGCTCGCGCAGTGGATTCCATTCTATGGCCAGGACACCGCTGCGACGAAGGCGATGGTCAGAACCGCGATCGACGTGTTCCCCAATGCATCGCTATGGTTCTTCGATCGAGATGCCATCCTCTTGCTCGACAAGGGAACCTTCGTCTTGCCGTGGCCGAAGTTGAGGGACTCACAGCTGCCGGCGCTGGTCGACGTGCGAAAGCGCTGGCACCTGGAGGGCGCGCAGGATCTGTTGTCGCTGTTCATGATGGGGCCGCGCGGGCTCGCCGAGTGGACCACCGGAGCTGCCGTTCTCGAGGACGATCGCCCGTTCCTCGAATACGTCGCGGCACGGCAGCTCGGCGAAGACCCGTTCACGGCGATCCTGGCATCGACGATGCCCGCGCTCGAAGACCCGGCCGACTACTTGCCGCCCGGCTCGTTGGCGAATGGTGACGCCGTCCGGGCGAGAGCGGCCGCGCTGACCCGGGCCCTCTGCACGCCCGATCGATTTGCTCGGTGTGCGACGTCGATCGAGGCCGAGCTCGCAACGCCGACGGATTCGCAGCGCCTGCATTACGAGTACCGCCAGCTGATCCTGGCATGGGCGACGGGCGAAACCGACCTGGCCGCGCGCGAGGCCGCCTATCGCCGCGGCATCGCGCACGACGACGACTTCGGCGAGGCCATGGTGAACCTCGCGATCTTGCTCGCGGAGCGTGGCTCGTTCGACGACGCCGAGGTCCTGGCGGAGCGGGCGCGGGCAATTCCTCGCACCCGAGACACCGCGGACCGCGTGCTCGCGAAGCTGCACGCGCGCCACTGAGGCGAGCGGTGGTGATCGCGGCGAAGCGCCGCCCGGCGTATCATCGACGTCCCGCGGATGACGATCGCGCAGGCATCGGATCGGCTCGTCGGGCGCTCGCTCGGCGAGTTCGTCATTTGCGAGCGCATCGGCGAAGGCGGATGGGGTGCGGTGTATCGCGCGACCCAGCCCACGCTCGAGCGCGAAGCCGTCGTCAAGGTGTTGCTCGCGGAGCTCGATGCGTCGGCCGCGGCGACCGAGCGCTTCCTGCGCGAGGCGAAGCTGGCGAGCAAGCTCGACCATCCCTATGCCGCCCACATCTACGCGTTCGGTGCCGAACCGGACGGAGAGCTGTGGATCGCGATGGAGCTCGTGCGCGGCACGCCGCTCGATCAGATCCTGAAGGCCCGCGGTCCGCTCGCGCTGGAACGGCTGGTGCCGCTGCTCGATCGCATCTGCGAGGTCGTCCACACCGCACACGAGCAAGGCATCGTCCATCGCGACCTCAAACCGGCGAACGTGATGGTCCTGGCCCGCGCGGGCCGGCTGTTGCCCAAGCTGCTCGACTTCGGCATCGCGAAGGGCCTCGCCGACGAAGTCGCGGCCGAGCCGTCCGCCGAGCCGAGCGACGACGAAGATCTCGACCTCACGCAGCGCGGCGCGATCGTCGGCTCGCCGCCGTACATGGCGCCCGAACAGTGGGTCGACGCGGGCCACGTCGGTGCACGCACGGATCTCTACGCGCTGGGCATCCTCGCCTACGAGTGCCTGACCGGCGCGCCGCCGTTCACCGGCGCGACGATCACGCAGTTCGTGACGGCGCACGCCAACGATCCGCCGCCGCCGCTCGGACCGCGGTTTCCGGCGGCACTCGATGCGGTGTTCGCGAAGATCCTCGCGAAGGATCCCGACGACCGCTATCCGAACGCGCTCGCGTTCGCCGCCGCGTTTCGCGAGGCATCCGGGTTCTCGCAGGAAGCGGTCGCCTTGCCGGCGCTCGATCCGGCCGTGCGCGACGCCGCGCTCGCGCGTGCTCCACAACCGATCGCGGAGGCGGTCGCCGCGCTCGATGCGGCGCGCAACGCGTATCAAGCGCGCGACGCGATCGTCCAGCTCGCGCGCACGATCACGCGCTTCCTCGCGCTGCTCGCACTCGCGTGCCGGTCGCGCGTCACGAGCGGAGACGAGCCGGCGGCGATCGCGGAGACGCTGCGCACGCTGTACCGGCGCGCGCTCTCCGATCTCGAATGGATCGAGCTCGCGCGCGTGCTCGCACAAGCGTGGCAGCACCGCCGCGACGCGTATCCCGTTCCCGAGCTCGTCGACCTGTTCGACGACGATACGGTGACGACCGAGCTCGCCGCGCTCGTCGCGCTCGCCGACACCGGCACCCGCACGGCGGAAGCCGTCGCCGATGCGGTCGAGGAGGCGGTCGAGCGCGTCGGTCGCGTGCTCGAACGAGTCGCGTTCCTCGGCGAGTACGCGCTCGTCGTCACCGAGAGCGGCGGCGTCGCGCAGCGCTGGACCGGTGTGCGCCGCACGCAGCGCACGACGACGCGCACGCGCGGTCGCGATCTGCCCGCAGGCGTGCCCGCGCTGCTCGACAAAGACGGCGCGCCGGTGCTGTCGCTCGCGCCGGTGTTCCAGATCGTTGCACCGACTCCCGGCGCGCCGGTCGAGCTGTTCTTGTTCGACGGGCGCGACGCGCGCGGCGCCCGGCTCGTCGCGCTGCCCGCCGGGTTCGAGCATCACGACGACGAGCTGTGGGACTGGTTCCGCGCACAGCTCGCGGGCTCGCTCGACGAAACCGACGCGACGAGCGGCGACGAGAAGCCGCCGTATCGCGGTCTCCAGCCGTTCACCGTCGAGGACAACGCCAGCTTCTTCGGACGCGAACGCCAGGTCGACGCGTTCGTCAACCGGCTCCAGGTGCAACCGCTGCTGGCGGTCGTCGGGCGGTCCGGCGCGGGCAAGAGCTCGTTCGTGCACGCGGGCGTCGTGCCCGCGTTCGGCTGGCGCGCGATCACGTTGCGACCCGGGCCGTCGCCGATGGCGGCGCTCGTCGCGCGGCTCGAGACCGCCGGCGTCGGCACGATGCCGGCGCTCGGGGCATCGCTCGCCGCCGATCGCGACCTGCTGGGCTCGCTGCTGCGCGCGGACGCCGACGTGCGCGGCCCTGTCGTCCTCGTGGTCGACCAGCTCGAGGAGATGTTCACGCTGTGCCAGGACGACCGCGAGCGCCGCGCGTTTGCCGAGGCCCTCGCCGTCGCGGCGCGGTCGGCGGAAGATCCAGTGCGCGTCATCTTCACGCTGCGTGACGACTTCCTCGTGCGCACCGAGGAGATCCCCGCGCTGCGCAATCGCATCGGCCAGGGCTTGCAGCTCGTCACCGTGCCCGGCGTCGACGAGCTGCGCCGGATCGTCGTCGAGCCCGCCCGCCGCGCCGGCTACGAGCTCGAAGCCGACCTCGCGGAGGAGATGGTGCACGAGGTCGCCGATCAGCCGGGCGCGCTCCCGCTGCTGTCGTTCACCGCGGCGCAGCTGTGGGAGCTGCGCGATCGCCACTTCAAGCAGCTCACGCGCAGCGCCTACAAGATGCTCGGCGGCGTCGGCGGCGCGCTCGCGCGTCACGCCGATATCACGCTCGACGCGATGCCGCCCGACGAGCACGCGCTCGCTCGCGAGGCGTTCCGTCAGCTCGTGACGACGCAAGACACGCGCGCCGTGCTGCTACGCCGCGACCTGCGCCAGCTGCTCGGTGATGCCGACGCGGCGGATCGCGTGCTCGAGAAGCTCGTGGCCGCGCGCCTGCTGGTCGCGTCGGAGAACGAGCGCGGCGTCGAGACGCTCGAGATCGTGCACGAGGCGCTGCTCGTCGCGTGGCCGCGGCTCGTGCGCTGGCGCCGCGAGGACGCCGAGGGCGCGCGATTTCGCGAGCAGCTGCGTGCCGCGGCCGAGCAATGGCACGAGCGCGGCCGCACGAAGGGCCTGCTGTGGCGCGGCGACGCGCTCGCCGACTTCACGCGCTGGCGCGCGCGTCACGCCGGTCCGCTCACCGAGCTCGAGGCCGCGTTCGCGACTGCGAGCGTCGCCGACGCGGCGCGCGGGCGGCTCGTGCGCCGCGTGCTCGTGGCGAGTGCATTCGCCGTGCTCGTCGCGGTGCTCGCCGTGCTCGCGGTCGCGAACACGCGCATCACGGCGCAGAAGCACGAGCTGCGCGAGAATCTCCAGAAGCAGTACGAGGCGCAGGGCCGCCAGAACGTGCTCGATGGCAAGCCGCTCGTCGCGCTCGCGTACCTCGAGAAGGCTGCCGAGCTCGGCGCGAGCGGGCGCGCGCACGACTTCGTCGTCGCCGAGGCGATCCGCGCGAGCGACGGCGAGTTGTTCGAGGTGCGACACGATCTACCGGTTTGGCACGCGGAGTTCTCGCACGACGGCGCGTTGCTCGTGACTGCGGGTTACGATCATCGCGCGAAGATCAGCGACGCGCGGACCGGCAAGCTGGTCGCCGAGCTCGTGCATGGCGACAACGTCGTGAACGCGGCGTTCTCACCGGATGACTCGACCGTGTTGACGGGCAGCACCGACGGAACGGCCGTCGTCTGGGACGCGCACACCGGCCATCGGCTGCAGACGCTGCACCATACCGGGCGCCTGCGCTGCGCGCTGTTCTCGCACGACGGCGCGCTCGCGATCACGGCTGCCGACGGCGACCCGGTCGCGATCTGGGACGTGCACCGCGGCACGCGCGTCGCGCTGCCCGGCGACGCGGCGAGTTACGTCGACTGCGCGCTGTCGCCGGACGGTCGGCTGCTCGCCGCCGGCGATCGGCGCGGCGTCGTTCGCGTGTGGAACCTGCGAACACGACAGCTCGACGACGAGCTCTCCGGCCCGACCGATCTCGGCGACGTCCGTTTCGTGCCGCATTCCGACCTCGTCGTCGCCGCGAGCAGCGATGGTCCCGTGGCGACGTGGAGCCTCGCGACGGGCCAGCTCGTGTATCGGCTCGAAGGGCGCTTCGACTGGGTGGACGCGAGCCGCGATGGTCGTTACCTCGTGACGGCATCGGCCGACGGCGCAGCCACGATCTGGGACGCCGCGACGGGCCAGCGCGAGCGCGTGCTCGCCGGGCACACGGCCGCCGTGCTGTCCGCGACGTTGTCACCCGACGGGCGGTATGTCGTCACTGCCTCGCAGGACAAGACGGTGTGGCTATGGGAAGCAGCGACCGGACGCGTGCTCGCACGCTGGCACGGTCATCGCGGCACCGTGCAATGGGCGGGGTTCGACGCGAGTGGCGAGCGTGTCGTGTCGATCAGCGAGGGTGGAGAGGCGATCGTGTGGTCGGTGCATCCCCAGGAACGAATCGTCTGGCTGACCGGGCACGCCAACGCGGTGATCTCGGCGATGTTCACTCGAGATGGCAAGACCGTCGTCACGGCCGGGCTCGACGGCACCGTGCGCGTTTGGGACGCGGCGACCGGCCGCGAGCAGGCCGCGCTGCACGACCACGACGGCGGCGTCTGGTTCGCGGCCGTGCGGCCGGACGGCGAGCAGATCGCGACCGGCGGCGACGATGGCAAGGTCCGGATCTGGGACGTGGCGACCAAGACGATCGTCGCGACGTGGCCGGCGTCGCCGAATGTCTCGCAGGTGGCCTGGTCGCCCGATGGCAAGCTCGTCGCAGCGGACGGCGACGACCGCGCACTCTACTGCTGGGACGCGGCGACCGGCGCGCTGCGCTTCGCGAACCGCCAGACGCACCTCCTCAACGCGGTCGCGTTCGATGGAGCTGGCACGCACATCCTGACCGCAGGCAACGCTCCGGACATCGATCTGTGGAACCTCGATGGCACGAAGGCCGCGACGTATCGCGATCCGGACAACGATTCCGCGCATTGGAGCGCCGAGCTCTCGCCCGACGGCACGCGCCTCCTCGCCGCGAGCGGACGACAGCTCGCGCTCATCTTCGATCGCGACGGCGCCGCGGCACCGATTCGACTGCGCGGACACAACGGGCTGGTCGCGGACGCGAGCTGGAGCCCCGATGGCGAGCTCGCGATCACCGCATCGCTCGACGGGACCGCGGGCATCTGGGACACGCATACCGGCGCGTTGCTCGCGCTGTACCGCCATCCGCCCGAGGTCAGGTTCGCGACGTTTTCTCCCGACGGCAAGCGCATCGTGATCGCCGGAAGCGATGGCACCGTCGCGATCCACGATCTGCCGACCGCGGAGCCCGCGGAGGTCGAGCACGTGATCGCCTGTCGCTTGCGCGAGCGGCTCGTCGGCGATGCGCTCGTTCCGGTCACACCGGACGATGCCCGGTGCGGGCGATGACATGAATACCTCGCGCGAGGATCGCGAGTTACGCGCGTACGTCGCCGCCTATACCGACGAGACGCGCGCGCTGCGGCCCGCGGCGATCCCGCGGCGGCAGCCGCCGCCGTACGCCGCGCTCTCGCACGGCGCGGGTGGGATCGCGTACATGTACGGGTACCTCGACGACCATCGCCGCGCGCGACAGTGGCTCGATGCCTTGCTGGCCGATCGCCGGCGCGACGCCTACGCGATCGAAGACCACCCGCAAGCGACGAGTGCGCTGCTCTACGGGCGCGCAGGCCTGCACTGGCTCTCCGCCTGGCTCGGCGGCCCGCGACGCGAGCGCTCGATCGCGACCTTCGTGCAGCTCGCAGGGCGGTCCACGGACACCCTCGACTTCATGTCCGGCATTCCGGGTCTACTCGCGGGTGCGCGCAGCTTGCTCGCCCGCGAGCCGCATGCGCGACTGCACGCGCGCGCGAGAGAGCTCGCGTCTGCCATCCTCGCGCGGGTGCGGCGACGGCGCGCGTGGCGGTCGGTCGACGCGTTCGGGTTCGCGCACGGCTGGCCGGGCGCGCTGTCCTCGCTGCTCGCATGGCTCGAGCACGCGCGCGAGCAACCACCGCGCTGGCTGGTCGCATCGCTGGATCGTCTTCGCCGCGCGTGGTCTCCGAACGACGTGCCGGATCCCGACTTCGCGGCGAGCTGGTGCAACGGTGCCGCGGGCACGGTGCTGCTGTGGACGCGCGCGTTCGCGGTCTGTGGCGACGAGGCGTTCCTGGTCGCCGCGCGCGCGGCCGCACGCTTCGCGATCGCGGCAGACGAGCAGCGCAACTACGTCTGCTGTGGTCGCGCCGGGATCGCGCATGCGCTGGGGACTCTCGCGCAATACGACCGGCGCGAATCGTGGATCGTGGCCGCACGCCGACTCGTGCTGGCCGCCGTCCGGCCGCAGCCGATGGCGTGGCCGAACGGCCTCTTGCTCGGTCACCCGGGAATCGTGTGCCTCGCGGGCGCGCTCGCGCGCGATCAACTACCAGCCCTACCGATTGCCTGACTAACTAGCGTTTGTTGGTCAGTGCGCAGGGTCTTGGGATGCAGGCGTCCTTGAGGAGACCGCCCTTGACCTTCTTCAGCTGATTCGTGTCCGACAGCTCGCGGACCTTGACGGTGCTCAATGTCAGGGACGGTCTCTTTGGTTTTGCGCGCATCATCTTCCACGCTACAGCATTTGTCTGGCCAAGGGTAAGATAATCAATATCAGCCAGTTGGATCTCGAATTGCGCAGCTGATGCGCATGTAGCGCTGCGCATCTATTGCACAATTTGATCCCTTGATAGGATGGGTCGCTTGGTCGAGCTCGAGCTCATCGATCGCCGCTTTCGCCTGCTCGCGGCCGCAGCCAGCGGCGGGATGGCCACGGTCTGGCAGGCGCGCGACGAGCAGACCGGCGCGCGCGTCGCGCTGAAGCTGCTGTCGAGCACCGAAGATCTGCGACAGATCGAGCGCGCGCACCGCGAGATCACGCTGCTCGCGAAGCTGTCGCATCCCGCGATCGTCCGTCACATCGCAGACGGCATGATGCCCGACGGCTCGCCATATGTCGTGATGGAGTGGATCGAGGGTCCCACCGTCTCCGGCCGCGTCAAGAGCACCGGGTTCTCGCTGCGCGAGGCGCTCGCGATGGTCCGCGGCATCGCCGGTGCGCTCGGCGCGGCACATGGCGCGTCGATCCTGCATCGCGATCTCAAGCCGTCGAACATCCTGCTCGAAGGCGACGATCCGGCGCGCCCCAAGCTGATCGATTTCGGGATCGCACGCGCGAGAGACGCGGTGTACTCGATCACGCGCACCGGCGGCGCGGTCGGCACGCCCGGCTACATGTCGCCCGAGCAGGCGCGGGGAGAGAGCGCGTTGACGCCGGCGTGCGACGTGTTCGGCCTCGGCTGCGTGCTCTACGAGTGCGCGTCGGGCAAGCCGGCGTTCTCCGGCAACGCCGCGGGCGCGGTGTTGACGAAGATCCTGCTGGCCGAGCCGCCGCCGTTTGCCGCCGCGTGTCCCGATGCGCCACCGGACGTCGTCGCGCTCGTCGAGCGGATGCTGGCGCGGCGCGCGCGCGATCGCCCCGCCGACGGTGATGCGGTGGTGGCCGCGATCGACGCGCTCGCACCCGTTCCGGATGGCCCGCGGCGCAGCGCGCGCAGGCTGATCGAGGACAAGACGCGAGTCGGGCCACCGGTCGGCGACGGCCTGCACTGCCTGGTCGCCGCCGCACGCGGCAGCCCGGACGATATCCTCGACGCGCCGACTGCCCAGCAATACGCGGAGCTCGTGACCGCCGCGAACCAGTGGCAGGGTCAGCTCGAGCTCGTCGCGACGGGCGCCGTCGTCGTCGATCTGGCCGGCGACGCCAAGGACATCGCGCACCGCGCGGCGCACCTCGCACTCGCGATGCGCTCGATCCTCGCCGGGTGGTACATCGCGATCTCGCCGCTGGTGGCAGACGTCGCGCGTGCGGTGGAGCGCACCAACGCCCTGCTCGCGCACACGGTACTGGCCGGGATCGTCTCGCGCAGGCAGCGCGAGATGATCACGGTCCACCGCCAGACTGCGAAGCATCTCCAGGACGACTTCGACATCGAGCTCGGCGAGCTTCCGAAGTTGCGCGGACCGAAGACCTCGTCATGACGAAGTCGCGCGAAATGACCGCGACGGACTTGCCGGATGCGAGCGAAGTCCCGACGGCACGCTTGCACGCGCTCGTGATCGGCGAGCGCAACGTCGCGACCTATCCGTTGCCCGACACCGGCACGATCACGGTCGGCCGCTCGCCGCAGTGCGAGATCCAGATCGACGATGCCTCGATCTCGCGCACGCACGCCGCGATCGCGATCGGCCCGCCGCTCGCGGTTCGCGATCTCGGAAGCGCGAACGGCACGCGCGTGCGCGATCGCGTGCTCCCACGCGACCAGGCCGTCGAGATCCACGCCGGCGAGCCGATCCAGGTCGGCGCGGCGACGATCATCATCCAGCGCCAGGTCGCGGCGATTCGCCCGCGCCGGCTGTGGACGCACGACTATTTCGAGGTGCGCCTCGAAGAAGAATGCGCGCGCGCCGCGCGCCGCGACCTCGTGTTCGCGGTCACGCGCGTGCACTGTACCGCGCAGGTGTCAGCCGACGCGATCCAGCACGCGCTCGGCGAGGTGGCGCGGCTGTCCGACGTCATCGGCGAGTACGGGCCGAGCGAGTACGAGATCCTGTTCGTCGACACGAGCCCCGACGATGTCGAGCTCGCGGAGCGGCGCGTGGTCACCGAGCTATCTCGCCACGGCGTCGGCGTGCGCGTCGGCACCGCATTCTATCCGCGCGACGGACGCAGCGCCGACGAGCTGATGGCACACGCCGATGCCCTCGCCCGCGGGGTCGCGCACGGCGACCTCGTCGAGCCCGATGGCGAGCCGGCCCAGGCGAGCGCGATGCAGGACCTGTACGCGCTCGCCGCGCGCGTCGCGAACGGTACGATCGCGGTGTTGATCCTCGGCGAGACCGGCGTCGGCAAGGAAGTGATCGCCGAGAAGGTCCATCAGCTGTCGCCGCGCGGCGGCAAGCCGTACTTGCGCCTCAACTGCGCCGCGCTATCCGAGACGCTGCTCGAGAGCGAGCTGTTCGGCTACGAGCGCGGCGCGTTCACCGGCGCCGTCGCCGCCAAGCCGGGTCTGCTCGAAACCGCGGACGGCGGAAGCGTGTTTCTCGACGAGGTCGGCGAGCTGCCCCTCGCGATGCAGGTGAAGCTGCTGCGCGTGATCGAGGAGCGCGTCGTGCTGCGGGTCGGCGGGCTCAAGCCGCGGCCGCTCGACGTGCGGTTCATCTCCGCGACCAACCGCAACCTCGAGGCCGACATCGCGCGTGGCGCGTTCCGCCAGGATCTGTACTTCCGGCTGAACGGCGCGACGCTCGTGATCCCGCCGTTGCGCGAGCGGCTCGGCGAGATTCCGGGGCTCGCGCGCGCGTTCCTCGAAAACGCCGCGAGACAGGCGGCGCTGCCGCGGGTCCCCGAGCTGTCGAGCGCGGCGCTGCACGCGCTGCTGCGCTACAGCTGGCCCGGGAACATCCGCGAGCTGCGCAACATGATGGAACGCGCGGCGCTGCTGTGCCCCGACGGGCCGGTCGAGCAGCGCCACCTGCCGATCGAGAAGATGCGCGTGACGTTCGCCGCGGAGGTTCGCGTCCCGGCCGCGCCCGGCCGCGACGATGGCGCGCCTTCCGCGAGCAACCCGGTGCTCCGCCGCGGCGCGAAGCTGTCGCGGTCGGCCGAGCGCGCGCAGATCCAGGCCGCGCTCGAGAAATGCGGCGGCAATCAGACGCGCGCCGCGAAGATGCTGGGGATCGGCCGCCGCACGCTCATCAACCGAGTGAAGGAATTCGGGCTCGCACGGCCGCGGACTCCGCGCTAGCGATCGGCCACGCCGGCACAGCACGGATCGTCGCCGGCGTACGAGGCTTGTCGTTGTTGCTCGACTTCGCCGAGAGCAGGCTCGCTCCGATCGCGATCCCGACGAGGAGCGCGATCGCGACGAGCACGATGGTCCACGCCAGGCCGTGACCCGGTCCGTGCCTCACCGCCTCGGTCGCGGCCCGCGTCGCGCGACCCTCGACCGTCGTCGGAGACCGCACCGCGGCGACCACGTTGCGAACCTGCGCGAGCGTCGGACGATAGTTCGGATCCTTCGCGAGCATCGAAGCCAGCAGCAGATCGAGTGCAGCCGGAATTCCGGGCCAGATCGTCCTCGGCTGGGGTGCTGGTTCCGTCAGGTGCGCGGCGATCGCCGCCGTGGGAGTGCGCGCGTCGGGGAACGGGTGTCGGCCGAGGATCAGCTCGTACGCGATGCAGCCGAGGGCGTAGATGTCCGTGCGGCCATCGACGTTCGGGCCGCGCGCCTGCTCGGGTGACAGGTAGAGCGCCGTGCCGATCACGGCCCCGCTCGCCGTGTCCTCGGCGCCATCGGGAACTGCGAGCTTGGCGAGCCCGAAGTCGAGCAGCTTCACGACCCAGCGCTGCTCTCGCGGGATCCGCACCAAGAACGTGTTCGATGGCTTCAGGTCACGGTGAACGACGCCGTGCGCGTGAGCGGTCTCGAGGCCGCGGGCCATCTGGTCCAATACGTCGAGCGCCTCGCCGAGCGACACGCGCCCGCGGTCGAGCCGTTCGTCGAGTGTCTCGCCGACGAGATACTCCATCACGAAGTAGCTGCGTCGGTCGGGTAGCGTGCCGAACGCGAACACATCGACGATGTTCGGGTGGTGGAGCGAAGCAAGTGCGCGCGCCTCGCGCTCGAACCGGGCGAGCGCTTGAGGATCCGTTCCCATCGTCGGCGAGATCACCTTGACCGCCACGGGCCGACCGAGCCTCAAGTGCCGCGCGCGGTAGACGACGCCCATCGCTCCCGCGCCGAGCGGAGCCTCGACCTCGAAGTCGTCGATGACGGACCCGGCCGGCAGCTCGATGTGCGAATCGAACCCGCGCTTGAATCGCGTCGGCGGGTCGCTGGAGAAACCACCCGGCTTCAGCTCCTCGACGCTCGGCTCGCGCGGAATCTCGTTGGTCGCAGTTCCAACATCGTCGTCCGAGCGCTGCGGGAACGGCGGCAGCATCGCCCCGCGAGGCGATACGGCTTCCGCAGACGATCGGCTGACGACCGCCGCAGCGTCGGGTGTGGTGTCGCCGTCCGAGCCCATCGCGTCGGTCTTGCGCGGATCGAGCAGCATGGTCTTGACGCGGTGAATGTCGTCTACAACCGTCTCGCCACCGAAATCCGCGCCGCATGACGGACACGACATCGTCTCGCCGGACCATGTCCGTCCGCAGCGCGTGCACAGAGCCCGGACCCCTTCGCTGGCGAAGAGCCGTCTGTCCGTCGAGCCCACACGCATAGCGTATCAAATTCACACGCCGACCAGATCTGATCGCGCCCGGCTCGGTCCTGCCGCGCATCGCTTCGCTGGAACCGATCCTGAAACTCCAAATCAGGTTCCGCTTACTCGAGACCTCGCGCCGCACGCTCGGCTTGTGCGCGAGACCACGTGCGCAAGACGTCGCTTCGCGATTCGAAGATCGAGCCGTTCGGAGCCGCCGAGTAGACCTCGCTCGGCGCCAGCGGTCGACGCGTCGCTCCGTCGATGGAAAAGAACAGCTGTTCGTGCACGAGGTCGCCGGCGACGATCGCCCAGTGTCGCCCGTCGCGCGAAAAGGCTAGCGAATCCTCGAATGCGAGATCGAACGGAAAATCCTGGCCATCGACGAGCACGTGTGTTGCGCGACCTCGGCGGCTGACGACCGCGAGCCGGCCGCTGTTGCTCCATACCGGTGTCGCGACGCGAGTGCCGGCCGGCGTTTCGCGCCCATCGACGATCACGCTCCACGTCCGGCCACGTCGCGCCGTGACCGCGAGGTGACCGTCGGGACTCCAAGCGGGTGCGCCGATCTCGTCGGCGATCGGGCCGGCGGCCCGATCGAGCATCAACTGTTCGCCGCCGGCTGCGGCCTCGACGACGTACGCGAGCTCGGACGAGCCGGGGCGGAACGCGTACGAGTCGGAATGCAGCTTCGCCGCGACAGCGACTGGCGCGCGGTCCACTGCCAGGATGCCGATCCCGTCCACGCGCGCCAACCACGCGACATGCGTCGCGTCATCGTTCCAGGCGATGCGCTCGATCTCGTCGACGACCGGGCCCGGATCGTCGTCGACCACGACGCGCCACTGTTTGCCGTCTGCCGCGGAATATGCGACGCGCCCGCTGGCCGCGAGCTCGATGTCCCCGATGGCCGGCCAGGTGGCGCCCGCCTTGCCGTCGACGACGACGAACGCGTCCCGCCCGCGACGCGCGGCGTACGCGTAGTGGGCTCCGTCCGGAGAGAAGACGAAGCGACCGATCGCGTCGGCGTCGGCGTCGGCCCTGCCGTCGATCACCGCGCGGACGCGCGGCCCGAGCTGCGCGACGTAGGCAACACGATGGCCATCGCTGGAAAATCGCAACGTGTCTGCCAGCACCGCATCGAGCCTCGAGCTCTCGACTCCATCGACGACCACGTACCAGCCGCCTGCGCGCTCCGCTGCATAGGCGAGTCGGCCAGATGCGGCCAGCGCGATGGCACCGATCCCGTCCCACGTCGCGGCACGGCGTCCGTCGCATACGACACTCCAGCCAGCATCGGTGCGCGCTGCGAACGCGACGTGGGAACCCGCGACCGCGAGCGAGGTCGCGGCGATCGCGGGGAAGCCGGCGATGCGGTAGCCATCGACGACGAAGTGGTCGCTGCCACCGTCCTCGATGATCTCGATGCTGCGAGCACGGTCCTCGGTGTGTCCCGACCAGATCAGTGTCGGACCGCAGGATGCTGCGACGCCGACGAGCACGAGCGCGCGCATCATCGCGCCGCGACCGCCGCGATCGTGGCCGCGCTGTCGGCGATCTCGACGACGCGATCGACGCCGAGATTCTTGTACACGAGCGCGCGCATGATCTTGCCCGGGCCGATCACGACGAACCGCCGCACTTCGAGCGCGACGGCAGTCTCCAGCGAAGCGACCCATTCGACCGGGTGCACGAGCTGACCGGCGAGCAGATCCGGCGCGTTGTCGTCGCTGGCAAGATGGCCGCGCCGGTTCGAGATCATCCGTGCACGCATCGGCTGGCGCGGGACGGCGAGCGATGCGGCCAGCAGCTCGTCGACCGCGCCCGCCATGGCCGGCGAGTGCCAGGCGCCGCCCATCGGCAAGCGCGTCGCACGAAACCTCGCGATCACGCACGCGAGTGCCGGCTCGTCGCCGCTCAACGCCCACTCGTCGACGCCGTTGTGCGCGCCGACGCAGATCGAGCCGACTCGCGCGCCTTCGACGACGGCGCGCTCGCACGTCGCGGCGTCTCCGATCAGGCGCACCATGCCACCCGGGTGCAGCTCGGCCTCGCGTGCCATCAGCGCGCCGCGGATCGCCGCGAGCCGGACCGCGTCCGCGGCGCCGATCGCGCCGGCCGCGCACCACGCGCACAGCTCGCCGAGCGAGTGGCCGAGCGTGATGGCCGGCTCTACACCGGCGCGTTCGAGCATCCGGTGCACACCGAGGCAGACCGCCACCATCGCAGGCTGCAGGATCTCGGTCCGCGTCAGCTCGCGACCACCGCGGGCCATCAAGCGAGCGATGTCGACACGCGTCGCCGCGCTGGCGTGCTCGACCAAGCTCGCGACCGCGGGATCGGCAAGTACCTCGGGTGAGACCCAGGGTGGATCCGCGCCTTGACCGATGAACAGAAACGCGATCACAACGACAGGCCCCCGTCGACCACGACGGTCTGGCCGATCACGTAGCTCGCCGCATCGGATGCGAGGAATGTTGCAACCGCGGCGATCTCGTCGGCGTTGCCGACGCGGCCGAGCGGGATGCGCGCGACGTGGCCGTCCACGGCGCGGCGGTCGAGGCGCAGCCCCATACCGGCCGCGCAGAGCCCGGGCACGACGGCGTTGACGCGGATGCCGCGCGGGGCAAGCTCGGCTGCGAGGGTCCGCACGAGCGCGTCCAGCCCACCTTTGGATGCGGAGTAGCCGGCCTGGCCCGGACTCGCGCGCAGGCCGGCGACCGAGCTGACGTGAACGATCGCGCCAGCTCTGGCCGCGAGCATCGGTCGCACGACGGCACGCGTCACGCACAGCGCACCACCCAGGTTCACGCGCAGCGGCTCGTCCCAGTCATCTGGCTCGGACAGCGCGAACAGGTTGTTGCGCATGACCGCCGCCGCATGGACGAGGATATCGATGCCGCCGCGTTCGTCGACGGCGGCCGCGACCGCAGCTTCGACGGCGATGCGATCGGTGACATCGAATCGCGAAAGCGTGGCGGTACCTCCGCGCTCGCGCGCTTCGCTCGCCGTTCGCTCGGCATCGACCGCGCGATTCGCGAATCCGAGCCAGACGTGCGCGCGCTCGGCGGCAAAGGCGAGCGCGATCGCGCGGCCGAGCCCACGCGATGCGCCGGTCACGAGCACGCGCTTGGCTGCGAACCGCGTCACGACCAGTCCGGCCGAACCAGCGGCGGAAATGCGTTCGACTCGCGCGTCGCCCAGCTGTGGCGCTGCGGATCGACGTACAAGCTGCGGTTGTTGATCGCGGGCGACGAGATCGTGCGCAACGCGATGCCCCCGCACGTGAACCCGTGCAGCCCGGCGTGGGCAAGCCCGGGCTCGAGCAACGCGAGCGCCAGCCAGTCGCCGCGCGTATGCGATTGCCCCGAGACCAGCACGGTGCCGACGACGCTGCCGTCGAGCTCGATCGCGGCGTCGACCACGAGCTCGCTCGCTGCAGCGGCGAGCACCGTTCGACCACGTGGCGACGCGCGGCGTGCCGTGATGGCCGCGCTACCCGGATAGTCGCGGCCCGCGTTGAGCCGCCACTGCAGCTGGAGCTCCACCGGCGTTAGCCCGGGGCGCGGTGCCCGCCGCACGTCGAAGAAGGCGGACTCGAGCATGGCGAGCGCGTGAGCTTCTTGTCCGATCTCGCGGAGCTCGAAACGCCGACCGAGGTCGAGGATGCGCGCCCGTTCGGCGGCAAGCTGTTCGCGGGCGACCAGCAGATCGTAGCCGTACTCGCCGGTCTTGCCGCCGCGGAAGCACGTGAACCGCGGATCGTGAAAGAAGCCCAGGTACGGCAGACCGATCACGTCGGGAGACGAGATCTCGGCGAGCAGCTCCCACGCGTACGGACCGTCCAGACACAAGAACGCGTGCGACAGCGACAGATCGACGAGCTCGACCGAAAGTCCGTGTGCATGATCGGCCAGGTACGCGAGGACGCTGGCAGCGCGCATGCCCTCGGCCACGACGTGGTAGGCGTCGTCGTCGCAGCACAGATAGACGTCGGCGACGGGCTTGGCCGCGTCATCGAGAAACAGGGTGTGCAGCATCTGACCGCTGCGAACGAACAGCTGACGGGGGGAGACGCGATCGAGCAGCTCGTGCGCGCCGGCGCCATCGATCCGCACGCACGCTAGCTCGTCGCCGGCGCGCAGCGTGGTCGTAGCGCGGATCGCGGCGAGGTCATCGGCGACCGACATGTCCCCTCCGATAGGCCAGCACGAGATCGACCACGGTGTTGAGCGTGCGCATCTGCTGGCGTAAGAGTCCGTTGTCTTCGAGCACGACGCCGAACAGCGTGTCGAGCGCGACGATCAGCTCGACGGCATCGAGCGAGTCGAGCGCGAAGCCGGCGCCGAACAGCGGTGCGTCGGCGTCGATCTCTGCCGGCGCGCGCCTCAGCCGCATGCGTTCGATCAACACGCCGCGTAACTTCCCGAGGATTTCCTCGCGGACGGCGATGGTTTCGGCCAGGTCAGCTCGCATGATGCTTCCTTCCGCGACAAAGCACGACGGCGCAGTCGCATGACGCGCCGCCCGAGCGCGCGATCACGACTCGATCTATCTCACCGGCGCGGATCCGCGCGATCGCACGTGCGACGGCTGTCATCGGCGCGAATCCCGCGCCACGCGCGGACTCTGTCCGATCGACCGCACATTCACCTGACTCGATCCGCGCCATTGTCGTCGCGTCGGTGATCGCTAGGTCGAGGCGACCCGGGCCGGCGACGCTCCAGCCGGCGAGCTCGATCTCGTGCACACCGGGGACGAGCAACGCGCAGGCTGCACCTTCCGCTGCCTCGCCGCCGGCATCGGTCAGCTCGTCGACACCGGCGGCGATCACGCGGTCGATCTCCGTTCTCGTGGCCAGGAGCTCCGCCGCGTACGCCAGCGCGAGCAGCCCGGTCGCGGCGCCCGCGCCCAGCGTGCTGTGGGCGCCGCGCAGCCCCAGCACGCGCGCGCACGTTCCAGCCGACGCGTTCACGACCTGGCGAGAGAACAAGCTCGCCGACAGTCCTCGGTAACCATCGCGCGCGATCGTGCGATGCAACGCGGCGTCGCTTTCCGGCGACGCGATCGCCTGGCCGACCACGAGGCCGGCGCGATCGCGATCGTCCGCGCGCAGGGTCACGTTTGCCGCGGACAGCGCGCCTGCGGCTGCTGCGACGAGAAATCGCGTTGCGGGGTCGAGCCCGCGCGGATCGACTCCGGGCGGAAGCGGCGTGTCGCGCCTGTCGGCGACGCCGGTGCTCGCGATCGAGATCGCGCGGCGCTGCGCGGATCGTACGCGCGGTTCGCGCGCCACGACGACGGCGCAGTTCGCGCCGCCGAAGCCAGAGCTGTTCGAGACCGCGACGTTGCAGCGCGCCGGTCGTGCCGTCGAGCTGCCGACCGGATCGTGCGGGCTGTGCAGGCGCGCGCTCGTGTAGCGCTGCGTCGGGGGAATCGCGCCGTGCTCCATCGCGACGAGCGTCGCGATGATTTCGAGCACCCCGGCTGCTCCCTGCGCGTGGCCGAGAAAGCTCTTGCTCGAGCTCACCGGTAACACCTCCGAACGCGCACCGAACACGCTGCAGATCGCGCGCCATTCGGCAGGATCGTTCGCGAGCGTGCCGGTCCCGTGCGCGTTGACATAGTCGACCTCGTCGGGCGCGACGTGCGCGTCGACCAGCGCAGACCGCAGCGCGCGCGTCACGCCCGCGCCCGACGGATCGGGTCCGGTGTCGTGGAACGCGTCGGCGGACAGCCCGTAGCCCAGCACCGCGGCGAGCGCCGGGACGCGCCCGGGCTCGCGCTCGAGCACGAGGAACCCCGCGCCCTCGGCGAGCGTCGTTCCGGCGGGCTCGCTGAACGGTGCGCACTTGCCAGCCGCGAGCACGCCGAGCGCGCGAAACCCCGCGAGCACGAGCGGCGTGAGCGCGTCCGCGCCGCCGGCGATCGCGATGTCGGCGATGCCGAGGTCGAGCAGATCGCGTGCCAGGCCGATCGCGTTCGCCGAGGAGGCGCAGGCCGTGGTCACGGCGAGTCGCGGCCCCGCGATCCCGAGCGCTTCGCCGACCGCCTCCGCGATGCGGTGGATCGCAACCTCGCTGTCTCCGAGGCTGGAGCCGAACACGAGCGCGATGCGATGCGGGGGGACGTCGTCGAGTGCAGCGTGCTGCCACGCCTGGCGCGCCGCCTCGATCGCGAGCTCGGCGCAGGTCACCGGGCCCGGTGTAGCTCGACTCGGCGTATTGCGATCGGGCACCATCCCCGCGAATTCGACGCCGAGCTCGCTCGCATCGAACCGGCGGATCGGCGCGAGCCCGTCCCTGCCCTCGGCCATCGCGGACCAGATCCGCGCCGCGCCATGGCCGAGCGACGAGACCGCGCCTATGCCGGTGATCACCGCCATCAGTCCGTCGATGCGGCGTAGATGAGCGCGCTGATCAGCAGGACCAGAAGCCCGATCGCGAGGAGCACGACCGCGAGAGTCAGGCCGAAGATTCCAGGTCCCGCGTCGACGAGAGGGATGCTGACCAACCCGGTGAGGAGACCGATCCCCATCATGTACGCGCCGACCCTCAGGCCATGCTCGCCGGGATGGTCCCGCTTCGGGACCGGGACCGGCTCCAGCTCGGTTGCGGGTTGCGGCAACGCCGTCCCGCACGCCGCGATGTCCGGATCGGGCAGAAAGACTCGTTGATGGTAATCGGGCGCGAGGCTCTTCACGCGCTGTCCGATCAGCGCGACGGTCGCGCATTCTCCGCGTTTCGCGATCATCCGCGCGCTCTTCGTCAAGCGTTCCGCCATGACGATGTTCGACTCCGCGGGCGGCGGTGGCGGCGGCGGTGACGCAGGTTGCGCCACCGGGTGATCGGGATCCCGAGATGGTGCCGCTGGCGGCGGCGGCAGCGCGCCGGGAGGCGGCGGCGGTGGCGGTGGCAACTGCTGGCCCGATCCACCGGTTTGCGCTGGATCGTCGTCGTCCGCGAGCAGGTGCTGGTAGCGCCAGAAATCGCGCTCGCCGAGTTTCTCCGCAAGCCCCATCACGGCACCGTCGGTCGGAGTGCTCGCCCGTAGCCGTTCGACCTTGGCGACGTACTCGTCGATGATCACGCCGGGATCGCCATGCTTCAGTCGGAACGATGCGTGCGACATCATCGTGCGCAGTTGCCGCCGCCGCGCGCCGGACATCCCGACGCGCGCAGCGCGGGCGTCGAGCTGTTCGCCCAGATCCATGGGCAGGTCCGGCCGCTCGCGCAGCGTCTGCTGGACGTGTGCGCGCTGGCTCGGCTCGAGCGACGCGAGCATGTCACTGACCTCGAACACGGTCGAGCCGATGCGATCGTAGTGGCGCCACATGCGCGACTGCACCGCAGGCTCGAGCTGCGTCTCCTCGGGTAGATCGCGAAATCCCTGCGTGATGAGGAGCGTGCCGAGCAAGCGGCGAAATGCTGCGTCGTTGTCCGCGATCCTCGCGCGCGCAGCCTCCGACAGCGGCCGCTTGGTTTCGGCCTCGACGAGGCGATGTAGCATCCCCGGTTTGTCGAGGTGGCCGAGCTGTTCGTCGAGCATCGCGTTGAAGACCGCGGCGCCGTCGGCGCCGGTCATCTCGGCGATCATGCGCGGTATCCCGCATCCCGGCACGCCGGCCGCGGCACCGGCTGCGACCGCACCCAGCTTGATCACGTCGCGTCGTTTCATGGTGCCCTTTCTTGCAGTTGCGCGAGCAGGCTCGACTCGCCGGTGAGCGGCAGGCCGAGCAGGTTGCCGATCAGTCGCGTGATGCGCTCGCGCGGCAATGTCGGCTCGAACGCGAGCTCCGTCATCGCGTCGCCGTTGCGCGCGTAGAACTCGTTGACCGGATGATGGACGCTCGCGCCGTCCTCGAGCCAGAGGTACAGCACCTTGATCGCGTCGCGGCGATCGCGCTCGCGATCCTCGGACGTTTCGAGGTAGCGGTGTGCGTACGCGTAGAAGCTCGCGGCGTGGCGAGCCTCGTCGGCCGCGAGGCCGCGCGCGATCGCGGCGAGCACCGGCTCGCCAGCACGGGCGAGCCCGACGTACGCGTTCGACGCCGCGAGCTCCGAGATGATGTTGGTGACGAGCGTGCCGATGCGCGACCGCATGAACGGCGCGGTCGCGCGGCCGCGCAGCACGAACCGATCGTCGACCGCGACGCCCAGCTCGTGCAGCCAGCGCAGAAGCACCTGCGGGTGCCGCGTCTCCTCGTAGAACCACACCGAGATCCACTGCGTGAAGTCGGCATCGTCTGCAAGCTCGGCAAGGAAGCGACGTGTCGCAGTCGTCGTCGTGAGCTCGGAATAGGCGATCTCGCGTACCAGCGCGCGCAGTGCCGGAGTCGCGCGTTCGCGATCGAGCCGCTGCCACGGGATGTCCTCCATTCGCCAGCGCACGGCCTCGGCTTCGTCGGCGAGACGAAAGCAGAGCGACTCGGCGACGACATCTTTCACGTGCAGCCCTCGATCGCTTGCGCCGGGCACGCGAACGCCGCGGCCCGACATGCGCTGCGTTCGCCGGCGGTTTCGGGCTGAGCGATCACGCGCGTGCCCTTGCGCGTCACCTCGAACACGCTCGGCGCGAGGATCGAGCACGCCGCGCAGCGCACGCACTTCCTCACGTCGACCGTCACGAGCACCACGACGCCAGCACATCACGGCGCGGCGCGGGGCTCAAGCGACTGCTCCTGCGGTTCACGGCAGGATCACGCATTGTTCACGCGCCGGGCACGGATTCCGCCTTGCGAGCACGCGATCACCACGCCTATCGTGAGCTCATGCGATTCGTGGCGTCGATAGCAACCGTGGTGTGTGTCGGCTGCTCGTTCGTGATGAGCAGGCCGCCGGCGGCACCCCATACCGACGAGGAGCCTGATTGCAACGAGTCTTATGCGCGGCCGGGTTTCGACGCGGCACTCGCCGTCGGCGGCGCGATCCTCGCCGTCGGCGCGACGAGGAACTACTACGACCCGGCAGGCTGCGGCACGCCGTACCAGCCACCGTGCACGGGAGTGTCGGTCACCGCCCTTGCCGGCGCGGCCGTCGCAGTTGGCGGCGTCGTCGCGGCGGCTCTCGGCGGACGTTGGGCCGGGAAGTGCCGCGACGCGAACGACGCGTATGATCGGCAGCTCGCTCGGCAGGACGGATCAGACACGGCCGAGCCGGCCGGGTCGAATTGTCCCGCGCTCGACGAATTGCAATCGGCGGCCACCGACGAGGAGCGCATTCGCATCATCTCGTCCATGCATTGCGATACTTCCCAGTTCCTCGCGCCGCCATCGCAGGCGCGCCGCCAGCGCGCACACCCGCGCGATACCGGCGCGTACCAGGCAGAATCGGGATTCCTCCTCGGCGCCCTGGTCGCCACGTTCTTCGACGCGATCGTGATTGGCAAGCACTACAATCCGTAGCTCACTTCATCACAGCACGATGCTGACTCTCCCCTGCGCGAGCAGATCGTGCACGAGCAGCACCCGCTTCTCGCGAATCCGCACCGCGCCGTGAGCGACGACGAGCTCGTGTCGGTACGTCCCCGCGAACACGTCGAGCTTGTCACGATGGTGGCGATGAACGACGAAGCTCGAGGCCGCGCGCACGCGATCGCCGTCATGCTCGAGGACGCGCGCGTTGCCGATCATCCGCGTCGTTCGCGAGCGTGGGACCTCGGCCCAGGTCTCGCCCGAGAGCAACTGCTCGACGCGCGAGCGCAACAGCGTCAGATCGTCAGCGACGATCGCGAGCGCTTCGCGCGGATCGACGTGCGCAGCATCCAGCGCCGGAACGATGTATCGACCATCCTCGCACCACAGCGCGAGCCACTCGTCGAGCCTCCACTCGTCGAGGAGTGCAGCCTCGTGGAACAGGAAGTCCTCGAGGTCGGCGCGATTCATCACCGCGTCCCCGTCGCTGACTCGCCGGTCAACAACTCGCGCCAGCGCCGCCAGAACGCGCGGACCTGGAGCTCGTCGTCGAATGACGGCTCTACCTTGTTCATGCCGCGCGAGCAGTCGGCCCAGCGCACCTCGCGATTCACGAAGGCGTGCTGACACGATTCGAGGATCTCGACGTCGTCGGGCGTGGCGAACCCACCGGGACCAAAGAACGTGAGGAAGCTCTGCAGCGCGTGCGCGCGCTCGTCGGGTGGTTGGCCGTGCGGCACCAGCGCCCACGCGGTCACGTCCATGCGGTCGTGCGCGACCGGGTCCCACGTCCGGATCGTCGTCGCAACCGTATCGTTCACGATCAGGTTCGGGAAGATGAGCAGTTGCCGATACGTTTCGCCGATCGATCGAGCGCGTGCGTCCCCGTATGCATCACGGAGGCGCTGTTGCAGTGCGTGGATGGCCGGCTTCTGCGCGATCGGCATCGGCGGGCCCCAGTAGGCGACCGGCTTCGCCGCCACCGGCGGCGTACTGATGCTGACCGCATGACCGTTGCCGAGCTGCAATGCGCGGCCACGTGGCGGTGAAGGCCGAACACCCTGATCGGCGACGTAATCGAGGTAGCGGCGATGCAACGCCATCACGTGATAGGTATCGATGCTGTTCTCGGCGAGCAGCTTCCAGTTCGCTGCGATCCCGTAGCGCTGGGTCCCGCGCACGACCTCCATGCCGCTGCCGAGCGACTGGTCGACGATCAGATCGAGATACTCCTTCGCACCGGCGAGGTATTCGGAGAGGCTCGGCGATCGCGCATCGAGCGTGACGAAGATGAAATCGCGATAGCTCTCGGTGCGCACCGCCGCGAGGTCGAACGCTTCGGTCGCGAACGCGTCGCCGTAGGCTTCGCGGCCGGGCAAGCCGCGAAGCCGGCCCATCGTGTCGAACGTCCATGCGTGATAGGGGCAACGAAACACGCGCGCGTTGCCGCTCGATTGCTTGCACAGCATCGTCCCGCGATGAGTGCAGGTGTTCAGCAGAGCACGCACGACGCCATCGCTGCCGCGAACGACGATCATCGGCCGACCGGCGATGGTCCTCGCGACAAAGTCACCGGGCTTGCCGAGCTCGCTGGCGTGCGCCGCGTAGATCCAGCAGCGCTCGAAGATGAGATGTCGCTCTTGCTCGAAGATCGTCGGGTCGCAGTAGACGCGATGATCCACGCGGAACGCGAGCCGGCTTTCGTCGTCGACGATCAAGTCGCGCAAGGCCGCATCCACGTGCGCATTCCACCACATTCGGCGACGCGTTCGCGCGAGGATCACGCGAGGATCACGCGCCGTGATGGGCGGGGTATCCCGAGAGCGCGACTGTGGAGTAGAGATACTGCCATGCGTGGCTCGCTCCTAGCGCTCGCGACTCTAGCCACTGGCTGTACGTTCGGCGAAGCGGATCATCAGCCGCTACCGCAGGTCGTCGATTCAGGCGGCCCGGTGCAGGCGTCGCCGCAATGGGCGGTGATCACGTTCCCGGGCGATCCGCTCGCGAGCGACATCAACGCGTTCCTGACCAGTCTCGGCACGAGCAACTACTGGAACACGGTCGCCGGCCAGTACGGCGTCGGCGCGGCGACCGCGATCGCGGTGCCGGCCTCCGGTGGCGCGCCGACGATGATCGACGATGCCGGGATCCAGCAGTACCTGTACGCGCGCTTGCGCCCGCTGGCGAGTGGTTGGCCCGCGCCCGATACCAACACCGTCTACGCGCTGTATTTCCCGGACACGACGACCGTGGCGAATACATGCACCGCGGGCCTCGCCGCCTATCATTCGTCGTTCATGCTCGGCTCGACACCGGTCAGCTACGCGGTGATTCCGCGCTGCGGCGTCCAGTACAACCAGGATCCCCTCGACGAGCTCACGGCGTTGTCGAGTCACGAGCTTGCCGAGTCAGCGACCGATCCGCAGTTGCAGAGCTCGCCGGCTTACGCCACGGCCTCCGACTACGGATGGCAATCGTGGTCCGGAGGCGGCGAGATCGCAGACCTGTGCCAGTACATGCCGGGAAGCGTGCTCGTGGAACCGGAGCTCGGGCATCTCGTCGAGCGGGTCTGGTCGAACGAGGTGGCGGCGGCTGGACATGACCCTTGCGTCCCTCAGCCTGACGGCGACACGTTCTTCGACGCCGCGCCCGAGACAACCGACACGGTCACGCTGTCGTTCACCAACGGCATGCCCGATGTCACCACCCCTGGCCTCTACATCCCGGTCCACAGCACGCGCAAGGTAGACGTTCAGCTGTTCAGCGATGCCCCGACGGACCCGATCGTGGTGTCGGCAGCCGAACAGCCGATCGATGCGGCTGCCGAGCAGCCGCCGGACCTGAGCTTGTCGTGGGATCGCACGACGGGCTCGAACGGCGACACGCTCCATCTCACGATCACGGTCGATGCGGACAGCCACGGCGAAGGCCACGAGTACCTCGTCATCACGTCGCAGGTCGGCGACCTGCAACGGCCGTGGCCGGTCGTCATCGCGAACTGACGGCCGCCGGAGCAGCTCGCTCGCTTCGGACGGAGATCGTCGGCGGGAAACCGGCTCGCAGCGATCGAGCGCGGACGCGCGCGCGTGCGAGCTCGGCCGGATGGCACGATCCGCCCCGCTCGCTGCCGATGTAACCAGCGGGCGGCGGGAGAGTGCCAGCTCGTGCCGGGCGATCACGTAGCGCGCACGCTGCGGGCCGGCATTTGCAGGCCCGCAACGTCAGGCCATGACCACCACGACCGCCAGCGGGCACTTCTGGGCCGACGACGATCGTCCGTTCCAGCGGCTACTCCGGCGTCTTCACCTCTCCCGTCCCACCGGCAACGTGCGTCGCGCGTGGCTCGTGGCGATCGCGTGGGTGCCGCTCGCGCTCGGCGCCGTGATCCGCAAGCTGGGCGGTCGCGAGCCCGAGCCGCTCGTCTACGACATCTCGGTCCACATCCGGTTTCTGGTCGCGATGCCGTGCGTGCTGACCGCGGAGCACATGCTGCGCCGCCTCGTGAATACGAGCGTCGCGCAGCTCTACGACGGCCGGTTCGCGGACGCGAGCGCGCTCGATCGCGTGCTCGATCGCGCCGAGCGGCTTCGCGCCGAGCCGGCGATCGAGCTCGCGCTCGCGGGCTGTGCGCTCGTGCTCGGCCAGCTCGTGCTGTGGGGCGTGGTCGGGACCACCGGCCTGGTCTCGGGGACCTCGCAGACGAGCTGGTCGATCTCCGGGGTGTGGTATGCGGCGATCGCGCTACCGCTGCTGCAGTTCCTCGTGCTGCGCTGGATCTGGGAATGGATCGTGTGGAGCCTCGCGCTCGTGCAGATCTCGCGCATGCGGCTCGCGACCGCGGCGAGCCACCCGGACCGCAGCGCCGGGCTCGAGTTCCTGAGCTGGCCGCTCGGCGCTTTCGCGATGTTCATGCTCGGGCTCTCGTGCGTGCTGGCCGGCGCCTGGGGTACGCAGCTCCTCGCCCACCGCACGACGATCCCGTCGCTGGTGCCGACTCTCGCGATCCTGCTCGCGATCGCGCTCGTCGTCGCGCTCGGGCCGCTGATCCTGTTCGCGCAGCACCTGTACCGCGCGCGGCTCGCGGAGCTCTCCGATTACAACGCGCTGGCGCTCCAGTACGTCCGCGAGTTTCGCGCCAAATGGATCGACGCGGTCCCGATCACGTCGCCGCTCGGCGCGGCCGACATCCAGGCTCTGCACGACCTCGGCGGCGCTTACGAGGTGATCGCGACGACTGGAATGACCGTGTTCCGGCGCCGGTCGGCGATCGCGATCGTCCTCGCCGTCCTCGTACCGCTGATCCCGCTCGCGCTCACGGTCGTTCCGATCCAGCGCGTGTTCTCGCGGCTCGTGGACGCGGTCGTCGGCGCCCTCGCGCTGTGACGCCAAGGCGGGCGAGTCACCGATGCGCTCGAATAGGGAAGTGAGGCGGAACCTGATCTCGGAACTTCTCGATCGGCGGCGAACGACGAGCCCGCGCGACCGAGCGCTGTGCTGGAGCGGAGCCGACTGCTGCAGCGGTTACGTGTGCGGCGAGTACGGACTGTGCGCGGGCAACGGCGGTGCCGCGTGCAACGCCGACACCGACTGCAACAACGGCTGCTGCGTCGACGGCGGGTGTGCGAGCTGGCTCGAGCAGCCGCTGCCGATCGGCTGTTGATCGACGATCACGCGCTGTACCGCGAGGGCTTACGCGCGGTGCTCGCGCGCGATCGCAAGCTCGACGTCGTCGCCGAAGCGGCGACAGCGATCGAAGCGCTCGCACGCGCGATCGAGGGTGGTTACGAGCAGGCGATCGTCGACGTGACGTTGCCCGACTGTCCTGGGGCCTCGCTGGACCTATTGCGCGACCCAGCCGCCGTCGACGGCGATCGGCTGGCCGGTGACGAACGAGGCTGCGTCCGACGACAGCCACAGCACGGCCTGCGCGACCTCCTCGGGCCGACCCAGTCGACCGACCGGCTCGCCGGCGACGAGCTGGCGCTGGATCTGCGCCTCGCCGTGCGCGAAGCGGTCGATCATCGGAGTCTGGATCACCCCCGGGCACACGGCGTTGACGCGGATGTTGGATCGCGCGAGCTCGAGTGCCGCGGTGCGCGTCAGGCCGACGATCCCGTGCTTGCTGGCAACGTATGCGGGAATCCCGGCGAACCCGACCAAGCCGGCGATCGACGCGCAGTTGACGATCGTGCCGCCGCCCTGCTTCTGCATCTGTGCGATCTCGTGCTTCATGCACAGCCACACGCCTTTGAGGTTGATCGCGATGACGCGGTCCCAGTTGTGCTCCGTGCAATCTGCGGTCGCCGCCTGCTCGCCTTCGATGCCTGCGTTGTTGAACGCGCAATCGATGCGGCCGAAGGTTTCGACCGCGCGGCCGATCGCCGAACGCACGTCGCGCTCCTGCGCCACGTCGCAGTGGACGAATAGCGCGCGCACGCGCTCGGTTTCCACCATGTGCGCCGTTTCTCGGCCGCCGTCGTCGAGGACGTCGGCGACCACCACGTGCGCTCCCCGACGGGCAAACGCGATCGCGGTCGCTCGCCCGATCCCGGAGGACGCGCCGGTCACGAACGCGACCTTTCCCATCAGGCTGTCTTGCACATCGGCGGACGTCGGATTGTCACGAGCGGGCATCGGCTTCTCCAGTGTGAGTTGAGGTCTTTTCCCGCTTTGTCGACGCAAGATCCGGGCCCGAGGCCATGGTGAGCATCGTCGTGCGAGTCGCATCGTTCGGCGTCGGCTTCGCAGCTGGCCGAGGTGTCCTCGGAAATGTTCGCCGCGACGAGGCATCAAAGCTGCTTGCAGATCGGCTGTATGCCTGCGAGCGCGCAAGCAAGGTTCGAACGCACAGCCGTGCGCTACCTGGTCGCGGTCGCGGCCGTCGCCGTCGCCTTCGTGCTCCGCAAGCTGCTCGAGCCGTTCACCGGGATCGGGGCGCCGTTCGTCCTGTTCTTCGGCGCGATCCTGGTCGTCAGCATCGCGACCGGTGCGAGAGCTGGAATCGTCGCCCTGCTGCTGAGCATTCCGGCCGGCTCGTACTTTGTCGTGCGCGCGGGGTTTCCGCGGTCGCAGGTCGTGTTCCAGGCCTTGCTGTTCGGCATCGATGCCTCGGTGATCGTCTACCTGTCCGCGGTCGCAGCCCGTGCTCGCCGCGCGGCGGAGCTGGCGGCTGCTCGCATCGAGAACGTGCTCGATCTCGCCCCGGATGCGTTCGTCCTCGTGGACGCGAACGGAACCTGCGTGGATGGCAACCGCGCAGCTTGCCGCCTGCTCGGGTACGCGCGTGAAGAATTGCTCGGCAAGTCGATCGCCGATTTCTCGGTCGATGGCGAGTCGTGGGTGCCCGATGGTGACCTCGAGCCGTTCCTGGCGGAGCGCCATCTTCGCCGCAGCGACGGGACTCTCGTGTCGGTCGAGCTCAGCGCCGCGCGGCTTCCCGATGGCCGCGCGCAAGCGTTCATGCGCGACATCACCGAGCGCAAGCGGATCGAGGACGAGCGGAGCATCTTCGTCGCACTGCTCGACAACTCGTCCGATTTCATCGGCGTCGCCGATGCCACCGGCAAGCCGATCTACGTCAACCCGGCAGGCCGCCGGATGGTGGCGCTGCCCGCCGACATCCCGGTCGAGCACACCCAGATCCCCGATTACTACCCGCCAGCGCAGCGCGCGTTCGCGAGCGACGTCATCCTGAAGTCGATGCTGGAGCGGGGCCATTGGTCCGGCGAGACGTATTTCCGGAACTGGCAGACCGGAGCCGCCATCCCGGTGTCCGACGATCACTTCCTGATCCGCGACCCCGGCGGCGGTCGCGTGCTCGGCATGGGCACCATCACGCGCGACATCTCGGACGCGAAACGGATCGCGAGCGAGCGCGAGCAGCTCCTCGCCAGCGAGCGCGCCGCGCGAGCCCGAGCCGAAGCGATCGCCGAGCAGCTGCGCGAGTCCGAGGAACGGTTCCGGCTGACGATCGAAGAGGCGCCGATCGGAATGGCGCTCGTCGCGCTCGACGGGCGGTTCGTCCGGGTGAACGAGGCGCTGTGTCGCATCGTGGGGTACGGCTCCGACGAGCTGCTCCGGCTGCGTTTCCAGGACATCACGCACCCCGACGACGCCGACCTCGACGTCGCGCTCGCCGTCCAGCTCGGGCGTGGCGAGATCCCGCGCTACCAGCTCGAAAAACGGTATCTCCGGAAGGACGGCAGCATCGTCACGGTCTTGCTCGCCGGCTCGGTCCTGCGCGATCGCGATGGCGCCGCGCAGTACTACATCGCGCAGGTCGTGGACATCACCGACCGCAAGCGTGCCGAGGATATGCTGAAGCTCTCGGAGGCGCGGCTGTCCGGAATCATCTCGATCTCGGCCGATGCGATCATCCTCGTCGACGCCGATCAGCGGATCACCCGGTTCAATCGCGGTGCCGAGGCGATCTTCGGCTACCGAGCTGACGAAGTCGTCGGCGGTCCGCTCGATGTCCTCATCCCCGAGCGCTTCCGCGCGCGCCACCGCACGGACGTCGCGACGTTCGCGACGGGGCCGACCACGGCGCGGCGGATGGGCGAGCGCGCCGACGTCGTCGGTCGGCGCAAGAACGGCGACGAGTTCCCCGCGCAGGCCTCGATCTCCCGTTTGATCGTCAACGACAGGTTGACGCTCACCGTCGCCCTTCGCGATATCAGCGACCAGATGCGCATCGAGCGCGAGCTGCAGTTCCTGGCTCGAACCGGCCGCGAGCTCGTCTCGCTGTCGGTCCCGCAGACACTCGAGCAGATCGGCCGCGTCGCCGTGCAGGAGCTCGCTGACTGCTGCGTCGTCGATCTGATCGCGCCGCCGCAGCGCAAGATCGTCGCGGCGCGCGCCGAGGTCGCGCGGGTCGCGGCGCGACTGGAGCCGATCGATGTCGACCGGCTTCCGGTCGTCGACCAAGTCATCGACACCAAGCAGGCGGTCCTGGTCGAGCAGGTCGACATCGACGCGGCTGGCTTTGGCGCCGAGCAAGCCGGCATGCTCCGCGCGATCGATGCGCGCTCGATCATGGCGCTGCCGCTCGAGATCCGCGGCGAGCTCCGCGGCGTGGTGACGCTGATCTCGTCGCGGCCATCGCGGGTGTACGGTGCGCGCGAGCTGCGGCTGGCTGAATCGTTCGCGGGGCGCGCGACGCTCGCGATCGAGAATGCGCGCCTGTACCAGACCGCGGTTCAGGCGACGCGCCTGCGCGATCAGGTGATCGGCGTGGTGGCGCACGACCTGAGAAACCCGCTCGGAGTCGTCCAGCTGCAGGCCGAGGCGTTGCGTGGCTCGTCGCTCGAAGCCAACCCCCTCGACGCGATCCTTCATTCCGCCGATCGGATGAACCGGCTCATCCAAGATCTGCTGGACGTGACCAAGCTCGAAGCGGGCCACTTCGCCGTCGAGCACGTGCGAGTCGACACCAGCCGGCTGCTCGTCGAGTCCGTCGAGAGCCAGCGTGTCCTCGCCAGAAAGCGATCGCTCGAGCTGCGGCTGGATGCGCCGACCGCATTGCCCGCCGTGCTCGGAGATTCTCATCGGCTGCTGCAGGTCTTCGAGAACCTGGTGGGAAACGCGATCAAGTTCACGCCGCCGCACGGCCTCATCACGATCGGCGCCGTTGCGCACGAGCGCGACGTCTTGTTCCGCGTCCAGGACACAGGACCTGGCATCCCGGCCGAATCGCTTCCGCGCGTCTTCGATCGGTTCTGGCAGGCCAGCACGACGCAACGGCAGGGCGCCGGCCTCGGGTTGGTGATCGCCCGCGGAATCGTCGAGGCGCATGGCGGCAAGATCTGGGTCGAGAGCGAGCCGGGCCACGGCGCGACGTTCTACTTCACCGTGCCGCAGGCGCCGCCGCTCTCGGCTCCGTGGCCCGAGATGGGCGAGCACCCTCCGCACGCCTGACACGAGACCGCCTCGGGCGGGCCGATCTCGCGCGCGCGGGCCCGCGGGGCTGGAGTGCGACCGACAACCCCGGCATGGCCGCGCTCGAGCAATGGTACGCGGCCGCCGAAAGCGATCTCACGGCGTCGCCATCGACCTGCGGGGCTTCGACGCTGGGGGATTGAGCAGACCGCACCCTTCGCCGAGGGCGAGCTCGGCGGCTCGGTCTGCGCGACAAACCCGTCGCCGGCTAACGGCAGGAGTCGTCCTCGATCGCGCCCTCGACGAGTGCGTCGAGCTGGTCGGCCTGGCGATAGGTGTGGTTGCCCACGTCATCGACGTGGACGAGCACGGTGCCGCGGTGAAACGCGAGCGCGATCCCCCCGACATCGGTCATCCAGTGGCTCGCCGGCCGGCAGCTCCAGCCCGTCAGGCCGCGATCGGTCAGCGGGACACACCAGTCGTTCGGGCCGTCGATCCCGCGCGCCAGATCGTCGTATCCCGCCGCGACGAACGCCGCGATCAGCTCGTCGACGCGCTCGCGCGGCATCTTGCAGACGTAGACGCCGTGCGACAGCCGGTCCGGGGAGATCGTGTTGCGCGTGGTCCCGTCGGAATCGATCTCGAAGTGATGCTTGTAGTCGCGGTCGAGCATGCCCGGATACGTGTCGATCACGATCACGTTGCGGCGCGCCGGCACCGCCCGTTCCGTGCTCGGCGTCACGGGCGGCGCGGGATCGGGCAGCCGGACGATCGGCGCAGGCCGCGCGCAGCTCGTGACGAGCACGACCATCGCCGCGGCAGCCGGCCTCATGTCGGATCGAGCCGCGATCCCGGCCCCGGTCGCACGGACTTGTTCGGGCGAGGACGACGAGGACGGAGCGCATCCGACGTGCTCTCGCGTCCCTATCGCGGGCGGCGCCGGCGCTGCGTCAGCGCGATCGCACCGAGGATGGCGAAGTGCCCACCATGACCGGCGCCACGAGGCTGGCCGCAACCCTGCCGGTACGGCTGGCAACCGGCGCTTGGAGCGCTGTCGCTCTCGCCACCACAACCACCGGTGCTCGACTCCCACAGCGTCGGGTTGTTCGACGTGTCGGCATTGGGATTCGCTCGCGCAGCCACATCGGGTGGCCACATCTGGACGGGAGGCGCGCTGGCGCAGCCAACCAGAACCAGGACGAGCACGAGCCCACGGTTGGTCACGGCACCATTATAGGAAGTCGCCGCCGGCAGCGGTCGGCAACTCGCGATTCGCCGGGTCTTCGGTACGCCGCATGCAACAAGTACAAGGCATGTCGATCCCTGCCGTCTCCAAATTCATGACGCCGCAGCCGTTTTGGGTCGAGCGCACCGCCAGTCTCGAGGAAGCACACCAGATGATGCGCAAATATCTCGTACGCCATCTGCCGGTGCTCGAGCAGGGGTCGCTGGTCGGCATCGTGACGCAGCGCGACCTCTACTTGATCGAGACTCTCGACGGGGCCGATCTCGCGGACACCGCGGTCGAAGAGGCGATGACGGAGCATCCGTTCATCGTCACGAGCGACACCGCGCTCGACGAGGTGCTCGACATCATGGCGGAGCACGGTTACGGCTGCGCGATCGTGGTCGGACGCGAAGGAGTCGAAGGCATCTTCACCGCGACCGATGCGTGCCGTGCATTCGCGAAAATGCTGCGCGCCGAGGCGGGCATTCCCGAAGAAGCCTGGCGTCCGTCCGATCTCACCAACGGAGGATGACCCGCGGATTGCTTGGACCACCGCTTGGCCACGAACTGGAACACGATCAGCAAGAGAGCGCGGCCGATCAGGTACGCGGCCATCAGCGCGCCCGCCTTGAAGCCCGGATAGCTCTCGGCGATCACGGCCGTCGCGAGCGCCGGGTTTCCGAGCACCGCGACGGTCGCGAGCGCCGTCTCGTCTTCGCGGCGAGGCCGACCGGCGAGCTGGCCCATCAGCGCCGAGCCGAACACGACGATGGCGCCCGCCGCGATCGCGATCGGCTTCGTGCGGATCAGTTCCGGCGCGCCTTTGTACAGGACCAGCACGAGCGCCAGCGCGAACCCGCCATAGAAGACGGCCGAGGCGCCGCGCGCGAGCTGAGCCGCGGCGCGGGGACTCACCGCCGCGATGCCCAAACCGAGCACGAGCGGCAGGACCTGCCTGAGCAGCGTGATCTGCGCGAGCGTTCCCGCTCGGATTCCTAGCGCGTGAGGCAGCGCGCGATCGAGCAGCGCGACCCACGCGGCGACCGAGATCGGCGCGAGCAGCGAGACGAGCGCGACGATGACGAGGACGACCGGTCTGTCGCGCACCTTCTTGAGGATCATCGGCGCGCCGGGGCACACCGCCATGATCGCGATGACGCCCGTGGCCTGAAACCCGACCGGCAACAGCCGCACGGTCGCGAGCGCGAGCACGGGCACGCCGAGCTCGAGGACCAGAAGCGCCCTCCACACGATGCGGCGCTCGGCCCACGTGGCGCGGAGCGCCTGAAGAGACGTGCCCAGCCCGACCGCGAGCATCAGCGCGCTCATCATGTTCTCGAGCAGGAACGTCGCGATCGTCGCCAGCACGGTGTCTCCTCGGCGAATGCGGTGCAGAGCAAGTGCCAGTCGCGGTGGCCGTTCGGCTTGCACTCGATCGCATACGATCCGGCCGCCTCTATCTCGGCACGGAGGCGGTGACGGCGCGACGCTCGTCTACGCCCGGCGTCGAGGTGCGCGCAGCCGCGCATCGCGCATCTTCGTAGAGCGCCCGTGCCCGGCGGTCTGCGACGCACGCAGATCGCGGCGGGCGCGAGTCCGGCAGCGAGGTAGCCTCGATGGTGGCATCGACCTACGACGTCGCCATCGTCGGCGGCGGACCCGCCGGAAGCACGTGCGCGCGCACGCTCGTCGCGGCTGGCGCTCGTGTGGTCGTGATCGATCGTTCGATGTTCCCGCGCGTGAAGCTATGCGCGGGTTGGTTGTCACCGCGGGTGTGGGACGTGCTGCAGCTCGCGCCGCGCGACTATCCGCGCGGGCTCTGGGAGTGGCGCGTCTGTCACGTTCATTACCAGGGCAAAGCTCACGCGTTCGCGGGCAAGGGCTGGTTCATCCGCCGGTACGAGCTCGACGACTTCTTGCTCCATCGATCGGGCGCCGAGCTGCGACTCGAAGGCCACGTCAAGCAGGTCGAACGAGCCGACGGCGACGATCACTGGTCGGTCCGCTTGCCGAGCGGCGAGACGATTCGCGCGCGCTATCTCGTCGGTGCAGGCGGCACGCACTGCCCCGTCGCGCGCCATCTCGCACCCGCGCGCCCGCGCCGCGCCGTCGGCGTGCAGGAGCTCGAGCTGCAAATCGACCCGGCGGCGATCGAGCGCACGCGCCTCGGTCGCGATGGCGAGCCGGAGCTCGTGCTGTTCGACGACGTCGGCGGCTACGGGTGGAACGTGCCGAAGTCCGACTGGATCAACGTCGGCTGCGGCACGCTCGATGCGAGCGCCGTGCGCGACGCCTGGAAGCTCACGCACGACCACTTGCGTGCAGCGGGCCACGTGCCGCTCGAGGCGGACGCCGAGCTCGAGCACGTGAAGGGGCACTCGTACTTCCTCTACCATCCCGTGCACCTCGCGACGGCGTCTCGCCACGACGCGTTGCTCGTCGGAGATTCGCTCGGGCTCGCACATCCGATCACGGCCGAAGGGATCCTGCCGGCCACGGTGTCGGGGCGATGCGCCGCCGAGGCGATCCTCGCGAACGACGCGGACGGATACGCCGCGAGGCTCGCACGCGACGAGGTGCTGGCCGACTACCTGCGCGTGCATCGCGTCCTCGCGGCCGCGCCCACCATGACGCGACGAGCGGCGGCGGCGAGGCCGAGCGTGTCGGGCAAGATCCGCCGCTACGCGATCGCGCGCGGCTTCGCCTGGATGTTCTCGGGCGCGAGGCTGCCGGCGCCGCGCCTCGTCGATCGACTGCTCGAGCTCCTGCCCGACGGACGTTGACCATGCCCAACACTGCCACCGCTACCGCCAAGCTGTTCTCGAGCTTCGTCCCGCGGCGCGCACGTGATGTCTGCACCGAGCTGCTCGCCGCGGCGGGCATCACCGTCGATGGTGCGAACCCATGGGATGTCACGGTTCACGACGAGCGCGTCTGGTCGCGGATCCTTCGCGACGGCACCCTCGGAGCCGGCGAAGCGTACGTGGATGGTTGGTGGGACAGCCGCGCGCTCGACCAGACCATCCAGCGGTTGCAGCAGAGCGACCTCGTGGATGCGCTGCGCGACAACTGGATGATCGTGCCGCACCTGGTCAAGGCGCGCGTGCTGAACCTCCAGACGCTGCGGCGCGCGTTCGGCAACGGCCAGCATCATTACGACATCGGCAACGATCTGTACGAGGCGATGCTCGATCGCCGCATGCTGTACACGTGCGCGCTGTGGTCGACCGGCGCGCGCACGCTCGACGACGCGCAGGAGGCGAAGCTCGCGCTCGTCTGCAAGAAGCTCGGGCTGCACCCCGGCATGCGCGTGCTCGATCTGGGATGCGGCTGGGCGGGCTTCGCGGCGTACGCGGCCGAGCACCACGGTGTCGAGGTCGTCGGGATCACCGTGTCGCGCGAGCAAGTGCGGTTCGCGAAGGAGCGCTACGCGCATCTGCCGATCGACATCCGACTCGACGACTACCGCAACGCGACCGGCAGCTACGATGCGGTCGTCTCGATCGGCCTCCTGGAGCACGTCGGGCCGAAGAACTACCGCGGCTACATGGAGCTGGTCGATCGCTGCCTCGCGCCCGGCGGGATCGCGTTCGTGCACACGATCGGCGGCAACCGCACCAGCACGCAGATCGATCCGTGGTTCGACAAGTACATCTTTCCGAATGCGGCGCTGCCCTCGCTGGCGGCGCTCGTCGCGGCCATGGAAGGCATCTTCATCCCCGAGGACATCCACAACATCGGCGAGGACTACGACCCGACGCTGATGGCCTGGTTTCACCGGTTCGATGCGGCGTGGCCCGAGCTGCGCTCGCGGTACGACGAGAAGTTCTACCGGATGTGGAAGTTCTACTTGCTCGCGAGCGCCGGATCGTTCCGGGCACGCGCGCAGCAACTCTTCCAGATCGTGATGACGCGGCCGGGCACACGAGCGCCCGCTGGACGCCGCGGCTGAGTCACTCGTGTACGCGAATTGCAACTTGTAGAGGCGTGCGTTCGCGCCCCGCGTCGTTCTACGTCCATCACCTGAGGCCGCGACTCCAGGCCTCGACGTGGAGACCGGCGTCGTCGCGTCTGTTGTGGTTGCCAGTGCACGCGTCGGTGATCGCGATCGCCACGCTCGCGATCGCGCGACGATGGCTGCCGTGGCCTTGCCTTCCGGTGCTCTCGCTCTGCATCGGGCTCGCGTTCGCGGGATTGATGTTCGTCGGCCACGAAGTGCTGCACGGTGCGGTCGTGCGCGGTCGGCGGGCGCGGCTGCTCGTCGGTGGGCTGTGCTTCGCGCCGCTCGTCGTGTCGCCTCACCTGTGGACCGCCTGGCACAATCGCGCCCATCACGCGAACGCGAACCGGCTCGATGTCGACCCCGACATGTACCCGTCGCTGGCCAGGTACCGGAATCACGGCGCGGCGCGGTTCACGATCGATCATTTCGCGCTGGGGGGCCGCCGCTGGCGCGGCCTGTTCAGCCTCGTGCTCGGGTTCACGGTGCAGAGCTTCGAGATCCTGGTGACGGCGCGGAGGTGTCTGCAGCTCCCGGCACGCGCTCACCGCCACGCGATCCTGGAAACGCTGGCGGCGAGCACGTTGTGGATCGCGCTCGGGATCGCGGTCGGCCCGTTCGCGTTCGCGTTCGCGTTCCTGCTGCCGCTCGTGGTCGCGAATGCGGTCGTGATGTCGTTCATCTTGACCAATCACTCGCTGTGCGCTGCGACCGACATCAACGATCCGCTACGCGCCTCGTTGTCGGTCACGACGCCGCGATGGGTCGAGTGGTTGACGCTCGACTTCGGTTACCACGTCGAGCACCACCTGTTTCCGGCGGCCAGCGCGCGCCACGGGAGGGCGATTCGCGCCGCGATCCTCGCGCTGTGGCCCGAGCGCTATCAGTCGATGCCGCTCGGCGCGGCGCTCGCGCAGGTGTTCATGACCGGGCGGGTCTACCGGGATGCGACGACCCTCGTCGATCCTCGCACCGGCGGTGTGTGGTCGACGCTCGAACGAAGAGGATCGGCGAGCGCATGATGCGGCGCCCGAGTCGAACGGGACCGTGCGGTGCTCGCTCACGAGGTCTCGCATGGACGTGGCCATGCGCTTGCAGATCCGGTCTGGGGGAATGACCAACATCCTGCACATCGAGGATGACGAGGACCTCGCTCAAGCCGTGAAGAGCAGCTTCGAGGCTTTCGGATTTCGCGGCAACATACGGCGCGCGCCGACGCTGGCAGACGCGGCGCGGATTCTCGAGACCTGGCAACCGCTGGATCTCGTCATCTCCGACATGGAGCTTCCGGACGGTACCGGGCTCGACGTGGTGAAGCTGATCCGGGCCAGCGCGGCCCGAGCTCACATCCCGATCCTGATCCTGTCCGGGCACACCGACCACGAGACGATCAACCGGGCGTACGCCCTGGGCGTCAACGCGTACGTTCCGAAAGTCACGCACGACCGAACCACGATCCAGATCGTGCGTGGCATCTACGACCACTGGCTCCGCGACGTACGGCTCCCCCACGCTCCGGGCCATGGTCGAACCGATGGGCTCCTGTCGTGGGCGATCTCGATCCGCGTCCGGGTCGCACAGGCGTACATGGCGATCGCGGATCGCTTCGGTAGCGCGGAGACGGCTTTCTGGATGGGAATCGCGCAGCGTGATGGGAATCTCGCGAACCTGATGGTGTTCCTGCGCAGCCAGCTCGGAGATCGGCAACTCCCCGATGACGTCCTGCACGATCTCGGCGCACATCAACGAGACCTGCTGCACGTGCTCGACGAGATGAGCGCGCGACCACCGAACACCGAGGATGATGCCTTTCGCTACCTGCTCGCGCTCAGCGCCCCGGTCGAAACGCCCGCGTACGTTCGCAGCGTCGGCCTGCTGTTTCCGGCCACTCCGCTCGCCGTCGCATCGTTGCTCGAGGCGCAAGCGATCAACTTCGAGCTCGTGGCCGCGCAGATCGAGCAGCGTTCGAGCGATCCCGAGCTGCGCGCCGGCGCGTCGCGGTTGCGTGGACAGGCCGAGATGCTTCGGTCGCTAGCAAGCCAACCGAAGCAGAGCGGCTAACGTCTCGCGCTCGATTCGACAGGTCCTGCGCGGCGGTGTTGTTCGTGTACTGGCACGCGACGCCGCGCTACGATCACTCGATGCGCGCATTCGCCGTCGCTGTGGTGCTCGGCGCAAGCGCATGCGGCCGCGTCGATTTCGAGGCGCGCTCCGTCGACGCGCTTGCGGGCTCGTTCTGCTCGAACGTGGAGCCCGAACCACGCCTGTGCGACGACTTCGACGAGCTGCCGTTTGCCGCACGCTGGGCCGGCGCGAACATCGAGCCGAACGGACACCTGTCGCTCGACGCGAGCACGTTCGTGTCCAGCCCGGACGCGCTGTTCTTGAAGTCTCCGATCAGCGGCACGAACGGCGCGCAGGTCGCACTGTTCCAGACGTTCACCGATCCGTTCGTGACCGGTCGCATCGAGCTCGACATCCACGTCGACACCGTCGGCGATGCCGGAACGCGCATCGTGCCGGCGCGCGTCGTGTTCGGCACGTCTTCGATCGGCTTCGGCACGCACGCGAACTCGAGCGAGATCGTCCAGCTCACGAGCACCGGCACGACGATGACCTCGACGTCGACGGGGCTCGTGCTCGGGCGATGGACGCACGTTCGGCTCGATGTCGATCTGTCCAGCTCGGCGGGGGTGGCGACGCTCGCGTTCGACGGCACGCAGGTCGCGACGGTCGCGCTCGACTCGTCGTTCGTGCCCGCCGCGCCGCGCTTCGAAGCCGGCTTGGCCTGGATCGAGACCACCTCGACGCTGTGGAGCATCGACCTCGACAACGTCGAGCTCGCGTACTGACGGTGAGATCCTTCGACTCCGTCGCCTCCACCATGTTTGCGCAAGAAAACCTGCGCTGTCGTGTCGTATTCGGCGCTGCGTGTCATGGGCGCTCGCCGTGCGGTGAAGTGTGATCGTTGAATCCAGCGCTCCGGATCGAAAGCACGTCAGATCGTTGATGTGGAGGTGGTGCATGGCACATGCCGTGCTCTGCGCTCGTGTGGACGTCGACGATGCCCGAGCGCGCCACTACCGCGACCAGCCCAGCGAGCGCAGCCGGGATGGTCAGCGACCTGCACGCCGACGCCAACGCCAGTGCGCCACCGATCGTCGCGAGGCGTCTGCTCGCCGAGTGCTTCGGCACGCTCCTGCTCGTCGCGGTCGACTGCGGCGGTGCCGTGATCGGCTCCCTCGACGGCGAGATCACATCGGTTGCGCGATCCGCGGCTACCGGGCTGCTCGTGATGACGATGATCTACGCGATCGGCAACGTCTCGGGCGCGCACTTCAACCCGGCCGTGACCTGTGCGTTCGCGATGCGCGGCGTGTTTCCGTGGCGGCGCGTCCCGCTGTACTGGATCGCCCAGCTCGTCGGTGCGTTCCTCGGAGTCGGCTTGCTGCGCTGGATGTTCGGCGACGTCGCCCATCTCGGCACCACGTTACCGAGCTTCGGCGCGACGCGTGGGTTCGGCATGGAGATCGTCCTGACGATGATCCTCGTCTCGGTCGTGCTCGGAACGGCGACGCGTCACCGCAGCGTTGGCGCCAATGCCGCGATCGCTTCGGGCGGCGCCGTCGCGCTGTGCAGCCTGTTCTCCCGGCCGGTAAGCGGCGCATCGATGAACCCGGCGCGCTCGCTCGCGCCGGCGGTCGTGTCAGGCGAGCTTCGCGATCTGTGGATCTATCTCGTGGCACCGTTCGTCGGCGCGGCGCTGGCTACGCTGACGATGCGTGTGTTGCACGCGCACAAGCACCGCTCGGAGCGCGAGGCCGCGGAGGGTCGATGATTCCGATCACCGATGCGAGGGACGCTCGCGCGATCTCGAGGTCCGGGCTGGTCGGGCGTCGAGCACGCCATCGTGCCGCGACGACGAATGGTACGCTCAGGAAATGCGAGTCAGGACGGTTTGGGTCGCCGTGCTCGTGGCCGGAGCAGCGAGCGCCGGGCCCAACGAGGACGTCACGGCGCTCGTGCGGCGCAATCTCGACGGGATCACGAAGCGCTGCCACCAACCGATCGATTGCGCGATCGACGCGAAGACGAAAGCGTTCGCGCCGCTGGGGCTGGAGTGGAGCTGGAAGCAAGAGGACGCCGTCTTCTGGTCCGACATCCTGTTTCCCGGCTTCGACGGCGCCGTCCAGCTCGCACCGAAGGCAGGAATCGTCAGCGCTGACGGGAACGTTGCGTGGTTTCAGATCCCGTACACGGCCATCACGACACCCGCACCCGCGCCCCAAGACGTGGGTCAGATGCCGATGCGCACCGGCGGCATCGCGTTGAAGCAAAGCGACGGCTGGCACCTGGCGGCGATCGGATACACCGGTCTGATCTCCGATCACGAGCTATTCACGCAGCGCCCGCATCCAGACTGGTTCGACGCGAAGGACTTCACGACGGTAGACGTGAAGGGCGACGACAAGCTCGCGCGCGAGGTCGTCGCGAGCTGGTTCTCGACGGGTTTCGCCGCACACGCCGGCCCGACCGACCGCCTGATCGTTAGCGGCTCGTCCGAGCCCGAGCACGCCCGCGGCGCCGCCGCGCTGAGCCTGGTAAAGAGGTGGGACAAGCTCGGAATCCGACCATGGCAGATCGATGCCGAGCGAATCGGCGACGGCAAGCTCGCGTTCGTCGCCGCCACGGTGTTGTTGCCGATCAAAGGGCCGAGCCACAGCGCACCGCTCGTGTTGTTCGCCGTGCTCGTACAAGAGGGTGATGGCTGGCGTTGGGTCTCGCTGCAGTACGGCGCCACCGATCGCTAGGCCGACGTCGGTCCGGCGGCGCTCGAGCCCGCACCTGAGGCTCTGAGACGGCTGTCGCACCCACACACGGTTGTTTGCACCACGATGTCCCAGCGCGCGCACCGCGTGTCCTCGGTCGGTTTGGGGCTCCGGTGACGCTGGTACGGGAGATGCTGAGGTGGCCGAGCATGAGGACACTCGCGCTCGCATCGCTCGGCATGCTCGCCGGTTGCGTCGTCGGTCAGATCGAGGAGGCGCCGCCGGAGAACGATCCCGGCAACAACGACCTCGGCGAGAGCGACGGGATCACCCCGGATCTCGCCCCGATCTCGGGATGCTCCGAAGTGACGGAGGTCGTCCTGTACTCCGAGGGTGTCTACGATCTGCAGCTACCGAATGCGTTCGCGGCGAACGCCGACCCGTGCACGCGCTACTGGGTGACGCTGCCGGCGCTCGACTCCGACAAGACGCAGCCGCGTCCGGGCGCCGCCAACGTGCACGCGCTCGGCGCGAACTTCCATGCGATGGCCGAGTTCAACTGGGGCGCGTGGTCCGCTTCACTGGGGCAGTCACCCACCGCGAGCGAGTGGGAAAGCGCCGGTCAGCAGTTTCGCAGCCGGATGGCAGCCGCGGGCTACGATGTCTCGGGCGGCGACACCTGGGCCATCAACGAGTTTCCGAACGCGACGCACAGTGGCGACAACGGCGTGTGGACGAACGAGGCAGCCGCGGTCAAAGGACTCTACGAAGGCGACGGCACGCAATCGACGCGGGGCACCGTGTACATCTCCGGCATCGGCCAGACGCTCGCCGATTTCTCCGTGTACAAGCCGAACGCCGAGAACTGGCTGCGAGCGGACGCGTTCTGGACCGCGATGATGGACCATGTGCAGTGGTTCTCGCTCGAGGTCTACGCCGATCCGCACGACGATTGCGTTCGCGGCGACAGCGTCTCCAACGACGCCGACCATGTTTCGGCATACGTCGAGCACCTCCCGCGCCTCGCCAAGCAAGGTGGCTCGCAGACGGCGAGCGCAGCCCGATACCTCAGCCATCATTACTTACCGCTGCTCAACGCGGCGTGGAACTCGAACGTCGGCTTCGGCGACAACCTCGTCGATCTCGACAACTTCGTGCGCTTCTCGCGACTGCAGGTATACGCGGCCCACTACTGGGCCTCGTCGCACGGCTACCCGGGCCGCCGCATCGGGTTCGCGTGGGCACCGAAGAACGCGACGCAGGCCCAGACCGATTCACTCGCCGACGTGATCGCGAAATCGGTCACGCGCGCGTATCCCGCGAACAAGTTCTACAACTACGGCAAGTACGCGTGCAGCACCGACGGCTCGCTCGACGGCTGCGGCTGCCAGGTCGATGGCGCGTCGTACAACAGCGGCTGGGATGCGTTCTCGAGCTGGTAGTGGGCCGCGGGATCGTCTCGTATTGGCTCGTTGCAGCGGATGCGCCTCCGGGCATCCCCTGCGAGGGGCTCGCCCCGACGTGCGGGCCGACCGGTTGTGCGCGCTTCGTAGCAGCTTGTCCGCCCGCGGCGATCGCGGAAAACCAGACCCTCCGCGCGGCGTGCGCGCGGCGAGATCTGCTCTGCTCACGATCGTTCGTCGAGCTTGAAGTACGTCCTGGTGTAGGCGGCAATCTGGCCATCGGTTGGGTGATCGACGGTCTCGACTCCGACGACTCGCGACGCGAGTGCGTGTTCGTGTTTGTGCAGGTAACGAATGAAGTCGAGCTTGGCCGTCGAAGGGCCGACGACCAGAATTTGCTCGGAGCCTTCGAGCGATCGCGCCACCTCGTGGAAGAACCGCTGGGCATCGGCCGGGTGCTCCCTCGCGCCTGACTCCCCTTTGGGATGTCTGCGGTGGATATGCTGAGGCACGGCAACGGTCACCTCGTCGAACTTGTCGGACGAGACGTGGAAGAGCCTGGCTTCACGATGATCGATCCAGACCGTGGTGCGCGTTGTCATGCCTCATGCCTCCGGAGTCGGCGAGCATCTGATCGACCTCCGCGAGCGCGATCTCGATGTCGGTGCGCGCGCGGCTCTCAGGGTGGGAAGCACGAAGCGTGCCCCCGCTTGCGTGCAGGAACCGGGCGCGTGCAGCCTGATCCGCGCAATCGGTGCATTCGCGACGCTCGCCCCAGAATATGGCGCGAGGCGACGAAGCCCGGGACCATCGGCAGCCAGAACGACAGGCCGCGATAGATGAGGGTCGCAGACAGGGCCGCGGCGGTCGGCACACCGATCGCGCGAAGTGTGAGCACCGAAGCCGCCTCGAACGAGCCGAGTCCGCCCGGCAGGATGCCGAGCGTACGAAACACCGACGAGATCATGTAGCTCGCAAACACGCCGGCGAGCGAGACGCCGGATCCCATCGCGTGAACGAGCACGACGACCGTGGCTGCATCGAGGACGATGATCCCGAGTTGCAGCATCGTCGCAGCCCTCCGCGTGTGCCGATCGTGAACGAGAGCGCGGTCGGCCTTGCGCACGATGTCGAACGTCCGGCGCACGAAGCCGGCGCGCTGCAGTACTCGCACGGTGGGAGGTCGCCCATCGGCGAGGCGGAGGATCGTCACGACCGCCGCGATCGCGAACGCGGCGACCGCGATCGCGGCGGCGGCGATCAACAGACTGGCGTGACCCGCGCCGGCCGCGAGCAACATGGCCGCCGCGAGCGCGATGAGGAACGCGAGGTAATACGTGACCGTGTCGATCACTACGGTCGCGATCGCGGCCGCCTCCGTCATGCCTCGGTTCTGCAGAGCCTGCGCGATCGTCACGGCTCCACTCAGCCCTCCCGACGGCAGCGCCTGGTCGATGAACAGCTTGACCAGACTGAGCTCGGTCGCCGCGACGATCGAGAGCCGCGTGCCGCTGCGTCGCCCCACGACGCGCCAGACCTCGCCCTGGACAACATACGTTCCCAGCTGCAACACGCAGCCGAGCGCGACCCACCAGGGTCGTGCATGCTCGACGATCCGCGCGAACGCCACCACTTGCGACGACTCGACGACTCCGACGACGAGCGCCACCACGGCAGCGGTGCCGAACAACCACGGTAACCATCGCCGCCGATGCGCGTTTCCCGAGTCGGGATTCTCCATGCGACCCTGCGAGATTCGGTGCATCGCGCGTGCCCCGGTCGCTCCCCGATCTTCGACGGGCACGATCCTTGCGAGGAGCTATGACTGTGGTCCGAGACTATCGAGTGGATCCAGCGCGCGCGGCGGCTCGTGCCCGCCGAAGATCGCGCGATCCTGCTGTCTCCACCGCGCCTTGTCGCACGATTTGCGAGCTTTGCCGTGCGACGCATGCTCGGCGTGGCGGGGGGGAGCACCTCGGACGACCTCGCTGCACGAGATCCCGAGCTCGTGACGGTGTTGCTCGACCTCTGGCGCGTGCTCGCCCGCTACTACTTGCATGCGCGCGTCGAGGGCATCGATCACGTCCCGGAGCGCGGTCCGGTGCTGTTCGTCGGCAATCACAGCGGCGGGTTGTGGCCGAGCGAAGGCTTTCTGACCGCGCTCGCGATCCACGACCGGTTCGGACCCGATCGCGCAGTGTACGCGCTCGCGCACGACTTCCTGTTCGAGGATCCCACACTGCGCCGCTACGCGGGGCGGCTCGGGATGCTTCGCGCGAGTCACGACAGCGCCCGCCATGCGTTCGCCGCCGGTGCGTGCGTGCTCGTCTATCCCGGATCGGACATGGACACGTTCCGGCCGTTCCGCGATCGCAACCGCATCGTGCTCGCGGGACGCAAGGGGTTCTTGCGGCTCGCATTGCGCGAGCGGGTCCCGATCGTGCCGATCGTCAGCGCGGGCAATCACGAGCAGTTCGTCGTGCTTGCGCGCGGCGAGCGACTCGCGCGCTGGACGCACGCCCACGCGTGGGCGCGCAGCGAGGTCCTGCCGATCGTCCTGTCGCTGCCGTGGGGCCTGACGTCCGGGTTTCTCCCCTACTTGCCGCTGCCCGCGCAGACCACGCTCTCGTTCCTGCCTGCGATGTCCTGGCCCGAGCTCGGCCCCGAGCACGCCGACGACCCTGTCGCGCTCGCGCGCTGTTACGGCGAGGTCGAGTCCGCGATGCAGACCGAGCTCGACCGCCTCGCGCGCGGGCGGCATTTCCTGCGCGGCGTCAGGCGACCGCGCGAAGCGCCCATACGTCGTCGAGAAACGCCGCCAGCTCGCGATCGAGGCGCGCCGGACGCAGCCGCCACTCCAGGATCGAGCTCGCCGTGACCAGCCGAGCGCGCGGCAGCTCGCGTGCGATCCGATCGGCATCGCTGAACGGGTGGATCGGATCCGACGGGTGGCCGATCACCAGAGTCGGATGCTGCATCGCGCGGCGATCCTCCATCGGCGGCGCGACGCGGCCGAAGATCAGCCCGTCGAGCACGGCCAGCGAGGCCGCCGGATCGCGGCGCAGGAAGTCGATCATCACGTCCACGAGGTAGCTCGTACGCGGAATCTTGCGCGTGATCGCGGCGATCGCGCGCATGATCGGCAGACTGCTCCGCAAGGCCAGCGCGAGCGGGACGAACGCCGCGGCGGCAGCCGGTAGCGCGTTCTCGAGCACGGGCATCTCGAGCACGAGTGCGCGCACGCGCGCTGGTGCGGCGACCGCTGCTTCGAGCGCGACGTTCGCGCCGAGCGACGCGCCGCCGACGACGGCCTGCGTCAACTGCAGATGATCGAGTAAAGCGATCACGTCGCGGCCGAACTGCGGCATCGAGTACGCGGTCATGTCGTGAGGCTGATCCGACTCGCCATGGCCGAGCATGTCGACCGTGATCACGCGGTTTCCCGCGTCGGCGAGCGCGGGCGCGAGCCGCGTGTACATCCGGCTGTCCATGAGCAGCCCGTGCGTCAGGACGGTCACCCTCGAGCCGCTGCCGTGGTCGCGGTAGCTGATCCGGCGGCCACGATACGAAAAGCTCGCTAACTCAGAGCGTACGGACGACATCTGTTCTCACATCGTACCAGTCGCGGCGCGAAATATGCGTCGATCGGCGAGAGCCGCGCGACGCAAGCGATGCGTGAAATGCCAAGCGCCACGCCAACGATAAAGGGCGTGGTTCTTGCTGCGATCTCGTTCGTGCTCGAAGTTCGCGCTGCCACCGAGATCGCTGCCGCTGCTCCGGCGGTGTGGGCCGTGCTGACCGATCTGCGATCGTTCGCCGCCTGGAATCCGTTCATTCGCGAAGCCCGCGGCTCGACCGAGGTGGGCGGCACCGTGCACGTGCGCGTGCGCTCGGCGCTGGGAGTTCCGCTCGCGTTCCACGCGAAGGTGATCGCCAGCGACGCCGAGCACGAGCTGCACTGGTGCGGCCATGTCCTCGCGCCGTGGCTGGCGCGCGGCGAGCACTGGTTCACGATCGAGCCGCTGGGCGATCGGCGCGTGCGGTTCGAGCAGCGCGAGCGATTTTCCGGCCTGCTACCGTGGCTGGCCAGGCGCCTGCTCGCGCGCGAAGCGCGATGCGGCTTCGCTGCGATGAACGAGGCACTCGCGGCCCGCGCCGAGGAGGCACAATGGTAGCCGCAACCTCGTGGATGCTCGCGGATGCGATGCGCGACGCGCGCACGCCGTTCGTGGCGCGCATCGAGAGCGTCGGGGCGAGTCTGCCCGAGCGCCGCGTGACGAGCCAGGAGCTGATGGCGAGCGCGCGCCACCACACGCGCATCGATCTCGAGCGGCTTACCGGCATTCGCGAGCACCGCATGTGCGGGTCGGGCGAGACCTCGCTGTCGCTCGCGATCGCGGCCGCGCGCGACTGTCTCGCACGCTCGCGCTACTCCGGCACCGACCTCGACATGGTGATCGACGCGAGCATCACGCGCTACGTCGACGACTCGACGCACCGGTTCGAGCCCCCGCTGAGCGCCTCGGTGAAGCAGGCGATCGGCGCCAATCGCGCGACGAGCTTCGATCTCGGCAACGCGTGCGCCGGCATGCTGACGGGCGTGCTCGTGCTGAACCGCTTCATCCGTCGCGGCGCGATCCGTCGTGGCATGGTCGTCAGCGGCGAGCGCATCACGGGCCTCGGCACCAACGCGGCGCGATCGATCCGCAGCATCTTCAGCCTGCAACTCGCGTCGCTGACGCTCGGCGACGCAGGCGCGGCGGTGATCGTCGAACGCGCACCGGAAGGCCACGACGGCATCGTGCTCGCCGGCTTCACGACGCTCGCCGAGCACAGCCGGCTGTGCGTAGGACTACCCGCGCGTCATCACCCCGGTGCGCAGATGTTCACACGCGCGCGCAAGATCCACGAGGTCGCGATGGCCGACGGGCCGCCGCTGATCGCGGACATCCTCGCCCGCGCGGGAATGCAGCTCGGCGAGATCGACTGGCTGATCCCGCACCAGACGTCGGTGCGCGCGATTCGCGCGGGCGAGCGAGTGCTCGGCGAACAACTCGGCGAACATCCGAAGCACCTCGTCGTCACGGTGGACGAGTACGGCAATACGGCATCGACCACGTTGTTCCTCGCGCTCCATCGCTACCTCGACGATCACCGTTTCCACGCCGGCGACAAGGTCATGCTGCTGTCGGTCGCGTCCGGTCTCGAGGTGGGAGTCGTGGTGTTCGTGATGGACGAGCTGGAGATCGATCATGGGCACGTTCATTGATGCAGCCGTGACCTCGCTCGGAGGTGGCCACGTGTTCGGCCGCGGTGCGCTTCACCTCGCCGATGCGGCGGCGCGAGCGTGTCTCGAGCGTGCTCGGCATCCCGCCGACGAGCTCGATCTGCTCGTCCACGTCGGCGTCTACAAGGATTTCGAGATCGCCGAGCCCGCACTCGCGTCGATCATCCAGGAAGATATCGATGCGAACCTCGGCAGCCCGCCGCGCCTCGGTCATCACGGCACGTTTTCGTTCGACGTGTCGAACGGCGGCTGCGGTGTGATCACGGCCGCGCAGCTCGTCGACTCGTTCGTCGCCGATGGCGGCGCGCGGCGCGGAATGATCGTCGCCGCCGACGCGGACCCATCGCCGCACACGACGCAGGACTTTCCATTCGCGCCTGCCGGCGGCGCGCTGCTGATCTCGCATGTCGACGACGAAGGCGGTTTCGAGCGGTTCGACACGCGCACGTTCCCCGAGCACGCTGGTCAGTTCGAGACGCAGCTGCGCTGGGAGCCGCATGCCGGGCGTACGCATCGCGGCCGCAACGTGCTCGAGCTCTTCGAGGCACCGGCGTTCGCGGCCACGTGCATCGAAGCCGGCACGCTGGTCGCGCGCGAGCTGTTGGCCGCGACCGAAACGCCTGCCGGCTCGATCGATCTGCTGATCGCCAGCCAGTATCCGCCGACGTTCGCGCGCGAGCTCGGCCGCGCGCTGGGCATCGCCGACGACCGCGTGCCGCGCGTCGCACCCGAGCTCGCTCGCACGCACACCGCGGGGCCGATCGCCGCGCTCGAGGCCGCGATCGCATCACATCGCTTCGCGGTCGCGCGCCGCGTGCTGTTCGTGACCTGCGGTGCCGGGCTCACGATCGGCGCGGCGCTGTTCCGCACGCCACCCGCCACGTCGTTCTTCGCCGGCTGATCACCACGCCCGCCAGCTCTTGACCGACTACGCCGAGATCCTCGCGGCGGCGACACGGTGGCCGCGCTCGCGGCGAAGGCGCAGGTATCCGACGACGACATCGCGCCGGCCAAGGACCTGCTTCAGCGCGTGAACGGACCGTAGCTGATGATCGCGTCCTCTTGCGACGCGAGATCGTACGCGATCCACGCCGCGTCGCGCGCGACGTTCTCGATGCGGATCTCGTCGACCGCGCCGTTCACGAAATCGATGTCGGGGACGCCGACGGGTGTCGTACCACCGGAGTTGTTGCGATCGGCACCGATGTACACCGGGTCGCCGCTGTCCGCGATCGGTCCGCTCGCCACGAGGGGCGCGCCCGGTGTGGTGCCGGCGTAGCTGAGCATGCGCGCGCCGTCGTACGTGAACACGACATGCGTCCATTGCCGGAGCTGCAGCATCGGGCCGGTGATGGCGTCGGGCACCCCGTTGGCGCCTGCTCCGCCATACGCCAACTGACTCATGGTGCCGAGGTAGAGCTCGTCGCCGCCTCCATCATCGAGCTCGCGCGTGACCATCCCGTAGTAGCCACTGGCCTCGTCGCTCGCCATGTCGATCCAGCCCGACATCGTGAGCTCCGGCGGCTGGATCGATGCGCCATCGGCGACGCCGATCCACTCTTCCTTGGCCCCATCGAACGCGCGCGCCGTCGCGATCTGGCCGGCGACTTCGGTCGTGCCGGTCGCGACGCCATCGCGATGATGTGTCGTCGAGTCGACGAGCGGACCACTTCCGGTCATGTGCCACACCGCTTCATAGGCGTCGCTCCAGGCCGTGCCCGGCGCGCGCGCGAGCCCCGGCACGCCGTAGCTCGCCGTGATCGTCGCGGTCGCATCGGCCACGTACGGGATGCGCACCCACGCGACGAGCGGCGCGCCGCCCGCCGCGCCGACCCGCTCGATCTCGAACGCGAGCGGCGTGCCGTCGGCCGCAGAGAACCGCAGGTCCGACGCGTCGGGTTCCATGACCGTGCGATTCGCGCGCGTGTCGTCGAGGATCACGAGCAGCGGGAAGTCCGTCACCGGCTCGCCGGGCACGGCGCGGTCGAGGCTGAGCTGCGAATGCGTCGGAGTGCCGGCGTCGAAGCCGATCCGACCGCAAGCGGCCAGAGCGAGCAGCACGACACCGCGCATCTCGCGCAGCGTACTATGGCCGCAGCGCGGCGATGCCCGCGCGTAGGACATTCAGGCGAGGTTTCGTGGCGACGGGACGAACGGCGGGTACTGTGCATCACAGTGACTCGCGTGCGGTGGGCGGCCATCGACCTACGTGCGATCGCCACGCTCCGATCCACCGTGTCCGCTGTCCGGACCGCGGCACGTCGTCAGCCAGAGATTCACAGTCCGCAACGCGCACGCAACATCGGTGCACCATGCGGTGACTACGTACACGGCATGAGGCTGTGGCCGCTTGTCATCGTGCTGTCATCCGCCGCCGCGCACGCGCAGTCCCCCGGCAACGTGCGCGTCACCGCCACGTGCGCCAGTTACTTCGTCGCGCCCAGAGACGGGCTGCAGCTTCGCGTCGACGGTGTCGTGCAGCCGTCGCTCGGCATCAACTGGAGCGCCTCCTGGCATCACGGCGCGCTCCAGCCAGATCACGAGACTGACGTCGGGTATCTCGTCGCGCCGGGCCATCATCATCTCGATCTGAGCACGCCCGATTGCGTGGGCTCGACCGATGTCGACGTGCTCGGCGCGAGTCCGAGCTACGTGGAGGGCTCGCTCGCGATCGCCAACGACGCGCTGCGCGGCACGGTGACCGCGCCGAACGGTCTCGGCCTCGTGATCGGCGGCTTCTACGCGGCGCGTCCGGCGCGCGTGGCCACCGATCCGATCGTGGGCACCGCCTACGATCTCGACGGCACGACGCAAGCCGGCGCGCAGGTCACGGTGACCGCCACGTATCAGCACTTCGTGCTCGCGTTCGATCAGCGCTACACGACCGAAGGCGTCAACGGCACCACCGGGCCGCGGTCCACCGACGCGTTCACCGGCAGCGCGTTCGATACCGGCTTCGTCGGGCGATTCGGCCCGCGCTGGACGCTTCACGACGTCGAGCTCTCCGCCGGCGGCGGCATCGGCGGCGACATCCTGCACGGCGGCGGCGAGATCGCAGACACGCAGACCAACCTCAGCCGGTTCTTCCTGCCGGCTTGGGCGACGCTGACGTACAAGCCGACCTGCGACTGGGGCGTGCAGGCGATGGCGAGCTACGAATATCACCCGACGTCTTCCGACGACAACACGATGACGTACGGTGTGGGGCTCTTGTATCAGCCGTCGAGCTCGTGCTCCGACCCGCCGCACCTCGACGTGCACTGACGGCTAGAACGCGTGTGACTGCGCGCGCTGACGCGACGAACGCGACCGCATCGCGACCGCGAGCGTGCCGTCGGGACCTGCATGCCGCACGAATGCGAGCCCGAGCAGAACCGTTCGCGTCTTCACGGTCGACTCGACAGCGCCGCGATCGCGTCGCGACGATCCAAAGGCTGAACGTCGAGGCGGTCGGGGACCTGAAGGCCGGGCGTGCCGGGTTGGATGACGAAGACGCCGGTCTCGCCATCGACGAGCTTGGGCCGGTTCACCCAGGCGACGTCCTCGCTCGGCGAGAAGTACACGTCGACGGCCTTGCGCGCGGTTCCTTTCAGCGTCTCGCCGACGGCGATCGTCGCGATCTTCCAGCCGGCCGCATGCTCGCTCACCGGCTCTCTGATCCCGGCCGGCTTGATCGCGATCACCTTGCCCGCGACGACGAGCTCCGCGCTCGCGAGCCGCGCGCCGAGGTCGGGTGCGCCGCCCAGCCCGCACTGGAAGCTCGCGGTGGCCGAGACGAGGCCTGCCGTCGAGCTGAAGCTCGGTGGCGCGAGCAGCAGCGGGTCGCGCGACTCGGCGCCGGTCAACCACGGCGCGCATCGCAAGTACGCCTCGCGCCACAGCTCGGACTCCGCGAGTTGCTGCGCGCGCGCTCGCGGAACCGTCGCGGTGACGGCCTGCGACGAACGAACTCCGAATCCGGGCGCTGCGGTCGCGACGCTCGCGCAAAGCAGAGAAGCAACTAGTGTCTTGTACATGCTCGGTTCTGACGTACGCACCGAGCCGCCGGTCTGCGCTGAATGTTGCTTCCGCGAGGCATCCGCGGATCTCGGCAAACTACAGGCAACTCAGGTCGCTACAGGTCGGCGTGTGCTTGGCCGGCGGTCGCACGACATGCTTCGGTGGCGCACGCTTCGCAACCGGAGCGGGTGCCGGCGCTTGAACGGGAGGAGCCGGTGTCGGCGCGATCTCGGCCGGCGTGGTGTTCACCGGCACCGCGGCAGGCGGCGTCACGGCCGGTTGCTGCGGCGGCGCGGGCGGCGCGACCGGCGCGGACGGCGCGACCGGCGCGGGCGGCGTTGCGATCGCGACCGGCACGGGAACCGTGACCACGGTCGTGGTCGTGGTCGGTGCCAGCTCCGGCCGACCCGTGAATCCGCCGACCGCGCCGAGCGCGATACCGATCACGAGAGTGGCGGCGAACGCCAGCCGTCGCGGGCGTGGCTTGGCGATGACGATCACCGGCTCGGCGGCGGGCGCTTCGACGGGTGGCGGAGGTGCCACCGCGACCGGCACGGACTCCGGCGCGTCGAAACCCGCCGAAGCATGCTCGACGTGGGGTTCCAGCTCGACAGCGACGGGGATCTCCGGCTCGGGCTCGACGGCGACCGGAATCTCCGGCTCCAGCTCGACGGGAACCGGCACCGCCTCCACGGCGCGCTCGACCGGCACGGGCGGCGGCGGCGTCACCGGCGGCGGCTGCGTCACCGGCGGCGGCTGCGGCGACCTCGGCGCTTCCGCTTCGACGGCCACGACCGGTGCGACCGGCGCGGGTGCGAGAGGCTTCGCGTCGGCGACGCGCGGCGACGGCGGCGGCAACGCCTGGTCGTTGCGCGGCCTGGTGATCGGCTTGATCACCGGGACCGCGAAGCTCCCGAGCGCGACCATCGGCCGCGTCAGGCGATCCTGAACCACCACCGGCTTCGCTTCGATCTGGCCGGCGGTGGTCTTCCCCGCGGCCAGCATGCGATCGAACAACTGGCGGCTCTCCGCGGTCAGCTGCTTGAACCCGATCCGCACACCTGGGCGGCGGAATCGGTTCGCGCCGGTCGGCCACGCATCGAGCACGGTGCAATATCCGCGCAGCATCGGCCGGCCATCGGCGAGATTGATCGAGAACGCGGTCTCGCGCCCAACCGGTCGCATCGCGCGCGTCGCGATGAAGAACGACGCCGGCTCGCAGCAGGTGTGGAACGTCTCGATGAAGTTGTCGACGCTCGTGGACGGGGTCGTGATCCGCATCCCCTTCGTCTGCTTGACCCCGCTCGAGCTCTCGACGTCGATCTCGACCGGGCCGGGCCGCGCCGGCAGCGGCGGTAGCGGCCGCGCGAGCCCGAGCTCGATGACGCCCGGCGGCGGCATCGACATGCGCTCGGTCGGTCCGTCCTGCGCCGGCTGTGTCCCCACGATCTCGCCGGGCACGCGCACGATCGGGAACCCGATCATCGTGCGGCGGATCTCCGGCGGCTTCTTGGCGACCGGCTTGGTGCTCGCGCGTGCGGCGAGCAGCCGCTCGAAGATTTCCTGACTCGAATCGGTGAGCTGCTCGAGCGAGATCCTGATGCCGGCCCGGCCGTACGGGTTGTCGCCATCGGTCCACGCTTCGAGGACGGTGCACGCGCCGCGCATGACGGGCGTCTTGTCGGCGAGCAGGATGATGAACGGCGACGCGTGACCGATCGCGCGCGTGCCGGGGGTCGCGACAAACATCGACGTCTCGTCGCAGCACGCCTGGAACTTCGCGATGAAGTCTTCGACATCCGTGCACCGCGTCGCGATGCAGAGCCCCTTGTTCTCGGGATGTCCGATCGGCTCGCTCGGTGCTGTCGTTGACGTCGCCATCCCCACCTTAATCATACGGTGCGACGCGGCGAGATCCGGCCCAACCCAGCAGGCATAACCGGATGCTACCCAGACGCCACGTGTGTGCGGCTGTGGGAGTCTGATCACCGCCAGTGAGTGCGAAGCTGCTCGGACTGCGCGCCCGAACCGCCACAGGTGCGCACCGGTAAACGCGCGCAGCCGCGCTCGATGTCAGCGAAGCCTTCGCCACTGCACAGTGCCGTATGATGGATCGATGCGGGTCGCGCTGGCACTCCTTTTGGGCCTCGTATGCTCCGCATGCCTGAAGTCGGATCTCGTGCAGTGTGGCGACGTCGTCTGTCCGCCGGGCGCGAGCTGCGTGAACGGAGCGCAATGCGCGACTGCCGACCAGCTCGCCGCGTGCGACGGCATCGCCGAGGGCGCCGAGTGCATGCTGAACGGTGCGAACGGGCTATGCGAATCGAACGTGTGCACGCTGGCTCGCTGCGGGGATGGCGTGATCGAACCCGGCGAGGGCTGCGACGGCTCGGTTCCCGCCGATATCACCTGCAGCTACTTCGGCTATTACCGCGGTGAAGTCACGTGCTCGAACACGTGTCAGTTGTTGCCGTCGAGCTGCGCCGGCCGGTGCGGCGACGGCGTCACCGATCTCGATCAGGGCGAGTACTGCGACGGTGCGCTGCCGGCGAGCGCTAGCTGTCTCGACTTCGGCTACGATCTCGGCACGCTCGCGTGCGGCCAGTCGTGCGGGCCGAACCTCGCCGCCTGCCATCACCTGACCTGGCAGGCCGCCGTGCCGGAGCAAGGAACCGTGACGTCGTTGTGGGGTGGAAGCGGATGGCTGGGCGTGGTGTTCGGCAGCGGCGACGCGGCGGCCGTGATCGGCAGTACGCTCGTGACCGCGCCGAGCTCCGGCTACCAGCAAGTCGCCGGGTCGACGACCGCGATCTGGGCTGCCGGCCAGGCGGTGCTCGCCCGCTGGACACCCTCCGGCGGTTGGGTCGCGGTCACTCCGCCGTGGGCCAGCAGCGTGACGGGCCTGTGGGTCTCCGACGCGCTCGGCCTGTTCGTCGCGACCTCCTCCGACGCGGCGCTGTGGCACTACGACGGCGCAGCGTGGTCGCAGATCACCGGACCGTGGACCGCGGGCGCGTCGTTCGGCCGCGCGTCGTCCACGCTGTACGTGATCTGGTACGAAGGCGGCTCCTTGGTCGCGACCTGGGACGGCACGAAGGCGACGCCATTCTTCGTACCCGACCCGTACGACTCGTCGATCCCGCCCAACACGATCGGCAACATCGTCGAAGACGAACAGGGCCGGGTCTGGGTCGACTGCGTCTACGAGGGCGTGATCTACCTCGATGGCGGCACGTGGAGCGGCGTGATCAACGAGTTGAGCGGGCGCTCGATCACCCAATCGGCGATCGCGGCGGTCCCCGGCGGCGTCGCGATCGGCCAGGTCAGCAACACGCCGCCCGCCGAGGTGGCGATGCTCGCCGTGATCGGCAGGTCACCGAAGGCAGTCAGCTACGACGGCGGGCTGATCGCATCCGACGGCGCGAGCATCTTCTTCGGCGAGATGTACGGCGTCCGGAGCGCGCTCCAGACCCTGTACGGCGACTGGACGGTGGACGGCAGCGCCGGCACCTACCCGGTTGTCACCGACTACATCGCCGGCGGCCCGATCGTGATGTCGAGCTGGTATCAGTCGTTCGAGGAGCTTCAGCCGGACGGAACGTGGGCGATGCTGCCACTGACCTGCGACCGGCTCGCGATCAGCGCCGCCGGGCACGAGTACTGCGCATTGGGAACCACGTTGACCGACGGCGCGAACGACGTCGCGATCGGCTCGATCGCCGCGTTGTGGGCCGCCGCCGACGACTCGGCCGCGGCCACGGTCGGCGATCACGTGTTCGCGTGGCGCGGTACGGGCGGGTGGACGATCGACGCGCCACCGGTGGCGTTCAGCGAGCTCGGCGGCCTCGCCGCCAACAACCTGTACGCGATCGGCGTCGGTGATGGCCACAGCGATCCGCAGCTGTGGCACTACGACGGCACGTGGCATGCGGTCACGTCGGACGAGGCGGGTCTCGCGAACCTGGTCGTCACGCCGGACGCGGTGTTCGCGCTTTCCGGCGGCCAGCTCGTGACGTACGTGGCCGCGACCGGCACGATCTCGGTGACCGGCGATCCTGGATCGTTGAGCGCGTTGACGGGCAGCGGCGTCGATTCCGACCTGTTCGCGCTCGGCGGTGAGACCGGCTTGCTTCACTTCGACGGGACGACGTGGTCACCGGTGACTGCGCCCACATTCATCGTCTTCTTCCACGCCTTCGGCGATCAGCTGGTCGTGCTGACTGCCGGCTACCACGACACCGTGCTCCAGCGGCTCGCCCGCTGGCACACGTGGTGAGCTCGCACGTTCAAGACTGGATGATTCGTTCGCGAGCGTCGAGCGGCGCCGTGTCGTAAGAGTACCCACATCATGGGGCGCACCCGAGCGCGGTATGATCTAGCGGGTGGTAAAGCCGCAAGCTCCAGAGGGCCGAGCGCAGACCTCTGCGACCGAGGTTCTCCCGGCAAGCCGCACGCTTGTCAGACCAGGGCCGCGTCCAGAACCGCGGCCGAAAAACGACACGCGGCAGCCGCTCGTGTTCGCCGACAACGAGCAGGTCGGACGGTTCGGGCTCATTCGCGAGATCGCGCGCGGTGGCATGGGCCAGGTGTTTCTCGCGCGCGACACCAAGCTCGGGCGCCGCGTCGCGATCAAGTTCCTGCTGCAGAACGATCCGAGCTTCGTGAGCCGGTTCCTCGTCGAGGCGCGCGCGACGGCGCGCTGCACGCACGAGAACATCGTGACCATCCACGAGGTCGGCGAGCACGGCGGGCTGCCGTACATGGTGCTCGAGTACCTCGAGGGCAAGACGCTGCAGGACGTGCTGCGCTCGCCGATCACCGCGGCGCAGCTGGTCGAGCTCCTGATCCCGGTCGTGCGTGCGCTCGAACGCGCGCACGAGCACGGCATCGTCCACCGCGATCTCAAGCCGAGCAACGTGTTCGTGACCGATCGCGGGCAGGTCAAGGTGCTCGACTTCGGCGTCGCGCGCGTGTTCGACACCCCCGAGCAGCGGATCGAGCGCGGCAGCGCCGCGATGCCCGCGGTCGACGAGGCGATCACGCACGAGACCGACGGCTCGCTCGTCGGCACGCTGCCGTACATGTCGCCCGAGCAGTGGGGCGCCGACGAGATCGATCACCTGTCCGATATCTGGGCGGTCGGCATCCTGTTCTGGCGCGCGCTCGCCGGCGTACATCCGGCCGGCACGGCGGATCCGAATCAGCTGCGCACCGTCATGCTCGACCTCGACCGGCCGATGCCGAGCATCGCGGCGCGCGTGCCTGCCATGCCGCCGGCGCTGGTCGCGATCGTCGACCGCTGCCTGCAGAAGCGCAAAGCCAGGCGCTACCAGTCGGCGACCGACGTCGCGCGCGATCTGCAGGCGTTCGCGGCGCGCCGCACCGACCACGCGAGCGCCGACGAGTGCCCGTATCGCGGGCTCGCCGCGTTCGACGAAGGCGACGCGAAGTTCTTCTTCGGCCGCTCCGGCGAGATCCGCAGCGCGGTCGCGCAGCTCGAGACGTGGCCGCTACTCGCGGTCGTCGGCCCGTCGGGCGTCGGCAAGTCGTCGTTCGTCCACGCCGGCCTCGTGCCCGCGGTGCGAGCGACCGGCAACGACTGGCAGGTGTGCGTCGTGCGACCCGGGCGCGCGCCGCTGCAGCGCCTCGCGGTCGTCCTCGACGACGTGGTCGCGACCGGCGACACGCCGCACGATCCGGCGGCGCTGCGCGACGCGCCCGGTTTGTTCGGCAACCTCCTGCGCCAGCACGCCATGCGGCGCAGGCAGCGCGTGCTGATCGTGATCGATCAGCTCGAGGAGCTGTTCACGCTCTCGGATGACGCCGCCGCACGCGAGCTGTTCCTCGCGGCGCTGCTCGGCGCCGCCGACGACGCGAGCGCGCCCGTGCGCGTCGTGCTGTCGATGCGCGCCGACTTCCTCGACCGGCTCGCCGGCCACAAGCAGTTTCTCGCCGACCTGTCGCGCGGCCTGTTCTTCCTGTCGGCGCCCGATCGCGACAACCTGCGCGAAGCGATCGTGCGGCCCGCCGAGCTCGCCGGCTACACGTTCGAGGACGCCTGGATCGTCGACGACATGCTGCAGGTCGCGACCAGCCGCGGCGCGCTGCCGCTGTTGTCGTTCGCGGCGAGCCGGCTGTGGGACGCGCGCGATCGCGCGGGCTCGACGCTCACGGTTGCCGCGTACAACGAGATGGGCGGCGTCGGCGGCGCGTTCGCGCGTCACGCCGACGCCGTCGTCGCCGCGATTCCGCCCACGCAGCACGCGCTGCTGCGCGCGATCGTCACGCGCCTCGTCACGCCCGAAGGCACGCGCGCCGTCGTCGATCAATCCGAGCTGACAACGCTCGGCGACGGCGAGCACGTCGAGCAGATCCTCGATCGGCTCGTGCAAGCGCGGCTCGTCCAGCTGCAGGCCGACCCGACGCACGGCAGCACGGTCGAGATCGTGCACGAGGTGCTGATCGACGAGTGGCCGACCCTCCAGCGCTGGCTCGACGACGGTCAGGCGTTGCGCGGCTTCTTGCAAGAGCTCCGGCAGGCGGCGCGGCAATGGGCGTCGCGCGGCCGGCCGAACGATCTCGTGTGGCGCGATGCGACCGCGCGCGATGCCTTGCGCAACGCCGACCGCAACGTGCTCGAGCTGTCGGCGATCGAGCGCGATTTTCTGCACGCGATGCGAGCGCAGCTGCGGCGCCAGCGCCGCCGCCGCGTGCTCGCGCTCGTCGCGATCAGCGCCGCGCTCGCGCTCGTGTTCGCCGGCGGCGCGGTGTCGCTGGTCCGGATCAGCCAGGCCGAACAAGACGCCCAGCAGAAAGCGATCGATGCCGATCGCGCGGCGGGGATCGCGAAAGCGTCGGAAGCCAAGGCGCACGAGGCCGAGGCGAAGGTTCAGGCTCAGCTCGATGCCGTGCGCGCCGCCGAAGCCTCGCGCGCGGCGGCCGAGCGCGGCGAGCACGAAGCCGAAACCAAAGCGCAAGCGGCCGACGCCGAGGTCGCGCAGTCGAAAGACGAGCTGCAGAAGTCGAACGAAGAGCTCAAGCGCGCGCTCGCCGGCGCGCAACAGGAAAAGGCGAAGGCCGTGGCCGCCGCCGATCTCGCGAAGCGCGCCAGCGACGACGCGAAGACCGCGAACGCGAAGCTCGAAGCCAACCTCGCCAAGGAACGCGAGCACGTCAAACGTCTCGAGGCCGAGAGGCAGAAGATCTACAGCGGAGGCTTGCAATGAAGCACGTCGTGATCGCGTTGATGCTTGCTGTGGTCGCTCGCGCCGCCTATGCCGACGACAAGCCGTGGGCGGCCGGTGTGCCGCAGGCCACGCAGGACAAGGCCAACGCGCTGTTCGCCGAAGCCAACCAGCTGTTCGCCGAGCAAGCTCACGCTGCGGCGCTCGACAAGTATCGCGCCGCGATCGCGCTGTGGGATCACCCGCTGATCCGCTTCAACCTCGCCGTCACGCTGATCCGGCTCGATCGCATCCTCGAGGCCGCCGACGAGCTCGACAGCGCGCTGCGCTACGACGAGAAGCCGTTCTCGAAGGAGCTGTATCAGCAGGCGCTCGATTACAGAAAGCTGCTCAACGGCCGCGTCGGCGATCTCGAAGTCACGTGCGATCAGGCCGGCGCGCACATCCAGCTCGACGGCAAGCCGTGGTTCGAGTGCCCGGGCACGAAGAAGCAGCGCTTGCTCGCGGGCGAGCACATCCTGGTCGGCGATCACGCCGGCGATCTCACCAGCTCGGAGCGCGTGGTCGTCGCGGGCGGCGGCACCGTGACCAAGCACGTCAAGCTCGTGCCGCTCGATGCGGCGATCGTCTACCACTATCCGATGCAGCGCTGGCTGCCGTGGACGGTCGGCGGCGCGGGCGTCGCGATCGCCGCGACCGGCGTCGCGGTGTGGCTCGCGGGCCGCAGCCAGCTCGACCAGTTCTACAACGACGTCGCGACGACGTGCCCGAACGGCTGCAAGCTCGACAGCGAGCCGCTGCTCCACAACGAGGAGTCGAGCGCGTTGTTCAAGGGCAAGCTCGGCGTCGGCTTGATGGTCGGCGGCGGCGCGGCCGCGGCGGTCGGCGCCGTGCTCGTGATCCTCAACCGACCGACGCGATTCTTGCCGAATGTCGAGGTCCAGCCGACCCAAGGCGGCATCGCTGCGGGCTGGCTCGGGCACTTCTAGATCGTGGTCATGAGCAACTGACGCTCAGATCGGGACGACCGTCTTGCACGTCGCTGCGATCGCGTGTGCCTCGCTGTCGAGCTCGGCGTCGGTGACGTGCTTGTCGTTGGCCTTCTCGCGGACGATCGCAGCACCGCACGCGAGCTTCGCGGCGACGCGATAGCAGTCGACGTCAAAGCTCTGGCCGCCGGCCGAGGCGCCGCCGACGATCTGCCACCAGCCGTCGGGATCGTGGTCGGCCGCGACGAGCTTGGCCGTCGTGTACTTCTCCGGCGTGTCGTCGCCCTTGTGAGCGGTATGGCAGATCAGCTGCTGGCCGCTCTTGTACGTGATGGTGATGTCATAGTCGGCTCCGGTCGCGTCGCTCAGGTCCTCGAGCTCGGCGGTCGCCCCGTCGGGCACGAGCACCTTGGCGTGCACCTTGTCGAACGACTGGTACGTCCCGGTTGGCGGCGCCGCCGGAGCCGGTGCCGCAACGGCCGCGGGCGCCGCGGGCTTCGCGACCTCCGGCGCCGGAGCGGGTGCCTCGTTCGGCTTGGCCGACGGCGCGAGATCCGCGGTCGGCGCCTTGTCGTGCGACTTGCACGCCGCGAGCGCGAGCGTGACGACGAACAGCGAGCTGATACGCTTCATGTCGCGATTGCTTAGCGTCGGCGCGCGCGCGATCACAAGTTACAAACTCGAGGTTCGCGAAATCATGATCGCGATCGGCGTGCTGTTCGCCGTCTGGCCGTACATCGTATGAGTCAACGCGATCGAAGCGCCGAGAAGTCCTCGGGCTTCGAGACGAGCGCGACGAAACCGTGCTCGTGCGAGAGGTCGACCTCGATGCGGCCGCCGCCGAGCGGGTGTTCGACTTCGTCGCCGCGACGGCCGACGAGCGCGAGCCGACCGTCGTTCGAGGCCGCGAGCGCGGTCAGCTCGAGCTTCGGCTTCACAGGGACCGCGATCGTCGCGAGCGTGACGGTGCGCGCCGCGAACTGCTGCTCGACCACGAGCGCACCCGGCGTCGGGCGCACCGATACGAGCTCGCCACCGACGATCGCGGCGGTCGGCGCGTCGGCGTCGCGCACGGTCACGTTGCCGGCGACGACGCGCGCGATGAACGGATGAGGAGCGCCGGTCTGGACGTCCTCGTCGCCGCCGCGCACGATCAGCGTGCCGTCCGCGAGCGTCGCGACGCCCTCGATCCTCGCAGAGTCGCGTTGGCCGAGCTCGAGCGCGGAGAGTGACGCGCCATTCGGCGCGTAGATCGCGACGAACCCACGCAGCGGGTTGGCCAAGCGCTTGTGCGCGGCCTCGTCCGGGCCGACGAGGTGCACGGTCCCGAACGTCGCACGCGCGCCGACCGTACCGACCACGGCGATGTCGCCCGACGGCAGCGTCGCGCATGCAGTCGCGCGGTCGTCTTCGTCGCCGCCGCCGGTCGCGAACCAGTCGAGCTTGCCGTCGGGGGTCATCCGCGCGACGAACACGTCGTCGGTCGGCACCTTGCCGGGCCAGCCGATGGTGCTTTGAACCTCCGTAGTGTTGAACGTCGCGGTGCCGGCGAACGCGCCGCACGCGACGATCGCATCGCCCGCGAACGTTACGCCGTTCGTCCACGATCGATCGGACGACGCGAAGTCGCGCTTCCAGCGCAGCTTGCCGTCGGCCGCGAGCAACGCCAGCGTGGCGCCGTAGCGGTAATGGGTCGCAGGCCCGTCCGCCTTGCCGACGATCGAGCTCGTCGAGCCCGCGACCGCGATCGCGCCGTCCGGACCGATCGCGATCGCGCTGACATCGTCGCCGGTCGCGCTCGCCAGCCACGTTACCTTGCCTGCGCGATCGATGCGCGCGACGAATCCGTCCTGCCAATCGGCGCGCCGCGCCGCCAGCCGTGTCTTGCCGACGACGAGCTTTCCGAAGAAAGTGCCGCCAACGACGAGCGTCCCGTCGTCCGCGAACGCCGCGGCCGTCACGGTCGTCTGACTATCCGATGCGAGCTCGACCACGTGCGGCGGCTCGCCGTTCGCCGCGACCGGTGCGCTTGCTGCGGCGCACACCAACGCGATCAGGGCGGCCTTCACGCCGGTCCGACGCACGACGAGAGGGTAACACGCATACACGGTGAGACAGCGAGTGGGCAATGACGCGGTCGAGCTCGTGCGGTCGTCGCCAGCCATCGCCACGGATCCCGACTCAGGGCTCCGCCGAGTCGGTCGGCCAGCCTCCGTATTCGGTCGGCAGCGGGCCGAGGTGCGAATAGAGCGTACCGCCCATGAACACGACGGAGAGCGCCCCGTCCGAGTGAGACCAGATGGCGGCATCGGACGTGGCCGCGAAGCCACGCTCGCGGAGGAGCTGCTCCTGTTGCTCGAACTCGTCGCCTCGCCGCCACTCGAGGCGCGCGATCCGTCCGTGCTCGTGGGACCACCCGACACCCATCGACTTGAGCTCCGCCAGCGACTCGAAGCCCGCGAGTGGCGCCATTCCTTCGACGCTACGCAGCCAGAGGGCGATCGCGTCGTCGCTCGCAGGTTCTTGCCCTTCGCTCACGTCGCCCTCGCCGTGATCGGGCGCGAAGGCGACCGCGCGTGCGGCGCCCAGGTTGCGCACGAGCGAGCCCGAGCGCGGGTCCTCGATCCATCCGCGCGCCAGGAGGGCGACGCGGCGCGCGTCGCGATCCGGCGCGACGCGGAAGCGCACGAAGTCCTTGGCCGCGTCCCCTTTCGCGACGACCTCGTAGAGGAGCATCGTCAACCGCGCGCCCGCACAGAGCTCCTCGAGGGCCGGCCAGCGTCGTCGAAACGCTTCGGGGAGCGCGCGCGTCGCATCGGAGACGGCTTGCCATAACGGCAACGGGTCCGGTCGCACTCCGGTGCTGACGGTACACGAGTGCCGTGGATCTCGCCCGCGCAAGACGAGCCCGATCGCCGTCTTCATCGAACCGGCGAGGGCCGAGGCGGTGGGATGTGAACGCCAGGATCCTCTCTTTTCTCAACCGGGGAACGTGTGCCAGGCGCGCGGCGCTCCTAGCGAAATGTCGAGGAACGTGAGGATCCCGGGCCCGATGGCGAGGGCCAGGCCCGGCTGTGGCCACGCCACACCGCGGACGTCGGGCACTTCCCCGAGCGTGCACATTCGACGCGGCGCGCCCGCGAGATCCCAGAGCTCCAACGTGCCACCCGGCCGCAAGACCAATCCTTCGCGGCCGTCGGGAGAGAAGCAGAACGGGAGCCCGTCGGCGAATCGTAACCAGTCGCGCTTTTCCAACGGGCCCTCGATCCGGCCGATCGGCCGGCCGTGCTCGAAGAGCGCGATCCAATCAGGCGCGCCGATCGATAACGCACGATTGGAGCCGATCGCGGCCCATCGGTGCTCCGACGCGGCAATGGCGAAGCCGGCGATGTTCGTGAGGCGGTCATCTTCGAATACGCGGACACCAGTATCGAGATCGAGCACGTGCGTTCCCGGGAGCGTCGGCTTGCCACTGGCGCGGTCGATCGCCGATGCGAACAAGTAGCGCCCCGACGGCGACGGCGTGAGGGTCAGGAACCCCTCGGCGTCCGGCCGGGCGCCGAGGAACAGCGGCAGCGTGCGCACCACCGCCCCGCGACGCACATCGAGGGAGATCAGCTCGTGCGTTTCGGTCACGCCGTGGACGACACCGCTGCGAAACGAAACGGCGGACAGGTGGCCACGTCCACTGCCGCCGGGGACGCACGCGGGCTTGTGGACCACGCCGCCGCGCGCGGGCGCGATCAGGCCGACCGAATCATCGCTGCAGTGGTCGCCGCCCCACCCAAAGAAGAGCTGCCGGTCATCATCGGAGATGCAGTACGTCGGCGCGAAATCCCAACCCATCGAGTCCCATTCGAGCACCAGCTGACCGGTCGCGACGTCGATCGCGCCGACCGCGCAGGTGTGGAAGTTCACTCCCAAGAGCTCGCCGCTCGACGAGAACTGGAGTCCACGCTTGAGCTGGTCGCTGAGCCCGACACCGCCGCGAACCGGCACCCGGTGTTGCACGGTCAGGCTCGACAGATCCCACAGCACCACGCCCACGGTCGGTGCGTCGTAGTCGGTTTCGAAGCTGGCTTCCGAGCCGGTGGCGAGCGTCCGCCCGTCACGCGACACGGCGAACGACACCAGCGGCTGGGGATGGGGGCTCCGCATCAGATCGACTGCACCGCGCCGAGATCGATCTGGGGGCCGCGCGGACGACCCCAGTAGTCAGCGGCAGGTGCGTGGGCCGGGTCGCCGGCACCGCGAGCGGGTGACAGCGCGGACAGGCCCGGCGGCGACGCCGCATCGAGGAGTGGATTCGCCGTCAGGTAGCTCGGCCCGGCGGTCGCGGTGCCGCCGTAGTTGGTGGCGTTGTCGTACAGCAGGTTGTTGCCGCAGCTCGCAGGCCCCACGGCCGACACCGCGACGCTGGAACCGACGAACAGGTTGTTGAAGTAGAGCGCCTGGAGGTTGTCGTAGTAGAGCGCGAGCTCGACGCAGGTGATCGTGTTGTTCTCGACCGTCAGCTCGACGTGCTCGCCGTTGCGGGTATCGGCGGTGATGCCGGCGCTGCAGTCGTGGAAGGACGAATTCGTAATCGACATCGCGACGTCGCCCGTCGCCGCGTCGGACTTGCTGTCCACGTTGACGCCGGTGGCGGACGTGCCGGTGAGCTCCACGCCGTCGAGGGTGATCGACGTGAACCCGGTCACGACCCTGACGTCGAGCGCGGCCGCGATCTGCACGGTCGCGAGCTTCGTCGCGCGGATCGCCACGCTCGAGGTCGTCGCGGGCGCCGGGCTTTGGATCAGCAAGCCGTACCCTTCCGGGCTCTGGGTCGTGTCACACGTGATCGCGCTGTTCTCGATCACGAACTGACTCGACGCGAGCACGATGTCCGATGGCTTCGTGGTCGAGATGCCGCGGATCGAGACGTCGGCGGTCTGCTCGAGGTGGATCGCGTCGAGCGCGGTCCGGGTCGCCGACACGCCCTGGATCACCAATGGCTTCGTGGACTGCACGATCACGTCCTCGGGAAACGTTCCGGCGGCGATGCAGATCGTACCGCCGAGACCACCGATCGCGTCGACCGCGCTCTGCACGGTCGCGTAGTCGCCGGGCACGGTCACTCCAGCACACGTCGGGTACTGGCACGCGCCGGCGACGCAAGCTTGCCCGAACCTGCACGTGCCGGCACCGCAGTCGACGACCTGATCGGGACCCGCGTCCGTGGCCATCGCCGCATCGCCGTGGCCGTCGCCACCGCCCGAGCCACCAGCATCGGACGCGCTCATCGCTCCGCGCGCGCAGCCAGCCAACAAGCCAGCCGCGAGGATGTAACAACCGGGGATGTGCGCCATGCCCTTGGACGCAGCGAGTCGGGCGACCGTCTCATCGAGGACGAGGCGCTCGAATTGGACGAACCGGGCTGCGCGACGATCCGCCGAAAATCTCCGCCAACCCGACGAAGCTACACCGATGGTGGTGAAAGCTGAACGTTTGCGGCACGTGGCGACCCCGCTCGCGGCTGGCCCACCGGTTGCTCAGGCATTCCCTCCATGCACACCGTCTCGATCGCGCTCGCCGCTGCCGCCACCGTCGCCGTGTTGCCCTCGCTCGCCCGTGCCGATGCACCGGGTTCCGTTACGGCCAGCACCTCCGCACCCGCGCCTGACCTGCACATGTTCGTCGCTGGCGGCGGCGGCATCGTCGAGGGCGGCGGGAAAGCAGTCTTCGCCGAAGCCGCGATCGAGGTCGGCCAGGGCCCGCTGTGGTTGCACGGTATGCTGGCCGAGCTCGGGCCGGGGGAGATGTCCACGCTCGAGTGGTTTCCGCGCGCCGGCTTCGAGCTGCGCGAGTGCAAGGACAAGAGCCAGTGCGCGATCTTCGCAGCCGACCTGGGCGCGGTCGACGGCATCGCCATCGTCACGCCACGCTTCGGGTTCGATGTGGGCGGCGACCACCTGCGCGTGCGCGCGATCGGCGAAGTCGACCTGCTCGACGCGCAGGTCGCCGTGCCAGCGGCTACGGTGTCCTTGGCTTACCTGCGCTGACTCGACCGCAGTGTCTATCCGATCACGTTGCCGTTCACGATCGAATGATCTCTGATGGCGACGAAGTTATGATTGGGTGTGCGAGCCGGGGTCACCGTCTTGATGATGTGTGGCTGCGGGCATCTCGGTTTCAGCGACGGGGGCGACGGCGGCACGTCGCTCGACGCGACGATCTCCACGCTGCCCGGTGCGACGATCATGTCGCTCGACGCGCGCCTCGCGTTTGCCACGCTCGATCCAGGCGCGCTCTATGCGATGCCGGCCGATGGTGGCACGCCCACGTTGCCCACGGATGCCGTGTTCCCGCTTCCGGACGTGTCGGGGTCGCTGACGATCACGCTCGATGCGGCCGACACGCGCTACCGCGAGCTGACGGCGAGCGCGACCGTCGACATCGTCGCCGGCCAGCGACAGACCGTCGCGCTGGTGATCGGCGATGATCTTCCGGCGAGCTGCCTCGATGGCGTGACCGATGGCGGCGAAAGCGATACCGACTGTGGCGGTCCGTGCCCGGCGTGCGCGGTGGGCAGCGACTGCCTCGTGAGCACGGACTGCCTGACCGGGAGCTGCATCGGCGAGGTCTGCGAGCCCGCGACGGGACCACCGAGCTGGCTACCCATCCACGACATGCCGCTTCAACGCATCGGGCTTGCCGCGGTGCTCGCCGGCGATGATCGGATCTACGTGTTCGGCGGCAGCCTCGCCGACGACACCACGGAGTACGCCGAGGTCGATGTGTACGATCCTTCGCGCGATCTGTGGGGCACAGCACCCGCGCTTCCCACGCCCCGCGAGCGCATCGCCGGCGCGATCGACGGCGCGGGCATCCTGTACGCGATCGGCGGCCACGACATCAACAATGTGTTCCTCACCACGGTCGAGAGCTTCATGCCCGGCCAGACGCAATGGAACGCCGCACCGTCGTTGCCGACGCCGCGTGGCTTCGTCGGTGCGGCCACCGATGCCAACGGCACGGTGTTCGCAACCGGCGGCGTGAGCGCGATCGGCACGCAGATCTCGAACAACGACTCGCTCGGCGCGACGTGGACCGCGCGTGCCGCGCTGCCGGCCGTACGCGGCGACCACGCCGCGGCGCGCGCGAGCGACGGCATCCTGTATGCGATCGGGGGCGCCATCGCGAGCAGGACCGCGTCGGTGGTTGGCTACGATCCGACGGCCGACGCGTGGATCACGCTCGCGACCATGCAGCACGTGCGTAGCGATCTCGCGGCAGCGACGGGCCCCGACGGCCGCGTCTACGCGATCGGCGGTTTCGACGGAACGCAGGCCGTGATGTTCGTCGAGGCGGTTCGGCCGAGCGCGAGCTGGATCGATGTGGCGCCACTGTCCACCGGCCGCGACTCGTGCGCGGCCGCGGTCGGTCCAGACGGCCGCATCTTCGTGTTCGGCGGCCGCGTGAACGTCGACGGCCAGAGCTCGGCCGAGGCCTACGGGCCGAGGTTCCAGATCGGGGCCGCTGCGGGTGCGGTCGGCGACTCGCTCGTCGTGACCGGCGCGAACTTCGCCGCGAACGCGACCGTCGTCATCTACTTCGACAACGTGCCGGTCGAGCGGGTGACGACCGACCCGAGTGGCAACTTCGCGGCGACGTCGGTCACGGTCCCCGCACTCGCGTCGGGCGAGCACGGCGTGCAGGCGATCGATGATCACGCCAGCTACCCGATCACGCTGCCGTTCA
>DATJXL010000323.1:0-2545 GCA_035500135.1 Kofleriaceae bacterium
CTGGTTATCCAGGGCGACAGCTTCCGACTACGACAGAAGAAACGGGCCGGGCTTCTCGGCTCGACGAAGGCCAACAACTGAACGCATGGGTGGGATCAGGTTTAGTGGCGTTTCGGGGTCAGTTCTTGATGGCGTTTGACACAAGCGGCTGGCGACGACCGGCTGCACCGGGTGTGCGGGGCTCACACCGCGTGCGTGGAACGGTTGCGGGCGGTTCTCTCGAATCGCCGACCTCGCGGAGGAGGCGATCGTGACCAGCTGGAATCGTGATCGTACTGGCCAAGCCTAGACCAACGGCCGCTCCGCACACACCGCCGCGAGTGTATCGGCCACTTCGTTCGAGCTCACACCACCACCCTGATTCGCCGCGCGCGCGAGGTCGTTGAGCGAGAGGATCCCGACCGGATGACCGGCGTCATCGACGACCGGAACGCGATGGATCTGCCGACGGCGCATGGTCTCCTCCGCGGTTGCCACCTCATCGGCGGGCGCGCACGTCGTCGGATGAGTCGACATGGTCTGCTCGACAGAAATCGCACGCGGCGGCGCATCCTGCCGATAGGTCGCCATGCAGATATCGCGGTCGGTGATCATGCCGACCACGTGACCGTTGTCGTCGACCACCGGTAGCGAGCCGACGTCGTGCTCGCACATCAGCTCCGCGGCGCGATCGAGGGTATCGATCGTGCGGCAGGTGAACACGTCCTTCGTCATCAGCGCTGCAACCTTCATTTCGCTGCCCTCCTTGCGATCCGTTCTCGAAGCTCTCATGGCCATTACAGCGCAAGCCGCGTGCCGCACGTCTTGCTCGGTGACCGATCTGTGGGCCGCGATAAAGACCGAGGAGCACCGCACGAACACGCCGCGCCGAACCACGCCGCTCCGAGCCGCTCGCATTCGAGCGCGAGAGCACGAAGTCGGAGGCGGCTTCGAGCTGCGCGTTCGCGCTGCGATCCGCCTGCGATCAGGGCGGCACGGTATCAAGCTGCGCAGCCGAGAATGGCTTCGCGGAGTGGTTGCTCGATGCGACACATCGCATTCCAGATCGCGCGCGAGGGGTCGACGGTTCCCCACCGAGCGGTGACTTCGGTGCCATGGCGCTGGACCTTCACAACGCATACAAAGCCGTCGGGGTTGGCGGCGAGCGACACGTTCCAGTGATCGCTCGCTCCGTGATCTCGATCGACGCGTGCAGCACAGTAGCGAGCGAACGCTGCGAGCTCGTCGCGTTGACGTGTGCTCATCGACGTAGGCACGTTCACTTCGACGGGAGCAGTGTTCGTCGTCGGCATCGCGGCGTGCCGCAAGCAATGTTGATGCCGCCAGCAACTATCGAACAGCTCGAGGATACGCCGGACGCAAAGTCTGGTCATTCGAGTTGCCGCGTGCGCGTGCGCTCGTTGAGCGCGCGTCGGGGTTGCGCTCGGCAGCCCCACGACCTTTGCGTCGACCTCGATACGCCGTCGAGCGCGTCCTACGCGGCAGCAGCACAAGCCATGACGCCCCGTGGCATCGTGATTGCTTCGATCTGCCGTGCCATGGTCACGCTATTCGTGTGCGGCGACGTCATGCTGGCGCGCGGGATCGATCAGATCCTCCGTGCCCCATGCGATCCGAATCTCTTCGAGCCGCACATCAACGACGCGCGCGACTACGTGGCGATCGCGGAAGGGGCCTCGGGCCCGATCCCTCGCGAGGCCGGCCCCGCGTATCCGTGGGGCGACGCGCTCGCGATCCTCGACGCGGCGAAGCCCGACGTACGAATCGTGAACCTCGAGACCAGCATCACGCGCCGAGGCGAGCACGATCCCGAGAAGCGAATCCATTATCGCGTGAGCCCGGAGAACGCCGCTTGCCTCGCGGCCGCACACGTCGACGTCTGCACCCTAGGCAACAACCACGTCCTCGACTGGGGCGAGGCCGGACTCCTCGACACGCTCGAAACGCTAGACCGGCTGCGCATCCGCCGCTGCGGGGCCGGCCGCGATCTCGAAGAGGCGATCCACCCTGCGGTGATCGAGCTCGGCGAACGCGGACGCATCGCGGTGTTCTCCATCGGCTGTTCCGATGCCGGCGTGCCGCCGTGGTGGTCGGCGGCCGAGGCTCGCCCCGGTGTGTTCGCGGCCGTCGACCTCGGCGACGACACCAAGCGCGAGCTACGCCGCGCGATCGAGCCCTGGCGGCGGCCGCATACACTCATCGTCCTGTCGATCCACTGGGGGCCGAACTGGGGCTTCGCGATCCAGGCGACGCATCGTCGGTTCGCGCATCACATGATCGACGATGCCGGGGTCGATCTCGTGCACGGTCACTCGTCCCATCACGTCAAAGGCATCGAGGTCCACAACGGTCGGCCGATCCTGTACGGCTGCGGAGATCTGCTCACCGACTACGAGGGCATCACGAGCAACGAGGTCTATCGCGGCGACCTCGGCCTCATCTATTTCGTCAGCTTCGACGACCACGGCACGCTGGTGAAGCTCGATATGGTCCCCACCCGCATGCACCGGTTCCGTATCACAGAGGCGGGGCCGAACGAGGCCCG
>DATJXL010000324.1:0-33852 GCA_035500135.1 Kofleriaceae bacterium
CCGAGGCCGGCAACACAGTGCTGCGCGCGCTGCCCGACCGCGGCCGCTACGGCCTCGAGAAGATGCGAAAGCTGTCGCCTCACGCGCGCATCATCGGGTTGATGGGCGACCACCTGCGCGACGGCACCGAGGAGCCGACGCCGTTCGACGAGGTCGACTACGTGATCCGGACTGGCGATCAGATCGGCCGCGAGATCGATCGCAAGGTCACCGCGATCCGCGGCCAGCGAAGCTGAGACATGCCGCCGTTGCGCCTCCTGGTGTTCCGCCCCGATCTGAGCCAGGGCGGTGCCGATCGCGTCACGATCACGCTGCTGCACCACTTCGATCGCACTCGCTTCACTCCGACGCTCGCGCTCGTCAAGAAGCGCGGCGAATTGCTCGGCGAGGTTCCGGCCGACGTGCCGATCGTTGACCTCGGCGCGAAGCGGCTCGCCCGCGCCGCGCCGGCGCTCACCCGCGCGATCCGCGAGCTCGAGCCCGATGTCGTCCTGTGCACCGCCGGCGGTGCGAACGTGATCGCGGTGGCGGCTCATCAGCTGGCGCGATCGCGTGCCCGGCTCGTGCTGTCCGAGCGCAACGCCGTCGGCCGCGACGTCGGCCGCGTGCGCTCGGCACTCGAGCGCGCGGCGAAGGCGGCGATGTACCGGCTTGCCGACGAGATCACCGCGGTCTCCGACGGCGTCGCTCAGGACTTGATCCGCCAGCTGCGGTTGCCGCGCGAACGAGTCCGCGTGGTCTACAACCCGGTGGTTCACCGCGGGCTCGCACCGCTCGCGCGCGAGCCTGTGCAGCATCCGTGGTTCGAGACGCCCGGCTCGACGTTGCTCGCCGTCGGCCGGCTGACCGCGCAGAAGGGTTACCCGACGATGCTCGCCGCGTTCGTGCAGATCCGCGCGAAGGTTCGCGACGCGCGCCTCGCGATCCTCGGCGACGGGCCCGACCGCGAAGAGCTGGAGCGCCACGCACGTGAGCTCGGGCTCGACAACGCCGTCGCGTTCCTCGGCTTCGATCCGAATCCGTTCCGGTACATGGCGCGCGCTCGGCTGCTCGTCCAGTCGTCGCTCGCCGAGGGTTTGCCCGGCACGATCATCCAGAGCATGGCGTGCGGGACTCCGGTCGTCGCGACCGATTGCGATCACGGACCGCGCGAGGTGATCCGCAACGACGTCAACGGGTATCTCGTTCCGGTCGGCGATGCGGGCGCGCTCGCGCGCCACGCGATCGACGTGATGACCACGCCGGAGCTACGAGCGCGCCTCGGCGCCGCGGCGCGCGACTCGGCGCAACGCTTCACCGTCGAGAGCTCGATGCGGCACTACGAGGCGGCGCTCATGGGCGGCGCCCACACGCCCACAGAAACCCGAACCACGGGCTGAGCCTGCGCGGCACGCGCTCGAACGTCATGTTCCAGGCCTTGGCCATCGCGCGCCAGACGAAGCCACGCGGCCCTCGCGCGATCCGCCCCGTCGGCAACAGCGAGCTGCCGTAGCCGCCGACCGCGACGTCGACGAGCCCGACCGCGTCGAGCAGGTTGCCGAGGTAGTCCTCGGACATCACGCCGAGGTTGTGCGTCTCGAGCGTGTTCGGGCTGTAGACCGCAAGCGCGCGGCGCACGAACGGATGGGCGTAGTTCGGTACCATGACGCCGACGATGCCGGAGGGCTTCGCGAGCCGCACGTGATGCGTGGTGATGTCGCGCGGATCGTCGAAGTGCTCGACCAGGCCGTACGACACGACGAGGTCGTACAGCTGCGGCGGATCGAACGTCCGCGCGTCCGCGAGGTGGAGCGAGGCCTCGATGGTCTGCCCGGCGAGACGCGTCCGCGTGATCTCGAGACCATCTGCCGCGAAGTCGAGACCGCTATAATGATGCTGCGGCGCGTAGCGCGCCATGCGCACGAGCTGGCGCCCGGGCGCGCACCCGACCTCCATGATGTCGAGCGGGGCTGGATGATGAGCGAGCGCGGCGCCGAAGAACGCATCGAGCAACGCGTTCTGCCCCGCGACTTGACTGACCGGGCGCTCGCGCGAGCGCTGCCACGCGCTATTCCAGTCAGCCGGTTTGGTGAGATCGCCCGATCGCGATGGCGTCATGCCGTCACGGACACGTACAGACATGTGGCGCACCGGACGCGTCGTTCGCCGGGCAGATGCCCGAGCCGCAAGCGCCCGTACACGCGAGCCCGCCGTGATGACCGAGATCCGGCGGGCACGCCGTGTTGATGCCATCGCAATATTCGCGCAGATCGCAGTACGAATCGCCGCTGCTGTAGCCGCGGCACAGCGTCTGCGAGCTCGCGACGCCGCACGTACCGTTCGTCGCCGCGCCGTGCGCGATCGAGCAGGCCTGGCAGTCGGTCGGCAACTGGTTCTGCGTCCCGCCGCACGCCTGATCGCAGCAGTAGCCGTCGACGCAGAAGCCGCTCGAGCACTGGTTCGCGGCCGTACACGTCTGGCCGTTCGAGCCAGCGAACGTGACGAGGATGCGATACACGCGGTTGATCTGCAGATCGGTCCGCAGATCCGAGAACACGAGGTTGGCCTTGTTCGAGTCGTCGTTCGGATCGTTCTGGAACCGCGGCTGGCTCTCGTTGTCCGTGGTGTTCGAGATCACGAACTCGGTGCCGAGCGTGCCCGCGGTGGCATCGACCGAGTTCCCGTAGATGTCGGTCTGGGTCGTCGCCATGTTGCGCGTATCGGCCCACGCCACCACGAACTGACCGCCCGAGACTCCGACCGCCGTGGCCGACGACTGGCCACCGGTCGTCGCGATCGCGATGCCGTTCGAGTCGAGCACCGTCAGGCTGCCCGCCGCGGTCAGCCGCGTGCCGTAGATGTCGCCGCTCGGATCAGTGCGGCGATCTTCCCACACCGCGAGCATCGTGCTGCCGTCGACCGCGATGTCCGGCATCTGCTGGATGCCGGCGGCGGCCGAGATCTGCACGCCCGCCGTGTCGAGCACGGTGCCGGTCGTGTCGACTCGCGCGCCGTAGATGTCGGTCGACGAGCTGTTGCGCTGGTCACCCCATACGACGACGAACACTTTGTCAGTCGCGTCGTACACGACGGCGGGACGATTCTGATCGTTCGCGGCGTTGGAGATCACGATGTCCGACACCAGGATCGTGCCGGCCGGGTTCACGAGCGCGCCGTAGATGTCGAAGCCGGTCGTCGCGCTGTTGCGGCGATCGGCCCATACCACGAGCGTGACGCCGTTACCGCTGGCGACGTCGGGAGCCGCCTGCGCGAGCGCCGCGGTCGTGATCGCGATGCCGTTCGTGTCGAGCAGCGTTCCCGACGTGCTCATGCGCGCGCCGTAGATGTCCGACGTCGCGTTGCGGAAATCGGTCCACACCGCGAAGTACTGCGTACCGTCGTACGCGACCGACGGCGAGTCCTGCTCGTTCACCGCGTTCGAGATCACCTTCGCGGGCGAGTCCAGCTGCATGCCGTTGACATCGTAGCGAACGCCCATGATGTCGTCGCCGACGGCGCGCGAGTCAGCCCACACCGCGATCTGGCCGGCCGTCGGGCCGCGCGAGTACGCGGCCTGGGTCTCGGAGTTGGCAGACGTGTTGAGGATGATGCCGTTGGCGTCCTGCACGTTGCCCGAGGTGTCGACGCGGCTCGCGACCGCGAGGCTCGCCGCACCGGTGCGCTGGTCTTCCCACGCGACGAGGAATCCGCCGGTCGGCACGCCGACGCTCGCCGGCGTGACCTGGTAGCGCGTCGCGGTGCTGACGCTGATCTCCGAGCCGACCGCGGTGAACGTGAAGTCGAAGCGGCCGCCGTAGAGATCGTAGCCGGTGGTCGCGAGGTTGCGGCGATCCGACCACACGACGAGGCACGAGGCATTGTCGCAGCTGATCGACGGCGTGTCCTTGACGCTGTTGACCGCCGACAGCGACTTGCCGCCGACGACGACCGAGCCTTCCGTGTGCGTGTCGGACACGACACCTGCCGTGGTCACACGCGAGCCGTAGACCGCGTTGTTGCTGTTCCACACCACCACGAAGTCGGTGCCGTCGAAGTTCGCGTACGGCTCGATCTGCGCGCCGCTGCCGGCGCTGATCGTGATCGCGGTGCCGTTGAGCGTGCCGTTCGCGTTCACGAGCTGTCCCTTGATGTCCTGGTTCGTGGTGCCCGACGTCCAGGCGACGAGGTAGTTGCCGTTGCCGTCGGAGGCGACCGTCGGCGCGGCGGCATCGGCCGCGGTATCGATGTCGAACGGCGTGCCGAACGACGAGCCGTTGAACAGCGCGCCTCGCACGTTGCTGTCGGACTGCCACACTAGCAGCGCCGCCGTGCCGTGGCTCGCGATCGCGGGAAGCTGCTCGTTCGACGCCGTGGCGACGACGTTGCCGAGCTGGCCGATCGAGCCGCCGGCCGAGGACACCGTGGCGGCGCCGATGTCGCCGTTGTTGTTCCACGCGACGACCCACTTGTTGTTCGCGAACGCCACGACCGGGTTGGTCTGCGTGCTGGTACCCATGTTGATCGCGATGCCCTTGGCGTTCTGCACCGCGCCGGCCGGAGAGACCAGCGTGCCGTAGATGTCGGCCGAGGGTCCGTTCCGCTGGTCGCTCCACACCACGAGGTAGTTGGTGCCGTTGTAGGCGACCTTCTCCTGGATCGCAGACGCTCCGGTGTTACCGGTCGTCGCGACATCGACCTTCTGCTCCGTACCGATGATCGGATCAAGCACCGCCGGATAAACCGACGCATCGAGCAACTGCGCCGGGACGGTCACGACGATGTGCTGGCCGTCCCAGTGCGTCGCGAGCGTCCACGCCTCGCCCGCTCCGTCCTTCCAGACCGCGGTCGAGTACCGAACGCCGAGCTCGCCGGGCGTGAACAGGTGCACGCCCGACGCGTTATCAACGACCTGCTTGAAGCCGCTGGCGTTCAACGTGACGACGAGATCGCCCTCGCCACCCGGTTGCGACAGGAACTGCCAGCTCTGCTCGACACCCTCCTCGCGGTTCTCGAGGTGCTCGATCGCGAGCCCGCGATCGAGCGTCAACATGTTGTCCGAGCTCGTGACCGCGATCGGTGATGCGTCGAACGCGACGTCACCGCGCGAGATCGTCGCGGTCTGCAGCGTGACCGCCGCACCGATCACGCGCGCCGTGCCGTCCCAGTGCGCCGGCGTGACCGCGACCGAGCCGGCATTGGTGATGGCGACCGCATGGGTGAGGTAGCCGCCGGCGAACGTGCCGTCGTGATTGTCGCGAAAGGCGAGACTCGGATCGTGGGTCGGGCTGCGAACCTCGACGCGCGCGCTCGAAGCCATCGGGCTGTTGGGAGGAGCTGAAGGTTGCGGCGACGCCACCTCGGTGCCGCTCTGACATGCGGGGACTGCAAGTACGAAACAAAGTGCGAGCTTCTTCACAGGCTCTCTCCCATCCGGCTGCTGCCACCGGGCTGTTGTCTTGGACGACGGCAGGCACGTCCACGTTCACCGAAGCTTGAGCCTGCATGATGCCGTGAAAGCCAATAACGCGTCAACGAACCACATGCGCGTGGCTCTCCTCGACGATGCGTGATACCTCCGTCACAGTGAGCGACGGCAGCGTGCGCGACGAAGCTCGTGGGGTGGGGCGCAAGGCCCACCGCGGGTTGAAGTGGAGTCTCGCCGGAACGATCTGTACCAACGTCGTCCGCCTAGTCACGATCCCGGTGCTCGGCCGGCTGATCTCGCCTGCCGAGTTCGGGCTCGTCGCGGCGGCGCTCGTCATCATCGCGTTCGGTCAGGTCGTACGCGATGTCGGCATGGGTGCGGCGATCGTGCAGCGAGAGACGCTGACACGACCGCAGATCGACGCCGCTGCGAGCTTCTCGGTCATCTTCGGCACCGCTGTAGGGCTTGTCGTGTTCGCGGCCGCGCCCGTCGTCGCCAGGCTCGACGACTCGCCGAGCCTGACCGCGATGATCCGCGCGCTGGCCGCGATGTTCGTGATCCGCAGCCTCGGCACGGTGCCCCGCGCGCTGTGCCAGCGCGATCTCGAGTTCCGCGCCCTCACGATCATCGACTTCGGATCCTACTTCGCGGGCTCGGTCGTCACGATCGTGCTGGCCGCGATGGGTGCCAGCGTGTGGGCGCTCATCATCGGCTACCTCGTGGAGAGCGTGACGAGCACGGCCGCCGTGTTCGTACTCCGTCCGACGCGGCTGCGCTGGACCCGCGCGATCGCCGACTCCCGCGGCTTGTTTCACTTCGGCCTCGGTTCGACGCTCGGCGATCTCGCCTCGTACTTCGCGAACAACGGCGACTACATGATCGTCGGATACTCGCTCGGCAACGAGCCGCTCGGCTTGTACACGCGCGCGTACGAGCTCATGCGGTTTCCGTCGGCAGTGTTCAGCAACGTCGCCGGGTTCGTGCTGTTCTCCGCGTTCTCGCGGTTGCAAGGCTCGCCGGAGCGCCTGGGCCGCGCCTTTCGCCACGGAACGTTCTTGACCGCCGTGATTCTGCTGCCGGCGAGCGCGGCTCTGATCGTCGTCGCGCCCGAGATGATCCGATTGCTGCTCGGCAACGGCTGGGGCGAGGCGGTGTTCCCGTTCCAGATCCTCGCGGCGAGCATGATGGCGCGCACCGCATTCAAGATCGGGCTCACGCTCGCGCGCGGAGCCGGTGCGGTCTACGCCGTCGCGATCGCGAGCGGGATGAACGCGGTGCTCGTCTTCGTCGGCGCGGCGATCGGCTCGCACTGGGGCATCGTCGGCGTCTCGGTCGCGATCTCGATCGAATGCACGCTGCAGTACGTGTGGTTCTGCGTGCTCGGGCTCAAGCAAACGACGCTGGGATGGCCGAGCCTGGTCGCGATCCACGTCGAAGCCGTGCTCGCGGCGGTCGTCGGGCTCGCCGCGGTGATCCCGATCGCGACGGGCCTGCGGTCGATCGGCGCGAGCGATGCGGTGATCGTCATCGGCTGCGGCGTCGCGGGATTGTTCGGCTTGATGGTCGCCGCCGTGATCGGCAAGGTGCGCAGCCATGCCGACTGGCTGTGGATCTGGGAAGCGGCGCGAAACCAGCTGTTGCGCCGGCAGGGCGCTACTCGATCCGCTTGATCGCGACGAACGCCTCGGCCGCGCCGAGGCCTTGCTGCGAGCCGCGCCAGACCGCGAGCGCGCGCACGGCGTCGATCGAACGCGCATCGGGCGCGGCGCGCACCTGGCTCTCGTAGCACGCGAGTGCGCGCAGCTTGACCTCGAGCTGGTCGGTGATGTCGACCCACGTGTTGGGAAGAAACCCGGCTTCGAGGTACGGCGGGTTCCAGTGGGTCTCTGACTGCACCTCGTAGCAGTAGACGGAGCGGATCGCCCGGCCCGCGGCGGACGACGACCGCCACGCGACGCTCGCGGCGTGGAAGATCTCGCGATGGTCGCGGTGCAGGTCGTGGCTGAACGGGACGAACAGGATCTCCGGCGCGATGCGCTCGATCATCTGCGAGACGGCCGCGTTGACGCGATAGCCCGGCAGATCGGCGACCAGCGCCGCGGGCAGCTCGTCGAAGTGCAGCGCCGCGGCGCCGAGCACGTCCATCGCGCGCCGGGCCTCGGCTCGCACGCGATCCCAGTCCGAGCGCGGCCACAGCGGGTGCGGATTCTCGCCGTGCCCCGTCATGATCGCGACGTGAACCTCGTCGCCAACGGCCACGCGCCTCGCGATCGTCCCTCCGACGCCCAGTGTTTCGTCGTCGGCGTGGGGCGCGATGACAAGGACGCGGCGAGGCATCGCTGAAGTATATGCGATCGACGTGGTAAGACCTGCGCGCGATGGCGTCGCTCAAGGAACGACTCAAGGTCGCCGCGTGGTTCTTGCGGCGGCCGGCCTATCACGCCGAGTTCGTCCGCTACACGACGCGGCGGCTGCGCTCGATCGGGCTCGATCGCTCCGCGCAGATGCGCGAGGCCACGGCGCTGTGCGAGAGCGTGTGCGTCGAGCCCGACGCCGCGATCCTCGCGGTCACCGGGCGGCCGCCACGAGGAACGGTGCGCGAGCTGTTCCCCGACGAGCTCGCGCGCGCCGATGCGGCGTTGCGCGAGGCCCCGAGCGCCATGCACGGCGCCGGCAACCTCGAGCTGATCTACTACCTGACCGAGCACGTCGCCGCGACGAGCGCGATCGAGACCGGCGTCAGCGCTGGCTGGTCCTCGCTCGCGTTCCTGCTGTCGATGCGCACGCGATCGGGCTCGAAGCTCGTCAGCACGGACATGCCGTACCCGGGGGGAGCGCGCGACGCCGAACGATCGGTCGGCTGCGTGGTGCTGCCCGAGCTGCGCCCGCAGTGGCAGTGCATCGTCGCGCCCGACCACGACGCCCTGCCGGCGGCCCTCGCGATCCTGCCCGAGCTCGACATCTGCCATTACGACAGCGACAAGTCCTACGAGGGCCGGATGTGGGCCTATCCGAAGCTCTGGCACACGTTGCGCTCGGGCGGCTTCTTCCTGTCCGACGACATCGATGACAACTTCGCCTTCTTCCACTTCTGCGCCGAGGTCGATCGCCGCCCCGTCGTGGTCCGGATGGCTGCGAGTAAACGCCCCAAATATGTGGGCATTGCGGTCAAGCCGTGAACGCTCGACCCCATGTCGGTGTCTAGCTGACGCGCGGTTGACTCTGAGAGTGCAACCCCCGTAGGATGCCGAGGCGAGTACGCGGATGAAGACTGTCCTAATTACTTCGGTTTTGCTCATCTGCGGCGCAGCACGAGCTCAAGGCATCCTTGATTACGCGAACCCGTCTCCGAAAGAGATGGAGCCGACGGACGCAGTAAATCCCGTACCCGCGACTCAGGGTATCGGCGTCAAGATCGGCGAGCGCACCGAGCTCTATCCCCAGGTCGGTCTCGAGACCGGCTACGTCTCGAACGTCTTCTACACGAACGACAATCCGGTCGGCTCCGCGCTGCTGCGCGTGATCGTGGCGATGGGCGTCGGCTCGATGGCGCCGCAACGGCTCGAGCCGACGAGCAGCGGCGAGGCGTCTTCGGCGGCGATGGAGCAGGGGCCGATCCAGTTCAACGCGAACGCGTATGCGACGTGGGACCAGTACATCTCGGACAACAGCGCCGCCAACGCCCAGGGCGGCCTCGGCGGCGGCGTGCTGCTGCGCGCGCTGATCAACCCGCAGAAGCCGTTCACGGTCTGGCTGCTCAACGACTTCAACCGCGTGCTGCGCGCGACGAACTTCGAGTCGAACCACGACACGAATCAGGACATCAACACGTTCCTGGCGCGTGCGACGCTGCAGCCGCCCGGGAGCTCGTTCGGCGGCTACGCCTACTACACCGGCATGCTCGATCTGTTCGAGCAGGACTCGCAGCAATTCGCGGATCGCCTCGACAACACGCTCGGCGTGCGCGTGATGTACCGCCTGTTCCCGCTCACCCAGCTCTACCTCGACGTGTCCGAGGGCTATTTCACCGGCGTCGGCTCGTCGAGCGAGAAGGTCACGTCCTTCCCGCTGACCGCCGTGCTCGGCCTCAACACGTTCTTGACGGTGCGCACGCTGCTCGTGGCACGCATCGGTTACGGCAAGGGCTTCTACCAGTCGGGCCCCGACTACGGAACCGTTCTCGGCGGCGCGATGCTCCAGTACGTCTACTCGCCGACCGGCAAGCTCACCGGCATGTACGACTACACGCATCAGGACTCGATCAACGCGAACTTCTATCGCGATCACTCGTTCCAGCTCTGGCTCGAGCAGCAGAAGCTGCCGTTCCTGCTGTATGCGGCCCCGCAGCTCCGCTTACGCGAGTACGACGGCGTCATCGTGATGGGACCGCCCGTGCGCGACGACGTGATCCTCGCGGTGTGGGCCGGTGTTCGCTATTCGCTTCGCGACTGGCTCGTCGGCACCCTGGAGTACCGGTTGACCGATGATCAGACCGACTACCGGTACCTGTCCGCCGGTGTGACAGTGAACCCGAGCTTCGTGCGCCACGAGATTCTGCTGGGACTTCGCGCGGCGTACTGAACCCAGTTCGGTATTGCGCCCGAGTGTTAGCGCTATCCGTACGCGTATTCACGTGTTAGCAACGTGAACGCTCAGGCAGAACGGGACAACTAAGGACACTGCGTGGAATCCGGCGACGCTCAAATTGCAGGCGACGAAGCACTAAGCATCGATTTTCGGCGCTACTTTCTCGCGTTGCGCCGGTATGCGTGGCTGCTCGGCGCGATCGTTCTGGTGTCGATCTGCGCGGCGGTCATCTACACGAAGCGCCAGACGCCGATCTACGAAGCAGTGGCTTCGGTGCAGATCGAGCCGAAGCTGCCGGACCTGATCGGTACCGGCGACCTGTTCAACGTCGCGACGGCCGGCACCGGCGCGGTCGAGTACTACAAGCAGCAGCGGCTCGTGATCGGCAGCTACACGATGTGCCAGCAGACCATCGTGGCCAACGACTTGATCTCGAAGCTGGTGAGCGAGCGCCAAGCGAAGGAGCTCTCGCACGAGGCGCAGCTCGATCTCGCGACGCGCCATCTGATGGAGCAGATCGACGTTCGCTATCCCGAAGCGAACCGCATCATGTACGTCGCGATCAAGGATGCCGATCCCAAGTTCGCGCGCGATCTCGCGAACGAGCACGTCACGACGTATGTGAACTACGCGAAGGGCCTGCTGTCGCTGAACAGCAACGAAGCTTCGACGGCATTGCAGCAGGAGTTCGACGATGCCGAGGCCAAGCTGCGCGAGATCGAAGGCAAGATCCTCAAGTTCGAGGCCGACAACGAGATGATCGCGATGACGCTCGAGGAGCATCAGAACCTCGTCGCGGCCAACATCCTGTCGTTCACGCAGAAGCTCAACGATGCACGGGCCGAGGAGATCCGGCTCGCGGCGAAGCTCGCCGAGATGCGCAAGCTATCGACGGCCGACGTGCTCGCGAATCCCGTCGTCATGATGGGCGACAACCCGTCGTTCGAGACGCTGCGCGCGCAGTACTACACCGAGCACAGCCATTTGCTCGAGCTCGAGAAGGACCTCGGTCCCAAGAACAGCGAATACCTCGCGCAAAAGCAGAAGGTCGACGAGCTGTACAAGGCGCTCGAAGGCGAAGTGAAGATCATCGTCGACGGCACGGAAGACCTCTACAACGCGCAGGTCGGCGCCGATCACGGGCTCGCCCTCGAGCTCCAGAAGTACAAGGACGAGGCCAAGGGGCTCAGCCCGAAGATCGTGGCCTACAACGACCTGATGCGCGACAAGCGCGGCATCGAGGACAAGTACAACATTCTCCGCGCGCGGCTGTCCGCCACTCAGATGACGAGCGGCGTGAGCTCTAGCATCTCCAACGTGCGACCCCTCGACCCCGCAGGTCTGCCGTCGGATCCGGTCTCGCCCAACCTCCGCATGAACGTGCTCGTCGCGGGCGTGCTGTCGCTGCTCGTCGGGATCGCGTTCATCCTGCTCACCGCGTTCCTCGATCGCTCGATCAAGAGCACGAACGACGCGACGGTCGCAGCCGGTGTCGCCAGCCTCGGAATCATCCCCATGCTGTCAGACGCGAAGCAGCTGTCGCGCGACGACGAGCGCGCGCGCGACCGCTACGTTCACGACCATCCGACGTCGCACATCGCCGAGTGCTGCCGCACGTTACGTACCAACCTGGTCCTCAGCGCGGCCGACAAGGCCCTGCAGGCGATCGTCGTGTGCAGCCCGAACAAGGGCGAGGGCAAGACGACGAGCGTGATGTACCTCGGCACGACGATGGCGCAGAGCCACCAGCGGGTCCTGCTGATCGATACCGACCTCCGGCGGCCGCGCCTTCACACAGCGACGGGAGTGGCTCGCCAGCGCGGGCTTTCGAACTTGATCGTCGGCGAGGACAGCTACGACGACGTGATCAAGGAGACCGATATCCCGAACCTGTACGTGCTCCCGTGCGGGCCTCTGCCGCCGAATCCGGCCGAGCTGCTGATGACGAAGCGCTTCGAGACGGTGCTCGCCGAGCTGCGTCGCCGGTTCGATCGCATCATCCTCGACTCGCCGCCCCTGCCGTATACCGATGCGGTCGTACTGTCGACGCGCGCCGACGGCGTGATCCTGGTCGTCCGTGCCGGCCGCACGCTGCGCGAAGAGCTCAAGCGCTCGTCGCGCGCGTTCCGCGACGTCGGCTCGAAGGTCATCGGCGTGATCGTCAACGAGATCGATCACCGCAACACCGACGCGTCGTACTACTACTACAGCTACTACGGTCCGAACGACGAGAAGCAGCAGGCCGAAGCTGGTTAGCTTCGGCCGCGCTCGGGTTCAGCGCTTCGCGCTCAGCTCAGTTGAACGGCGACGCGTAGGCCGGCGGCTCGAGCGTCGTGGGCAGCCACGGGTTGAACATGCCCGGATCGGGCAGATCGGGATGCGTGAACGACGTGACCGACTCGGTGTTCACGAGCGAGTCGCCGACGCACTGGTCGGCTTCGGTGCGGAGGTTGTGAGCCTCTTCGGCAGCCTGGCGCAGATCGGTAGCGGCCTGCGTGTTCGACGGGTCGGCGTGCTGCAACTGCTCGGCAATGTTCAGCTTTGGTTTGAGCTGGATCAGCTTGTCGTTGACGCAGTTGAGCTTGATGACGTCGTTCTCCTTGCGTGCGATCTGCTGCAGCTGCTGGACGTGGCGAGCATCCGCGAGCACCTGGTCGAACAATCCAGTCCCGTTGCTGTCGCCGCCATCCGGGCCGGCGAAGGCTGTAATCGCACCGGCAGCCAGCCCCGCAGAAAGCAAGGCAGTACCGAGTTTTAGGACCAGTCGCATGATAGCCTCCGAACCTCAGCGAAAGGGTACGCTTCGATGGCGTGGACTGTCAACGCCAGCACATAGGACGCCAGCCCGAACCCTGACGTTCATGCTTGCTACTTGAACGTAAGAACGGCAAATCACACCTAACTGGCAGTCATGCGTTTGCTCTTCGTCATTGCCCTCATCTGTGCGTGTCACGATGACCCACCGCTGACCTACCCGACGGTCGCCCATCTCGATCAGTCGAAGCTCGTGCTGGGGCCCGGCGACAAGCTGAGCCTGACTGTCTACTACGGCGCGCACTCGATCAACGCGACGTACACGCTGGACAGCTCGGGAATGATCTCGGTGCAGTTCATCGGCGACGTCGCGGCGAATGGCAAGAACGTCGAGCAGATTCGCAACGAGATCCGCGACCGGCTGTCGGACGGTTATCTGAACAGCCCGATTGTGTCCCTCACGATCGCGGAGCTCAACTCGCTGACGGTTTCGGTCTCCGGAATGGTGCTGAAGACGGGCAACCTTAAGTTCACTCCCGGAATGACGATCGTCGACGTCATCGCGCAGAGCGGCGGGTTCACGCCCATGGCGCGCAAGAACATGGTCAAGGTCACACGCGTGGTGAACGGCGGCCCGCAGACGCAGACGTTCAAGCTGCCGGTTGAGATGATGTCCGATGGCGAACGGCCGACGTTCCCGATGATGCCCGGTGACGAAGTGTTCGTCCCCGAGCGCCCCTGGTAGTGCGTCGTCGCGATCAGCTTAGCCTGGGCGCGGGCGCCGCTGCGCTTGGAGTTTCGACGCTGGCGGTCGGTGGTGCGCCGCGATGGGCGCAGGCGATCGTGGCTGCGCTCGTCGGCATCGCGGTGGTCGCGCAGGTCGCTTCTCGGCGGCGGCCGACGCGCGGCTCGCCGTTGCTGGTCGGACTCGGCGCGGCCTGCGCGCTCACGGCGCTGCAGATCGTGCCGATGCCGCACGCGATCCTCGAGCTCGTCGATCCGATGGGCGCGGGTCTGCGTGCGGACAGCGCCGAGCTCGCTCGCGTGTCGCCGTGGCCGTGCGTCTCGCTCGATCCTGCCGGCACGCTGTGCTCCCTCGCGTTCCTGCTGATCCTGCTCGGCGTCGCGTTCGTTGCGCTGCGCATCGCGGCACAGGAACGCGGACCGTACTTGATGCTCGCAGGCGTCGCGCTCGCGTGCGCGCTGGTCGCGCTCGTCACGGGCATTCACATGGTCGTCAACGCGAGCACGCTCTACGGAGTCTACGAGCCTCATCACGCCGCGCCTCACGCGTTCGGTCCGCTGCTCAACTCGAACCACCTCGGCTGCCTGATGGCGCTCGGAACGACGGTCTCGCTCGGGCTCGCGCTGTACGAGCGCCAGGCCGCGCACTGGCGGGCGCTGTGGGTGGCGATCGCCGTCGCGTGCTCGGCGGTCGCGCTGGTCTCGTTGTCGCGCGGTGCCGCGATCTCGCTCGCACTGGGCATCACGGTCACGACTTCGCTCGTCATTCTCGACTGGATGCGCCGTTCGACCGGCCGCGCGAAGGTGCTCCGCTTTCGCCAGCTTCCGATCGGCGTCGCGGTCGCGACCGGCCTCGCGCTGGCGATCTACGCCAGCGCCGGCAACGTGACTCATCAGCTCGCCAACACGTCGTTGAGCGAGCTCGACGCGCCGGTGAGCAAGTTCGCGGCGTGGCGCGCGTCTGCGCAGTTGATCGGCGAATCACCGTGGATCGGGATCGGCCGCGGTGCGTTCGAGTCGACCTTCACGCGCATCTTCGAGCCGAGCTCGCACGTGACGTTCTCGCATCTCGAGAACGAATACATCCAGGCGGTCGTGGACTGGGGAATCCCGGGCGCTGCGCTCCTCGCCGCGATCGCGATCTACGCCGGCTTCCGCGCGATGAAGAAGTGGCGCGACGGGCCGCTCGCCGCCGCCGCGCTCGGCGGTCTCGCGGGGGTCGCGTTTCAGAGCTGCGTCGACTTCGGTATCGAGATCCTCGGAGTCGCCGTCCCCGTCACCATCGTTGCAGCGACGCTCCTGCACGAGCCGCTGCGCGAATCGCGCGGCATGCGCAGTCGTGCGGCGAGACTGGCCCTGACCGCGGTGATGTTCATCGCGGCTCTCGTCCTGGTGCTGCCGATCACCACGACGATCGAGGAAGATCACGACGACCTCGCAGCCGGCACGCCGACGCCCGCGGATCTGGAAGCCGTGGTCGCGCGACATCCACTCGATTATCTGGCATTCGGTCGACTCTCTCAGCTCGCGCCGCTGCACGACCCGACCGCCGTCCGGCTATTGAATCACGCGCTCGTCCTGCACCCGTATCATCCGGGACTTCACCTGCTCGCCGCGAGGATGCTCGTCGGCGCCGGCCGAAACCAGCAGGCGGCCGTCGAGTACGGACTCGCCATCGACGGCACGTTGCGGCCGCACAACCTGCTGATCGACGTGCTGTCGTACTTGCCCGCTCGCGATGACGCGGCGGCGGCGATCCCGATCGATTACGCCGATCGCGATGTCATCCTGCGTTCGTTGCACGAGCTGCAGCACGACGACGTGGCGACTCACTGGCTGATGCGCGTCGTCGACAACACGCCGGCCGATCTCGACACGCTCGACAAGGTCTATCAGCTCGCCTACACGCGCGGCGAGCTCGACCTCGCCGAACGCGCCGCGCGCAAGCGCCTCGCGATCGCGGGGACGCCGACGTCGAACCTGATGTTGGCGCGCGTGTTGTTCCAGCGCCACGACTACGCTCGCGTCTTCGCGACCCTGGGCGACGTCGAGAAGTGGTCGGGACGCGTCGACCAGCATGTCGAGGCGTGGTTGCTCGTGTGCGACAGCCAGCTCGCGCAGAGGGCCTGGGACGTCGCGCTCGAGTGCCTGCATCACCTCGACGGTTCCGGCTTGATCACGGGCGGGCAGCGATCGCTGATCACGAAGCGCATCGATCACGTGCACGAACAGCGGACCAGCGAGATCGATCTGAAGCAGCTCGACGCGATCCAGCGCTCGCTGCACCTGCCGACCGAAGCGACGATTCCGGTCTCGCACGGCGATACGCCGGCTCCGCCGCGCCCGGCCATTCCTTCGCCGTTCCCCGAGCGGAAGTCTAAGTGATGCTCGGACCGTTTCATCACATCGGCTGCGCGGTGAAGGATCTCGATGCGAGCCTGCAGCGCTACCAGGCGCTGCTCGGCGCGTCCGCCCGCCGGTCTCGAGTGTTCGACGTGCCGAGCCAGGCCGTCCGCGTCTGCTTCGTGGAGATCGCGCCGCGGTCGTATCTCGAGCTCGTCGCGGCCACCGCGTCGCCGTCGCCGATCGAGCGGTATTGCCGCACCGGCTTCTACCACCTGTGTTTTCTCGTCGGCGATCTCGCCGCGACGCTCGCCGCGATCGGCCGCGAGTATCGGCCGCTACCGGCGTTCGAATCGGAGGCATTCGGGGGCCGGCGCTGCCAATTCGTGGTGACCCCGGAGTCGCATCTGCTCGAGCTCGCCGAAACGACCGCCGAGTCGTTCGCGAGCTTCTTCGACGCTCACGTGATGTAGCCGTAGCTGGCGAGATCGATTCCCGACAGCGTCGCCAGCCGGCGGTTGCTCGCCGCGAACAGCGGGGTCATGCGCTCGAGCCAGCTCGCCGGCAGCTCCAGCCTCGCCCGGCGGCTGTCGGCGATCCGCCGCAGCATGGGATTGAGCATTCGCTCCTTGAACGCGAAGTAGGGCCGCGCCCATCGCAGATAGCTCGCGTGCGCGATGCGACCGCGCCGCCGCAGCTCACCGAGCGTGAGATCGAACGGAAGGTTGACGAGGCGATTGAGCGCGATGATGCGGCGATCGCGAGTGCTCTCGTTCACGCGGTCGCGAGAGTAGTGCACCGGGTGGCTCAGGCTCATGAACTCGAGCAGTCGCGCGATCAGCGCGTCGCTGTCTTTCGCGAGCTGCTCGAAGGGCAGCACGAGGACGCGCGAGCTGCCGAACAGCTCGACGTAGTGCTGGACGAGCACGTCGTATTGAAGACTCTCGGTGAACGCGTCGTGGTGCTCTGCGAGAAAGGTCTCGAGACTCCGCGTCTCGAGCCCGCGAATCAGCACGCGATAGCCGTACACCGATAGCACGTAGTCGGGCTGGCGCCGCACCACGACGATGATGCGAGCGTCGGGGAACAGCGCGCGCAAGCGCTCGGCGTTGCGGGCGCGCCGGTGCGGCTCCTCGCCTTCGGGCGTCCCGCTCAGCATCTCGTGGCTGATGATGGTCTCGCGCGTCGGATCGATCGGATGGCGGCGCTCGAAGCGATCGAGCCACGCCGCCCTATCGAAATCCTCGAACATCACGAGCTCGTCGAGATCGGGCTGCACGATGCAGTTGAGCGGCATGGCCGTGAACACTTGCTGCTGCAGGAACGTGCTGGCCGTGCGGTGATAGCCGACGTGAATGTACGGCGCGCGCATCACGGCCACCCGGAGACCACGACGAGCTCGGTGTAAAGCCCGTCGACGTCCGACGTCCCGGCGCTCGCGCCGCGAACCAGCCGGGGACGAAGCTTCGTGTAGACAAACGTTCCGAATGGCACGCGTTCGACCCACGTGCGCTCGAGCCCGATCAACATCGTCTTGTGCGTGATGCCGACGGGCACGTGCAGGTGCGCGATCGCAGACACGAGGAACTCGGGGTTGGACGCGTAGATCACGTCGGCGAACGCGCGAACTCCGTGCCCGCGGCGCACCGTGACCACGTAGCAGCGTTCGTCGCCGCGCTCGACGAGAAAGTGCCCGCACCCGTACGGCCGGTGATCGCGGAAGATCTGCAGGCTGGTCGCGTCGAGCTCGCGCTCGAGCGAGCGGGCGGAGTACACGCGCGTTCGCCGCAAGCTCCGCGCGATTCCAGCCGCGGGCGTCGCGATGACCTTGTGAGCGTCGTGCTTGTGAAACTTGAAGAAGCGGAGGATCTCGACGACCTGCGGCGTCGGACTGAGCGAGCTGAACGTGTAGCCCGGCTGATCGAACATGTGCTTGAATAGCGGCAGCGTCCACTTGCGGTGACTCTCGTCGACCCAGATGCTCGTCAGGTTGCACATCTTGTGGTCGGTGCCTGCGACGCGCCGCACGGAGTAGATGCCTCCGATGAATCCGCGGATCCCGCCGTCCTCGATCAAGAAGCCGAGGTTGGGCTTGTCGTCGAGCCAGCTGTAGCCGAGGTAGCGCCGGTAGCGAGCCTCGCCGCCGGCCCCCTGCAGGCGAGGCGCGAGGAACGCGGAGATGGCAGCCAGGTCGGTGGTATGTGCAGGCCGCAACGTCGGCATGTCTAGTCGCCCGCTACGCCGTGCTCGCTCAGCGCAGCTCGGATCGCAGCCACGCTCGTCATCGCCAGTGCCTGATCGGTCGTGAACGAGACCCGGAACTCGCTCTCGAGTGAGGCGACGAGATGGATATGGTTGAGCGAATCCCAGCCTTCGAGCGTGTCCTGGCTGGTGGTCTCGGTGATCTCGGCCGCATTCACGCCGAATACGTTCGACAGCACTCGAGCGATTCGCGTCGTCATGACTGCTCCACGAGCTCGAACAGCGTGGGCAACGCCTCGATCTGATCGAGCGCACACGTCCACCATTCGGGACGGCTCTCGCTCTTCGCGAAGCCATGCTTCGCCAGGAACCCGGCGGCCGGCGCGTTGCGCTTCGTCGCGACGTACTGGCCCCACATGCGGCGCGCCCCACGCGTGCGAGCACGCCGGGCCAACGACGAGAACATCGTCGTCTCTGCCATCCGCCCGAGCACGCGACAGCTCATCAGGAACGTGTCGAGCTCGTAGTCCTCGCCGTCGGGAATCGCGATCGCGACTCCGACCAGTCCGTTGTCGCCGAAGCGATCCTCGATGCGCATCCAGATGCCGATTCCGCCGCGCGCCATCATCTGTTCCAAATCGGCCCGGGTGTGGCGGCGCGTCGTCAGGTTGTATTGATTGGTCTTGCCGATCAGCTGCGTGATGCGCGGCAATGTCGCCGCGTCGAACGCGCCGATCGTGACCTTCATTCGCAGATTCTCGAGGAAGGCCTCGAGCGAGGTGCTCTCGGTCTCGAGCGTCTTGCGAGCTTCATCGCTGCGATACAGCTCGGCACGCCCGCGATCCTCGTCGGTGATCGCGAGCGCGTCGAATACGCCGGCGGCGTCGAGCGCCGCGCCATACCCGATCGGATCCTTCGGGACTTCGATCACGTGAACCTCCGGCATGCGCTCGCGCACCCACGCGCGTTCGACCGGATTGTCATCGAAGAACACGAGCGCATCGGTCCCGATATTCAGTTGCGCTGCGATGTTGGCAAGACTCTGCGCCTTGTCGTTCCAGTGGATCTGAGTCGCCGCGAAATCCTCGAGTCGCAGCACGAGATCGGGATGGCTGGCGAACGCTTCGCGCACGTCCGCTTCGTTGTTCTTGCTCGCGATCGCGAGCAACACGCCGCGATCGCGATAGCTACGCACCTGGCGCTGAAACGCCTTGAACACGTTGCCCGGATAGTCCTCGCCGAGCTGGATCCCGGAGATCCCGTCTTCGCCGAGCACGCCGCCCCACAACGTGTTGTCGAGATCGAGCACCAGACACTTCGCCGGCGGCCGATCCACCGCGCGCACGTAGCGAGCGACCAGCCCCGCCGTCGCGATCTGCGCCTCGGTCGACAACGGAACCCGCGCCCAGTACACGAGCTTCGGATCGATCCAGCGAGCGAGACCGACCTCGCATGAGAGGCGATGGATGTCGAGTACGTACGTACCGCTCGACGAACGGGCGACGTCGGCGATCTTGCGGTTGAGATCCGCGACGACGTCCTGCTGCGAAGGATCGATCGACGCGTCGGCCAGGCCGGCGACGAGGCGGGCGAGCGGCGCCTGATTGCAGATCAAGATATGCGCTGTGGACCGTTCGCGAATGGACGTGACGAGCCGGCGCAGCCTCGCGACATACGCATCGACCTCGTGCGCGAGCTGCGCGGGCGACGAGCGAACGAAGTCGTCGCACAGTGCTCGCGCGGCATCCTCGAGGCGGATCGCGATGACGATGACCTGCGGCTTCTCGCGATAGGTCTCGCTCGCCGCATCGAACAGTTGCTGTTCGATCTGCCCGAACGGCGCCACCACGGCCTTGAGCGCATACCCGCGCCGCGCGGCCTCGACCACGAGGTACGGCGATAGAACGTCGGCGGTGAAGCTCGCCAGGATCGCGACCGTGATCGGCTTGCGCGTCTCGGCGGTGGTCGCGAGAGAGCGCGCGGCCTTCAAGTAGCTCGCCGGAGACCCGTCGAATGCGACGAGGGGATCTGCGAACGGTTCATGCGCGGCCGACATCGGGCGTATCCTAAGTTAGTCTCACGCTGTAGCGAAATCGTTCATGGTACGGATCTCGAGCTGCTCGCGATCGCGCATCCTCGCCGCCGCACCGACGATCTGCTCGAGCACCTCGAGCTGAACTTCGGTCTCGTGATAGAAGTTCGACGGATGGAACCAGAGATGAAAGCATCGTCCGGTTCGTGCGGCGGACCGTAGCCCGAGCCGCGCCTTCCACACCATCGCCTCCGGGCGAACGAGGCGCCTCATGCCGCTGCGCCCCATCAGCAGCATCGAGCTCGGCAGCTCTACGAGCCCGTTGGAATGCACGAGCGGCGTCACGGTTGCCGGAGGAATCGGCGCGATCTTGTCGCCGAGGTTCGCGAGCTGACCGATCCGCTTGCCCAGCCGCCGCAGCGAGACATGCCAGCCGAGGTCCTCGGAGCGGAACACCTTGATGCCTGCCGCGGCGAGCGCATCGAGGTGAGCGACCTGGTTGCGCGGGAACACGAACGACGAGAACCCGAGACGGTGGTTCGCGTGAACGCGGCGCGCGGCTTCGAGGTCGCGATCGACCTGGTCGCGCGTCGCGTCTCCGAAGTAGATGTGACCGAACGAGTGCGATCCGATGTCCTGCACGGGAGACGCCACGCGGATCGCATCGACGACGCCGGGCGCGAACCAGATCTCGTCTCCGAACGCGCTGGATGCGGGCGGTGCCGGCGTTCGCTCGAGGAGCCGGCCCACGATCGCCCAGGTCGCGCGAATGTCGTGCGTCGAAAACAACGCGAGGATCGCATCAATGATGCGCTGCTCGCGGTCCGCGCACCGCGCGAAGTAGTCTGCCGACGGGCGATCCCAGATTCCCCAGGCGAGCTCGACGTCGATCGAGATGCAGAACGTACCCGTCGACACGTGCGAAGCCTAGCATGTGGTCGCCTCGTCGATCGTGTATACCGTCGACGTGACCGACATCTCGTTCGTGTTCACCAACCCACGCCATCACGTGGAGATGATGCTGCCGGTCGCGCGCGCGCTGATGTCGCGGGGGAAGAAGTGCCAGTTGATCTCGCTGGCCGAGCTACGCGGGCTGGAGTCGCCGCGAGAGCTGGACGTTCCGGTGAAGCGGGCCATTCCGTTGGCGGTTCGAAAGTCGCCGTCCGCGGGCAGCAGCGAAGGCGCGACCAACGCCGGCGGCAACCGGCTGCGGCACCTCGCCCAGCGCGCGGTATCCGCGATGCTCGTACCCCGCACGATGCAGCTCGTGGGGCGCAGCCAGGTCGTCGTCGTGCCCAATGATTGGGTATTTCCGTACGATGGACTCGTCAAAGCGTTACGCGACCGCGCCGCGGTCGTGCTGATGCAAGAAGGTATTCGGCTGGTGACTCCGAACGGCGATGCCTACGGCACGAGCGGGCTCGCGGCGCTCTGCGCGTGGGGCGAAGGCAGCGCCGACTTCTTTCGCGTGCGCGGCGTCGATCCCCGCGTGATTCGCGTTACCGGCACGCCTCGCCTCGATGCACTCGATCCGTCGTCGTGGACGGCACGCGGCGCGGAGCTGCTGACGAAGCTCGGGCTGCGCAAGCCGCCGATCGCGTTTCTGTCCAATCCGATCGAGATCCAGGGCTACGGCACACGCCACGGCAAGCTCGAGCTATTCCAGTCGATGCTGGAGGAGGCCGAGCCGTTCTTGCGCGAACGCGACCTCGACGTGATCGTGAAGAATCATCTGCACGAAGATCCGCAGGAGTACGCGCGAGCCGCGGCCAAGACGCGTGCCGCCGATCGAGTCAAAGTGCTCACCGACGTGCCGCTGTTCTCCGCGCTCGCCGCCGCAGGAGCAGGCATCGTTCTGACCTCGACGGTTGGCCTCGAGGCGTTGATGTTCGGTAAACCGATCGCGTCTCTCGAGATTCCGTCGCACGGCTTCGGGTTCGAGTACGTCGAGCGCGGTGCCGCGGTGGGCCTGCGCAGCGGCTCGATCGCCGCCGGGCTCGCCGAGATGCTCGATCACGCCGCGACGCGCAAGGAAATCGGCGACAGGTTCGTCGAAAGACACGTGTTCCAGCGCGGCCGCGCGACGGCGAACGTCGCCGACGTGCTCACGCAGCTGCTCGCGTGAGCTTGAGCGCGGTCGGGCGCTTGGCGCGTTCTCGCTCGCGGCTCGCCTTGCGCTCGCAGTGGATGGCCAGCACCACCGCGAGTAACACCCAGAACATGGTTGTTCGAAGTGCCTGATGAGTCATGCCGTACACGAAGCTCGGCGCGACGAGTAACCATGTTCGAAAACCGCTACCTCGCAGCACGAAGTAGACGAACACGCCGAACAGGATCAGTCCGGCGATTCCGTAGCAAAAGATCAGAGTCCCGAACGACGAGTGAATCTCGTGATGGTGAATCGCCGTGCTGTCCTCGAAGCGATCGTAATCGCCTTCGCCGGATCCGATGACGACGTACCAGGGGTTGTTCATAATGCGGTCGTAGCCGCGCTCCTCGAACACCGTCATGTTCGTGTCGTTCTTGACGCGCGAGGTCGTACGATGCAACGCATCCAGCATCGGTCCGCCGACGAGCAGCATGACCACGAGCGCTCCACCGACGAGCAAGATCGTCCGGATCCGCACGAACGCGCCGCACACCGCGAGCAGGCCGATGCCGACGAGCGCGCCGCGCGACGCCGACATCAGGCACAGGTACACGGTGGCGAGTACTCCGAACGTCACCTCGAGCGTCGAGATGTGCTTGCTGCGGTGAAACATCAGCAGCAGCGAGGCGCTCAGCACGGCAAAGGCACCGAGCTGGTTCGCGTTGTTGAACAGAGCCGCGGCGCGAAGGCTGGCCGAGACGTGAAACAGCGCGACGAACGCCTGCACGCCGAGCGAGATGATGATGAGCTTCGCGGTGAACCACAGGAAGCGGTCGCGGTACTTCTGGTACAGCGCGAGCACGTTGAAGAACATGATCACGTTGTAGATGTAGAAGACCGGGGGCATGAGGAAGCCCTCTTTGCCCTTGAAGCTCCACGAGCCGAGCGCCAGCGACCACAAGAGATTGATCAGCGTCATGTGGAGCAGGAATACGAGCAACGCGTTGCGAGCCGGGACCGTGGCCGGCAGTGGGCGCCGGCGTCCCAGCAACATCGGCGCGAGCACGAACACGAGGTAGTCGCCGGGCTGCGGGATTCCGCTCTTGAAGATGTAGACCGGAACGGCCAGCAGATAGAGGCCCCAGACGAGCAACGCCGGATCGCGAGCTGCCCGGAATAGCTCGTGCGCGGTCGCTCGCATGCTCTTGATCAGCTTGTCCACGTCTCGACGATCTCCGGCAGCTCCTGCAGATCCGCGACGCGGCGAGCGGCCAGCTTGACCCATTCGTCGTGAAGCTCGGCGGTATCGCGGGCGAGGAACGCGACGTCGGTCGCCCGCGCCGCGGAGTGATCGGTCAGGCCGTCGCCGACGAACAGCACCTCGGACGGAGCGAGCCTGCGCTCCGCCATGATCGCGCGCAGGATCACCGGCTTCTCACGCGGCGTGCCGTGGACCTCGCAGAAGAACTTCCGCAGGCCGCGGGCGTCGACGATGTGATCGAGCTCGTCCTGCGGAGTTCCGGAAGCGACCATGAGCGGCAATCGCGGCGCGAGCGCGGCCAGCGCGGCATCCGCGCCGCGCACGAACGGCGCGGCGATCACGCGTTCGAGTGCGAGCGCCGAGAACCGCTCTCCCAGCGCGACGCTCTCTTCTTTGGCGAGCGGCTTGTCGAGGATGTTGTTGGCGATCCACTCGAACTTCTTGAACCGCGAGACGCCGAGGTTCGCCAGGTGATGCGCGAGCACCTTCTCGACGACGCTCGGTCCATACGACTCGTACAGCGCGCAGAACGCATCGGTCTTGACGCCGGCGCTCTCGAGGATCACGCCGTCGAAGTCGAAAACGACCGCTTTAAGCTTCGAGCTCACGATGAATGTCCTCGACCATGCGTAACAGGCCCTGGCCCATGTCGACGTAGTGCGTGGTAACGAGCTTGCGCCCCGGGCGCGGCGTGTACGTGTAGGGCGTCACCGCGTAATGACCCGAGCCCGGCCCGCTCGTATGGCGATACTCGACCTGCACGGTGCGGCCGAGGATCTCCTCGAACATCTTGAACAGATCAGCGGCGCGCGTCGGGCTCGTTCCGGTCAGCATGATGTGCTGCCCTTCGTACGCGGCATCGAGCACGTCGACGGACAGGCGCGCCGCGTCTTCGACGTGGATGTACTCGCGGATGTCTTCGGGATCGCCGCTGTAGGCGATGCGTCCTTCGGTCATCGCGGCCCGCAGCAACCGGTACACGCCGTTCGCCTGATCGGCGCGCGGGCCGTAGAGCGAGCCGTACCGGATGATCGTGAATCGCAGCCCGAACGTCCTCGCGTATTCCTCGATGTAGCTCTCGCACGCTTGCTTGGAACAGCGATAGAAGCCGCCCTCGCGGCTGTAGACGTATGCGGTCGACGCGAACAGGAAGCGCGTCACGCCCTTCGCGCGCATCGCCTCGAGCAGCTCGACGGTTCCGATCAGGTTGATCTTCGCCGTCTCCAGCGGTCGCGTCTTGGCCGCGTTGAGATCGGCAAACGCAGCGAGGTGATAGACCGCATCCTGGCCGGTGACCGCTTCCGCGATCGCGGCGGCGTCGCCGAGATCGGCTTCGATCTGCCGAACCTGCGCAGGAAAATGCCGTGACCGATTGCGATCGAGCGCCGAGACCTGGTGTCCGCGCTCGACGAGTGCGTCCACGAGATGGCTCCCGAGGAAGCCCGCACCACCGGTCACCAAAATCCTCACGCGCGCCCTAACGCTCGCAGCAGGTTCTCGACCGCCTCGGTCTCCATGCGCACGCGCGCCTCGCGCGCGTACGAACCGATATGCGCCGTGACCACGATGTTTGGCAGCTTCGCGAGCTCGCCCGTGTACGGCTCCTTCTCGAAGCAATCGAGATACGCGCCGGCGCGCGGGTTGGCGGCGAGGTGACGGTGCAGCGCGGCTTCGTCGATCAGGCCGCCGCGTGCCGTGTTGACCACGACCGCGTCCGGCTTCATGCGCGCGAGCTGCGCCTCGCCGATCAGGTTGTGGACGGACTTCGAATACGGCACGTGCAACGTCACGACGTCCGCGCGTGCCATCAGCTCGTCGAGCTCGACGTAGCGAACGCCGTCGCCGCGCACGACATCGCTCGCGATCTGCTCGACGCCGAACGGCGCCACCAGCGCGGAAAGCGCCCGCGCGACGCGGCCGAACCCGACGAAGCCGATCGTCTTGCCGCGCAGCAGCCGTCCCATCGGCTTCTCGAACTTGCCGGCGCGGATCGACGCGTCGCTCTGCGGGAGCTTGCGGAACAACGCGAGGATGCCGGCGAGCGCGAGCTCCGCCACCGCATCGACATGCGCCTCCGGCGTGTTCTTGACGGCGATCCCGAGCTCGCTCGCCGCCTTGAGATCGATCGCGTCGATCCCGACGCCGACGCGCGAGATGCACTTGAGCGCGGAACACTCGCGCAGGAGCTCGCCGCCGAGCTTCTCGGTGCCGGCCACGAGGCCGATCACGCCCGAGAGGTGCGCGCGCGCTTCGTCCACCGTCAGCGTGCGGCCGTGCGGGTTGAGACGAACCTCGAAGCCCGCGTCGCGCAGCATCTCCAAAGGTCGGCTGCCCTCTTTCGCGAACGAGCTGGTGCTTACTGCGACGATGTCTGTCATTACGTATTCTCTTTGTTGATCTTCTCGACAACGTCTGGATGACTCACCCACTGCTCCGAGAAGAACACGTCGATCAAGCCGTGGACGTCACGCCCTGTCACCCACGGGCGGACGATCGGATACACGCGCTCTCCCATCCACCACCACGGATTCGGGCCCTTCTGCGACTGCACGGTGTGCTTGCGAAACGCCCACACGCCCTGATCGTAGTAATAGGCCTTCGGATAGCTCTGGCGTTCCGTCGAGACCTGGCGCGGGCCGCCGAACGTCTCGACCAGCCCGTTCGCGTTGATCTGCATCGCGCGATACGGATGATCGTCGGCCGCTTCCCACACCGTCATCACCGAGTCGACGTCGCGCCTGTCGTCCAGGATCGCGAGCGCGCGATCGATGATCTCGCCGTCGATGTAGACGGTATTGCCTAACAGCAAGACGATGTTCTCGAGGTTCGACACGCGCTGATCGACGTACTCGACCGCGTGCTTGATGACGATGCCGTGATTGACCGAGTCGCCGCCGAGCTCGTCGGGCCGCGGGATGATCTTCGCGCCGGCTGCGCGCGAGGCGTCCGCGATCTTTTCGCCGTCGGTCGAGACCCAGACCTCGCCGATCTGCTTCGCGGCCTGCGCGGCCTTGATGGGGTACTGCACCATCGGCTGGCCACGAACCTCGAGCACGTTCTTGTCGATGATCGACTTCGAACCTGCGCGCGCGGTGACGATGGCAACGTTCATCGGGCCGGGTTATATCCGATTCGGTTAGTTGCCAGCGAGGTGTCCCCCGTTCGGCCCCAGACGTCGAAAAAATGACGAGCAGCATCGAGCACTTGTCTGGTCTCGGAGGAGTTCGCATCGCGCATGTCACGACGATCGCCGAGTCGCTCAAGATGCTGCTGCTCAACCAGCTGCGCGCGCTGCAAAGCCACGGTCTCGACGTCACCGGCATCTCGGGGCAAGGCGAGGGCGGCGCGGAGCTCGAAGCCGCTGGAATCCGCCACATGCTGGTCCCGTTTCGCCGGGCCACGAACCTGACCCCGCTCGCCGATGCGCGGGTCACGCTGCACCTCGCGAACCTGTTCCGGCGTGAACGATTCACGATCGTCCACACTCATACGGCGAAGCCGGACCTGTACGCCGCGATCGCGGCTCGCCTCGCGGGCGTGCCGATCGTGGTCAGCACCCTGCACGGGTTCTACTTCCACGACCTCATGCCGAAGCGAACCCGCGCGATGTACATTCGCCTCGCGCGGATCGGCATGCGCTTCTGCGACATCGTGCTTTCGCAAAACGAAGAAGACGTGGCTACGGCGATGCGGGAATCGATCTGTCCGCCTTCGAAGATCGAAGTGCTGGGCAACGGCATCGACGTGGTTCGCTTCGACCGCACGCGTGTGTCGGCGGCGAGTCTCGCGAAGCTGCGGCACGAGCTCGGCATCGCGGACGATGCACCGGTCATCGGCTACGTCGGGCGATTGGTCGCGGAGAAGGGCGTGCTCGAGCTGCTCGAGGCCGCGCGCGCGATCCGCGAGCGCCATCCGCGCGCCCGGCTGCTGTTGATCGGCATGATCGACGAAGCCAAACAGGATGCGATCCGCCCCGAGACCGCCGCGCGGTACGGAGTCGCCGACACGTGCGTCTTCGCCGGCCATCGCGATGACATGCCCGAGCTCTACGCGTTGATGGACGTGTGCGTGCTGGCCTCGCATCGCGAAGGCTTCCCGCGCACGCTGATGGAGGCGTCGGCGATGAGCATCCCGACGGTCGCGACCAGCATTCGCGGATGCCGCAGCTGTATCGAGCACGGCCGCAACGGCTTGCTCGTCCCGTTGCGGGATGTCGGCGCGCTGGCCGGCGCGATCTCGAGCCTGCTCGACGATCGCGCGCGTTGCGAAGCGATGGCCGCCGAAGGCCGGAAGATCGCGCTGGCTCGGTTCGACGAGCGGAATGTGTTCGAGAAGGTACTCGCGACGTACGAGCGACTGCTCGCGAGATCGACATGACCGACTACGGAACCCAGCAAACGCGGATCTCGGCCGCGATCGCCACCTTCGCCTCTCAGTTGCCGTGGCGCACGAGCGCGCTCGCCCGCCGCGCGAAACGCGCCATCGATCTGGTGATCGCGATTCCGGCCTCGCTCGCGGCCGTTCCGGTCGCGGGCACGGTCGCGCTGCTGGTCCGAGCCACGAGCAAAGGGCCGGTTCTCCTGCGGCAGACGCGCGTCGGCCTCGACGGCCAGCTGTTCACGATGTGGAAATTCCGCACCATGCTCGCTCACGACTCGACCGGCTTTGCCGCGGGGCGCAGCGAGGTCACGCGGGAAGACCCGCGGTTGACGCCGATCGGCCGCGTGTTGCGGGACTGGCGCCTCGACGAGCTGCCGCAGCTCGCCCACGTCCTCGCCGGGCAGATGAGCCTCGTCGGGCCGCGGCCCGATCTTCCCGAGAACGTGCCCCACTACGCCGAAGAGCACTTGATTCGCTTCGCGATGCCGCCGGGCTGCACCGCGTGGACATTCACGCGGGGTGCGTTCGCGAATGACTGGTCGACTCGCCAGGCGATCAATGCGGAATACGTGAAGGCGTGGTCGTGGACGCTCGATCTTCGCGTGCTACTCGGTACCGTCGGAGTCCTGCTCGCGCAACGCAACACGTCTCCCGATCAAGCGACGCGCCCCGAGGGCCAGAGGTGACGACATGACCGACCGAACGGTGCGATTGCGAGCGCTCAGCACGAACGATCTCGAGACGCTGCGTGCGTTCGTGAACGACGAAGAAGTGCTGCGGCTGTCGAACGTGTACAAGCCGATCAGCGACGCGCAGCAGGAATCGTGGTGGCGCGCGGTCAACAGCGATCCGCACGCGGTGTGGTTCGGGATCGAGATCGTGTCGGATCATCGCCTGATCGGAACGTGCTGCCTGGTCGACATCGAATTGATCTCGCGGCAGGCCGAGCTGCGGATCCGGATCGGCTCGCCCGCGACGTGGGGGCGCTCGCTCGGCAGCGAAGCGTGCTCCGCACTGGTCGAGTACGGCTTTCACCAGCTCGGTCTGAATCGCATCTGGCTGCGCGTCGCGGCCAACCACGACCGCGCCATCCGCCTGTATGAGAAGCTCGGCTTCAAGGCCGAGGGGCGCCTGCGCGACGCGATGTACCTTCAGGGCGCGCACGTTGACGTGGTCTTGATGGCGCTGCTGCGGGCGGAGTGGCACCCGGCGTGATCGTCGCGAACCACCAGCCGCAGTTCCTGCCGTATCTCGGCTTCTTCGACAAGCTATCGCGAGCCGACATGCTCGTCGTGCTCGATGATGTGCAGTTTCAGGAGCGCGGCTTCCAGCACCGCAACGTGATCAAGATGCAGACGGGAAAGCAGTGGCTCACCGTCCCGATCAAGCAGCGCCGCGGACAGCTGATCAAGGAAGTGCAGATCGACTCGGAATCGAACTGGCGCAAGAAGCACTGGGCGGCGCTCGTCACGAATTATTCCCCGGCTCCGTTCTTCGCCGAGCTGTCGCCGGGCCTGCGCGACATCATCCTGAACGGAGAGCAGCGCGATCTCGTGACGCTCGATCTCGACCTCATGCGGTGGACGATGTCGGTGCTCGGGCTGTCCGCGAAGCTCAAGCTGTCGTCGGAGCTCGAGGTCGCTGGCGATGCCAACGAACGCCATATCGCGATCTGCAAGGCGGTCGGCGCCGACACCTACCTGTCCGGACCCGGCGGCAAGCTGTACATGGATCTCGCGATGTACGAGAGCGCCGGGGTATCCGTGCAATTCCAGGACTACGCGCATCCGACGTATCGCCAGCTCTTCCCGAAGCTCGAGTTCATTCCGAACCTGGCCGTCATCGACGCGCTGTTCAACCTCGGGCCGGCAACCCGAGAGCTGCTGGGTCGGCCGCAGGCATGACGGCGCGCCGCGCGCTCGTGGCGCTCGCGTTCGCGATCGGCGGCTGCGAGCACAAGCCGACGAAGATCGAGCCGTTGCAGGTCACGGCTCCGAGCCCGGCGGCGACACGCCGGCTGACCGCGTTCGTGGGCATGCCGGTCGACAGCGCGGTCATGCCCGACGAATCGCAGCGCGTGGAGCCCGCATTGCCGGCCGGGCTGCGCGACGATAACGGGCGGATCGTCGGCACCCCTCGGTCCGAAGCTGCCGGCCGCCTGTACCAGCTGATCGGCGACAAGCACAGCTCGGTGTTCTATCTTGAGATCATCGCCGCGCCGGGCGCACTCGATCGCTTCGTGAGCCCGACCGGCAGCGACGACGCGGACGGAAGCGCTAACCATCCGCTCCACACGATCAGGCGCGCGCTCGCCGCGGCCCCCGCCGGCACGCGTGTGTTCTTGCACGCGGGCAGCTATCGCGAGGACATCTCGCTCATCGGCGTGCATGGAACCGCGACCGCGCCGATCGAGATTCGCTCGTACCCCGGCGAGCCGGTCGTCGTCGAGGGCGCACGCATGGAGGTCGCGTGGCAGCGTTCGAGCGATCCGGGCTCGGCACCCGATGAGTGGGTGTCGCCGCCGGGCTCGCCCGTTTCCGACGAAGAGCTGGCGGACTACGGCGTGTTCACGCGCAGCGCCGAATACACGCGTCTGTTGACGTACAGCCGGCTCGAGGATCTGCGCTCGCCGAATCAGCGCTGGGTCCACGACGGCAGCTCTCCCGGGCCGAACGTGGTGCGCGGGCTGCCTCGGGCGTGGACGTACTTCGGGCCCGGGCTGTGGCAGGACCCGGCGAGCGGCGTGATCCATCTGCGACTCTCGCACACGAACAATCACGTCGATTCGCTCGCCGACTACAGCGGTCCGACGGATCCGAGCGGGCTCGAGCTGGCGGTCTGGAAACGCAGCAGCACGCCGCTTCGGATCAAGGAATCGTCGTTCATCCAGATCCACGATCTCACCGTCGCGGGAGGTGGTAGCCGCACGGCGGTCGTGTCGGACTCGCAGTCGATCGTCCTCGATCACGTCGACATCCGCGCGGCCATGCTCGGGCTCGAGATCAACGGTTGTTCGAATGTTTCGTACATCCACGGCCGCATCGACGGCGGGATTCCGACGTGGACGTTCCGCAGCGACTACAAGGACAACTACAAGATGCAGTTGCCCGACGGGACGATCGCCGACAACGATCTGATTCGGAAGACCTCGCGCGGGCTGCTCGGCGTGGGCCAGGACGATCGCAACATCGAGATCGCGTACTGCGAGCTCGTCAATGGCCATGACGTGTACATGAGCGGCATCGACAGCTCGCTTCATCACTGCCTGATTCGCAATATTCAGGACGATGCACTCGTGATCAGCCACTCGACCGCGATCCAGAACCTGCGGATCTACGACAACGTGTTCGAGCGCGTGCTCACCGCGATCTCGGGCGCGGGGCGAAAACCGACCGGCCCGCGCTATCTGTATCGCAACATCTTCGACCTGCGCGACCGCGTTCCGGGAACTCGCCCGCCGGGCGACGACAAGGATCCAGATCAAGAAGTGATGCGCTTCGGTCACGTGTTCAAGGATGATTTCTCGGCCGGCCCCACGTTCTTCTACCAGGACACGATCTTGCTCGGCCATCCCGGCGAGCAGATCGGCCTCGCCTTCTTCAAGTCGCTCGAGGCCGACGGCACCGCCGTGAATCCGCGGTGGTTCGTCAACAACGTCGTCGTCGTCGACCAGACGAGCGCGGATCGCTCGCTCGCGTTCGTACCGGAGGCGTCGTATCGAGCTGCTCGCCAGCCGGACGGCCGTCCCGTCCTGCTCTCCGACGGCAACCTCTGGGTCCGTGTCGGAGCCGCCGCGACGCCTCTGTTTCGCTGTGCGGATGGATCGAAGCGGTGCACCGAGCATACGTGGAGCTCGCTCGACGACGTTCGCGCCACCGGGTTCGAGGCGCACAGCCGGCTCGCCACGAGCCCGACGTTCGCGCGCGTCGCCAGCCTGTCCCACACCCGGGTCGACGACGATCTGCGACCCGCGCCGGCGAGCGGTGCGCGCGGCATCGCGATCGATCTAGGCGGTCTGCCCGACGACGCTACCGCGCGGGCGCGAGACGCCGGCGCGCTACCATCCGGTTCTCCGCCGCTCTACATCGGCGTCGACGGCGAGCTGAAGTACTGACATGGCCGACACCGCGAGAATTCCCCAGTTCGACGGCCTGCGTGCGCTGGCTTTCATGGCGGTCTTCCTGCATCACGCCGTGCACGCGCCGCTGTTGTGGATGGGCGTCGATCAGTTCTTCGTGTTGAGCGGGTTTCTGATCACGCGCAACCTGCTCGAGCTGGGGAGCTCGAGCACGGTCCGGAGCTCGATCGTCACGTTCTACTACCGCCGGCTGCTGCGCATCGTTCCGCCCTACTACCTCGCGCTCACGCTGACCTTCGTGGTCACGCCGATCGCCCTCCACGAGCTCGGCTGGTTCTACGGCTTCGCATCGAACGTCCGCGATGCGATCCACAACAAGCCGATCGAAGGGCCGCTCAACCCGATGTGGTCGATCGCGGTCGAAGAACAGTTCTACCTGATCTGGCCGTGGATCGTCCTGCTCGCGCCTCGCCACCGCCTGCGGTCGGTGTTCGTCGCCGTCGTCGTGCTGGCGTTCGCGTTCCGCTTCGCGTTCACCTCGGTCGGCTTTCATTCGGTGTACCGGCTCGTCCTGTGCCGGATGGATCAGCTCGCCGCCGGTGCGCTGCTAGCGCTCGCCAGCGCGACGAAGCCGCGCTTCTTCGCCGACAATCGCGGGCGCTTCGCGGCCGCAGCCGTCGCCGCCATCGCCGTGTTCGCCGGGTTGTCGCTCGCGTTGCCGACGTTTCGCACCAGCCACAACGATCTGATGTTCAACCTGTTCGGGTTCGGGCTGTCGACGCTGTTCTTCACCGCGATGCTCGGCCTCGTCGCAGGCCTCGGCTCGAGCGGGCTGGTCGCGGGCTTTCTGTGTCACCCGGTGATGCGCTACGTCGGCAAGATCAGTTACATGGCGTATCTGATCCACATGTTCGCCATCGTCACGGTCGCGCGCCTGCACCTCGGCATGTTGCCGACCGCCACGGCCGCGCTCGCGCTGACGATCGCGATCGCATCGGCGAGCTGGTACGCGATGGAGGCACCTCTGTCGCGGCTGCGCCGGCTCGTCAACCCCAAGCCCGCGGGTGGGTCGTGAAGTTGCCGCCGATCGCGGTATACGGCGCCGGCGGCTTCGGACGCGAGGTCGCCTGGCTCGCGGAACAGTGCGAGCGCGAGGTGCATTGCTTCATCGACGATGCTCCGAAGGTCGGCTCGCTGCTCGGCGGTATCCCGGTGATCACGCTCGATGCGTTGCGCGCGAGCAAGCAAGAAGTCGAGGTCGCGCTCGGGATCGGTTCGCCGTCGGCCCGACAGAGCCTCGCGGCCAACGTGGAGTCGGCAGGGCTGCGCTTCGCCGAGCTCGTGCATCCGCGCGTCGAGAAGTCGCGATGGGTGCGATGGGGAACCGGGCCCGTGATCTGCGCCGGAAACATCCTGACCTGCGACATCGAGCTCGGTCACCACGTCCAGCTCAACCTCGACTGCACGATCGGCCACGACGTCCGGCTCGGCGACTTCGCGACGCTCGCGCCCGGCGTGCACGTCTCCGGCTGGGTCTTCATCGGCGCGCGTGCGTACGTTGGAACGGGCGCCAGCATCATCAACGGTACCGCTAACGATCCGATCGTGATCGGAGACGACGCGGTGATCGGTGCGCAGGCGTGCGTCGTGAAATCGATCGGGAACGGCGTGACGGCCATCGGCGTTCCGGCGCGCCCGCGCTAGTCCCCGAGGAACTCGACCAGCACCTTGTCGAAGTCCGTCGGGTCCTGCCACAGCGCGAAGTGACTCGTATCCGCGAACACCTGTAGCTTCGCGTTCGGGATCAACTTCGACATCTCCACGATCTGGTCCATCACGATGACCTCGTCGTGGTCGCCGTCCGCCACCATCGTGGGTGCCGAAATCCCGCGCAGCTGGTCCTTGGTGAAGCCCATCGGGTTGCGCCAGATCGGGAGCAGCCAGTCGACCAAGGCGTCGAAGGCGCGGGGCGTTTTCG
>DATJXL010000325.1:0-12741 GCA_035500135.1 Kofleriaceae bacterium
TGGCCGATCGTTCCGATGTTCACGTGGGGCTTGTTGCGGATGAATTTCTCTTTGGACATGTTGGTTGGCCTCGAGCCCTCGGCGAGAATTGAACTCGCGACCCCTTCCTTACCAAGGAAGTGCACTACCACTGTGCTACGAGGGCAGCAAATCGGGCCCCTGTAGATACAACAATCCGGGTTCTCCCGCCACGCTAGATCCGATTGCTTGATCCGATCGTGCTAGCACCAAGGGAGTCGCTACTCACGTGGCTCGCGCGCAGCGCGAGCACACGTGAGACGGAGAGTCCCTGGCCGCGAAGCGGCCGAGCGCTGCGTTAGCAGCGCGACGACCGCGACCGCAGGGAGCGGGCGAAGGGACTCGAACCCTCGACAGCCAGCTTGGAAGGCTGGCGCTCTACCAACTGAGCTACGCCCGCATGGTGGAGGGAGGTGGATTCGAACCACCGTAGGCGTAGAGCCGGCAGATTTACAGTCTGCTCCCTTTGGCCGCTCGGGCATCCCTCCAGGAATCGATCGATTTGCTTCTGCTGAGCTGGCGGTGGGACTTGAACCCGCGACCTCCTGATTACAAGTCAGGTGCTCTACCGGTTGAGCTACGCCAGCAGAGGAGGACGACGACGTATAAACGGGACCCTCGAGATCGTCAAGACGGCATCATTATATAGGTGCGAAATCACCGGGTCGCATCGATCGCGCCCGGCGACCCGGGAGTCACGTAGTGCCCGGCCGCGTCGTCGGCGAGCAGCGCCATCACTTGCGCGGCACGCTGCGCGCTGCCCCGGCTCCACGACGTCTCGACGCCGAACGCCTTCGCGAGCTCGACGTTCATGCGGTGGCCCTCGAGCGCCTTGTCGAGGTGCTCGCGCACGCGGTCGTGCACGTCCTCGACGTACTTCTGGCGCGTCGGCTCCGCGATCTTCGCGGGATACGGCGCCTTCACGGTCGCCTCCCACAGCTCGACGAAGATCTGCGACATCTGATAGCCCGACGCGGTCGCCCAGTACGCCTGGCGAAACCCGAGGCTCTCCTTCCACAGATCGTAGGCTTTGACCGCGAGCACGCGCTTCGCCTCGAGATCGGCGACGAGCTGATCGTCGGGCAAGCGCACCGGCGCCTCGAGGAACCTGCGATGCGCGACCTCGCCGCGGTAGTAGTACGCCATCGCGATGTAGTACGGGTCGTCGACGTGCGGGACCTGCTGCCACGCCGCGATGGCCTGCGCCAGCGCGGCGTCGGCGTCGTCGAAGTGATGCAGCTCGAGCTGGCAATAGCCCTGGCGCGCGTAGGCTTCGATGCGGTCCGCATAGGTCAGGCTCGTGCGCGCGAGCACCTCGCCAAGCGTCGCGAGCGCGTCCGCGTACTGCTCGTGGTCGGTCTGGAGCGCCGCGATGAACAGGTGGCCGTCGATCGACTCGCGCGACGCCGGGTATGCCTTCACCAGCTCGCGCAGCGTCGCGATGGTCGCGTCGAGGTCGCGCCGGCCGTCGTAGATCGCGGCGATGTCGAACAGCGCGGTCGGGGCGTACTTGGACTCGGGAAACTCCGCCACGATGCGGCGATAGATCGCGACCGCGCGCTCGGTCTGGCCGGCCTTCGCGGCGTCTCCGGCGTCTCGAAACAGGTCGGCGGTCGCGATCTGCTCGGTCTCGCGGTCGCCGCCTGGCGAGGTCTCGCGCGCGGTGATGCGGATGATGTCGAGATCGACGACGCGGGGATCTTTCGCCTCGGCCTGCGCGCCCTCGACATGCGGCGCGTTCTGCTTCGCGGCCTGGAGATCGCGCGCGGGCGCTTCGGCGGGCGCGCGCGGCATGACCGGCGCGGCCGCTCGACCACCGCAGGCCGCGACGACCACCGCCAGGAACAGAGAGCGCACATGTCGGTTATGACTGAGCGCGTGGCAAACTGCGAGTGCGAAGCACGAGCCACCCCGGCCCGAAGGAATCCCCGTGCGGGATGACCTATTGACTGCGAAGCTGTCACACCGCTCTGCTAAGTGTGAGCACGCTCATGAAGATCGCTTTCACCTACAACCTCCGGCTCAGCGACGTCCGCGAGACCGAAAAAGAAGCGGAGTACGACAGCGCCGATACGGTGAGCGCGATCGCCGCGGCGCTCGAGGCCGCCGGCCACGAGGTCGAGAAGGTCGAGGTGTCGGGGCCGGCGTCGAACCTGCTCGAGCGGCTCGAGGCGATCGATCCCGACCTCATCTTCAACACGGCGGAAGGCGATCGCGGCCGCATGCGCGAGGCGTTCTATCCGGCACTGTTCGAAGAGCTCGGCATCCCGTTCACGGGCTCGGACGCGTACACGAACGCGATCACCCTCGACAAGTGGCTGACCAAGCTCGTCCTGCATCGCGCCGGAATCGACTCGCCGCGCGCCGTGCACGTGCACGTGCGCAACTACGACCAGATCGTCGAGCGCGGCGCCGGGCTCGCGTTCCCGGTGATCGTCAAGCCGAACCACGAGGGATCGAGCAAGGGCATCTACAACGGCGCGCTCGGGTCGTCGGTGGTGAAGGAGCCGCGCGAGCTCGGCAGCACGCTCAAGGCGGCGCTGCGCGCGTATCCCGACGGCGTGCTGGTCGAGGAGTACATCGACGGCCAGGATGTCTCGGTCGGATTTCTCGAGGGCGTCGGCCACGACGACGGCCTGCTCACGCCGGTCGAGATGCTGTTCGACGAGACCGACAAGCTCAAGATCTACGACTACCGGCTCAAGCACCTCGAGCCGAACCGCGTGCAGTACCGCTGCCCCGCGAACCTGCCGCGCGACGTGGCAGCGCGGCTGCGCCAGATCGCGCACGAGGCGATCCGGTCGCTCGGGCTGCGCGACGTGGCGCGCCTCGACTTCCGCATCACCGCCGAAGGCCGCATCTACCTGCTCGAGGTCAACGCGCTGCCCGCGCTGGCGACGTCGAGCTCGCTGTTCGCGGCGACCGCGCAGCTCGGCCTGACCTACCACGCGACGATCGCGGCGATCCTGAACGCCGCTGCGCTGCGCTCCGGGCTGACCGCGAGCCCGATCAAGACCGGCCGCAAGGTCCAGCCGATTCGCGTCGGGTTCACGTACAACGTCAAGCGCTCGCACGCCGGCGACGACGAGGCCGAGTGGGATCCGCCGGAGACGATCATCGCGATCGCGAACGCGCTGGCACGGCAGGGTCACATCGTCGTGCATCTCGAAGCCACGCCGGATCTGCCGCGCGTGCTCGCGGAAGCCGATGTCGACTTGATCTTCAACATCGCGGAGGGCGTCGAGGGGCGCAACCGCGAGGCCCAGGTCCCGGCGCTGTGCGAGCTGCTCGGGATTCCGTACACGGGCAGCGACTCGGCGACGCTCGCGATCGCGCTCGACAAGGCGCTCGGCAAGAAGGTGCTGCTGCAGCACGACATCCTGACGCCGAAGTTCCAGCTCATGGAGTCGGCGCGCGAGCGCCTCGATGCCGACATGCGGTTCCCGTTGATCGTGAAGCCGAACGCGGAGGGCTCGAGCAAGGGCATCGGCTCGACGAGCGTGGTCGACACCGAGGACGAGCTGCGCGCCGCGGTCAAGACGATCGTCGAGCGCTACCGCCAGCCCGCGCTCGTCGAGGAGTACATCGCCGGCCGCGAGTTCACGGTGGGGCTACTCGGCGACAAGCGGCCGCGCGTGCTGCCGCCGATGGAGATCAAGTTCAAGGTCGCGGATGTGAACGCGAGCGCGCGGCCGGTCTACGACTTCGCCGTCAAGCAGGAGTGGGAGAAGCACGTCTACTACGAATGCCCCGCGAAGCTGACCGAGGCCGAGCTCAAGGCGATGGAGAAGATCGCGCGCGCGACGTTCTGGGCGCTCGACTGCCGCGACGTCGCCCGCGTCGACATGCGCATGGACGCCGACGGCCGCATCTACGTGCTCGAGGTGAACCCGCTGCCCGGGCTGACCCCCGATTACTCGGACCTGGTGCTGATCGCGAAGGCATGCGGCATGGAATACGACCAGCTGATCGCCGAGATCATGACCGGCGGGCTGCGCCGCATGCGCGAGAAGCGGCGCGAGGAGCGCGAGACCGAGCGAGCGCGCGCGGAGCGCGCCCCAGCTCGGGTCGATGAAGCGCAGAAGGACAAGGGCAAGCGCGTCGCCGCGCCGGCGAAGGCAAACGGAAACGGCAACGGCACCACGAACGGCGACGCCCCGGTGCGCGTGAAGCGAGAACGATCGGAGCCGGTTCCGACGGCGGAGGTGGCAAAGACCGAGGACGAATTGCCACTGCCATCGCCGGGATCGACCACGAACTAGAACCACACGAGCGATCCGAGGCGGATCGCGCGCACGCCCGCACTGGAACGAGGAGGAACAAGGCGCTCCGGCGTTCCGTGTTCCTTGTTCCCTTCGCCATTCTGCTCGATCCGGTACGATGTCCCCATGCCGGACGATTCCCCCCGCCGCACCAGGCTATACGGGGCGATCGATCCGACCGACCTGCCCGACCTCCCCACGAGCATCGGGCCGATGCCGACGCTGCCCGACACCGACTCGGACTCGCGCGCGCCCACGATCAGCACCGGCGACGTGCTCGAGCGCTACCAGATCGTCGACGTGCTCGGGCGCGGCGGCATGGGCGAGGTGTTGTCGGCACGCGACGACCAGATCGGCCGTGCGGTCGCGATCAAGCGGCTGCGCGTGGCCGACCCGACGCCCGACGTGCTCGCGCGCTTCCTGCGCGAGGCGCGCATCCAGGGTGGCCTCGAGCATCCGGCGGTCGTGCCGGTGCACGAGCTGTCGAACGACGCCACCGGGCAGCCGTTCTTCGTGATGAAGCAGCTCGCCGGGACCACGCTCGCCGACGTGATCCCGCGGCTCGCCGCCAACGAGCCGGCGGCGGTCGAGCAGTTCACGCTGCAGCGCCTGCTGCGCGCGTTCGCCGAGGTGTGCCTCGCGATCGAGTTCGCGCACACGCGCGGCGTCGTCCACCGCGATCTCAAGCCCGCGAACATCATGCTCGGCGACTTCGGCGAGGTCTACGTGCTCGACTGGGGCGTCGCGCGGGTGTCGGGCGAGCGCACCGAGCGCGCGAGCTTCGCCACGATCGACAGCGTCGAGGGCATGCAGACGCTCGCCGGCGCGATCCTCGGCACGCCTGGCTACATCTCGCCCGAGCAGGTGCGCGGCGACACCGACCTCGACGGCCGCGCCGACGTCTACGCGCTCGGCTGCATCCTGTTCGAGATCCTCGCGCTCCAGCCGCTCCACCCGCGCGGCCAGGCCGCGCTGGCGTCGGCGCTCGTCCCGATCGACGCGCGCGCGTCGAAGCGCGCGCCCGAGCGCGAGATCCCGCCCGAGCTCGACGCGATCTGCGTGCGCGCGACCCAGCTCGAGCGCGACGCGCGCTTCCCGACCGCGCGCGCGCTCCACGATGCCGTCCAGCACTACCTCGACGGTAACCGCGACATCGCGATGCGCAGGGACCTCGCGCGCGCCGATCTCGCTGCGGCGCGTGCCGCGCTGATGCGCGGCGACGGCGCGATCCAGCGCCGCGAAGCGCTCCGCGCCGCCGGTCGCGCACTCGCGCTCGATCCCACCGATCGCGCGCCCGCCGACCTCGTCGCGCACCTGATGGTGCAGCCGCCCCAGCAGGTCCCGGCCGAGGTCGAGCACGAGCTGTACGCGCAGGATCTCCAGGCGCTGCGCACGAGCGCGCGGTTCGGCTTGCTCGTCGCGATCGCGTATCTCGCGTTCTTCCCGCTGCTCTATTACATCGGCTGGCGCGATACCTGGTACCTCGTCGCCGGTCCGAGCGTGTGCGGGCTCATCATCTTCGTCGAGCTCGTGATCGCGCCGCGCAACCCGTTCTGGTCGGGCTACGTCGCGATCACCGGAAACCTCGCGATGTTCGCGCTGTTCTCGTGGATGGTCAGTCCGATCGTGGTCGGGCCCGGACCCGCGATCATCATGATCACGCTGCTCGCCGCGCACCGGCGGCTCATCCACCCGTGGCTGCTCGGCCTTTTGAGCGCGGCCGCGACGCTCGCGCCGTGGATCCTGCAGCTCGCCGGCTGGGTGCCATCGACCACGTCGGTGCACGGCAGCGACATCATCATCCACACCGCCGCGGGCGGCCTCGACCCGACCGCGACGATGGTCGGCCTCGTCGTCTACATCACCGCGATCGCCGGGCTTGCCGTGCTCCTGTCTCGGCTGCAGGAGCTCGAGCGGGTGCGCATCCGCCGTACCGCTCAGCTCCAGTCGTGGCAGCTCCGCCAGCTCGTGCCGCGCGCGTGATTACCGCCAAGGCGCCAGGCAGACGCAAGACGCCAGAGGAGAGTGGATCGGGCCCGATCCTGCCGTCCTGGCGCCTTGGCTCTTCTGGCGCCTTGGCGGTAATTCATCGCTATGCTTGAGCCGTGAAAGTCGCGACCCGCCTCACCGTGGCGACCGCCGTGGTCGTCGCGATCGCGAGCGCGCTGTACGCGACGTTCGACCTGCGCGCGCGCGTCGCCGAGAAGCGCGCGGCGCTCGAGCGCGAGGCCAAGGCGGTGGCCGCGACGTTGCGCGCGGGCCTCGAGGGCCAGGCTTCGGCCTTCCGCGCGCCGAGCGACGCGCAGCTGCACGACCTGTCGCGCTCGGGCTGGCGCGTGTCCGTCGTGCCGCGCACGCGCGCCGCCGAGCCGCCGGGCAACGGCCTCACCGAGCACGAGCTCAAGCTGCTCAACACGCTCCTCGAGGTACCGAGCCGCACGTTCGCGGAGCTCGACGGCGACGACTACATCTACGCCGTTTCGCTGCGCGCGCCGGGGCCGAGCGCCGAGGAGCCCGTCGTGCTCGGCATGCTCGAGATCGCGCGGCCGGCCGACGCGCTGTCGCCGACCGGCGAGGACTACGCGCGTGCGGCCGCGCTGGTCGCGCTGATCGTCGTCGTCACCACGATCTGCGTGGGCGCGCTCGCTCGCCGGCTCGTCAGCCGGCCGATCCGCAAGCTCCTGACCGGCATCGACGACGTCGCGAAGGGCGACCTGTCGCACGTGATCCTCAGCGAACGCGACGACGAGATCGGCCAGATCGCGACGCGCTTCAACGACATGACGTACTCGCTGCGCGAATCGCGCGCGGAGACCGAGCGCCAGAACGAGGCCAAGCTCGCGCTCGAACAGCGGCTCGGCCAGACCGAGAAGCTCGCGACGATCGGCCAGCTCGCCGCCGAGATCGCGCACGAGGTCGGCACGCCGCTCAACGTGATCGCCGGGCGCGCGCGCTCGATCCAGAAGAAGGCGAAGGACGCCGAGGCCGTCGAGAAGAACGCCGAGATCGTCGCCGAGCAGACCGCGCGCATCACGCGCATCATCCAGCGGCTGCTCGACTTCACGCGGCGCAAGGTCGGCGCGACCGGCAAGGCCGACGTCAACCTCAACGAGCTCGCGCTGACGACGATGGAGCTGCTGTCGAGCCAGTTCGCGAGCGCGAAGGTCAAGACCCGGCTCGAGCGCGCCGAGGGCCTGCCGTTCGTCGCCGGCGACGCCGATCGCCTGCAGCAGGTCCTGATCAACCTGCTGCTCAACGCCGTGCAGGCGATGCCCGAGGGCGGCTCGCTCGCGGTCGAGACCTCGGTCGTGCGCCGCACGCGGCCCGGCCTCGAGGACGGCAAGGAGCAGGCGTTCGTCGGCCTGTCGGTGCGCGATACCGGCATCGGCATCCCGGCCGAGATCCGCGACCGCATCTTCGACCCGTTCTACACGACGAAGGATGGCCAGGGCGGCACCGGGCTCGGCCTCGCGGTCGTGTCGGGCATCGTCAAGGAGCACGACGGCTGGATCGATGTCGACGACGGCGACAGCGGCGGCACGGTGTTCCGCGTGTACCTGCCCGCGTAGAAGAATTACCGCCAAGGCGCCAGAAGAGCCAAGGCGCCAGGACAGCAGGATCGGGCCCGATCCACTCTCTGCTGGCGTCCTGGCGTCTACCTGGCGCCTTGGCGGTAATTCCCGCTACTCGACGAAGTCGCGCTCCATCGGCTGCATCGGCGGCGCCGGCCCACCGTAGCCGTCGCCGCCGTACGCGGCGCCGACCAGCGTCGTGATCTGCTGCTCGGTCGCCGGATCGAGCTCGTTGCCGCGCGAGCGCAGCTGGTTCGCCGCGAGCTGGCGCAGGCTCGCGTCCGCGCCGGAATCGTTCACGATCGACTGCAGCGCCTGATCGATCTCGGGGCCGCCGTTGTACGACGACGCGACCGCGACCTGCGCGACCTGCGGATCGGAGTCGCGCATCAACGAGGCGAGCTGCTGGGTCGCGCGCGGATCGTCGATCGCGGCGAGGCTGCCGATCGCGCCCATGCGCTCCTGCGCCGTGCCCGACCGCGACGCCTCGATGATCGCCTGCTGCGCCCGCTCCGAGCCGACCTGCGCGAGCGCGTTGAGCGCGGTCATCCGCACGTTCGGATCCTGATCGTGCGCGAAGCGCAGCAAGGTGTCGGTCGAGCGCTCGTCGGCATTCTGCGCGAGCGCGCTGATCGCGGACTGCTTCACCGACATGTCCTTGGACTCGGCCGCATGCTCGAGCAGCGCGCGCGCCTCGGGCGTGCCGTTCTGCGCGATCGCCCACACCGCCGCCGCCGCCGCCGCCGGATCCTTGCCGTCGAGCGTGTCCTGCGCCATGCGCAGGCCCTCCGGCGACCCCGACTGGATCAGGCGCGTCATCACCTGCGCCTTCACCTGCGGGTTCGACTGCGCCGCCGACATCAGCGCGGTCTTCGTGCTGTCGTCGAGCCCGAGCTGGCCGAGCGCGTTCGCCGCCTGGCCGGCGAGCTCCTTGTCCTTGCCGGTGAGCGCGGTCACTAGCGCCTGGCGCGCGTCCTCGGTGCCGACGCGGCCGAGCAGCACCGCGGCGTAGTTCGACTCGTCGCGCCGGCCCGAGAACAACGCTTCGGCGAGCAGCTGGCCGACCGCAGGATCGCTCGGATGCGTCTGCACGAGCATCTCCATCGCCATCGTGCGGTTCTGGCCGCGCGACTTGCCCGTGATGTCGACGAGCGTGTCGAACGCCTGCTGGGTGCCGGCGTCGGCGAGCATGCGCATCGCCTCCATGCGCTCGGTGCGCGAGCCGCGCTCGGCGAAGTCGGTCGCGAGCCGCATCGCGTCTTCGTTGCCGGCCTTGAGCAGGCGCGGCAGCGCGGCGCGGCGGTCCGCGCTCGTGCCCTGCTTGACCACGCTGAGCAGCGCGGCGTCGATGTCGTCGCCCTGCATCTGCTGGAGCTGCTGCAGCGCGCCCGTGAACTGCGCGCGATCCGACAGCGCGGCCTCGACGAGCAGCTCGCGCGCGTCGGTGCCGCCGAGCTGGGCGAGCTCGGCCGCGGCCTGGGTCGCGCTCTGGCGATCGCCGGTCTTCAAGATGTCGCCGAGCATCTCGATCGCCTTCGGCCCGCCGACCAAGCCGATCGCCTGGATCGCGGACGCGCGCGCGTTGGTGAACGCGGCCTCGTGCAGGAGCGGCAGCGCGTCCTCGCCGACGTGCGACAGCGCGACCAGCGCGGCGTTGACCAGCTGCAGGTTGCCGGTGTGGATGATGGCGGTCAGCTTCGCCTTGAGCTCGTCGTCGATCACGTCGATGCCCTCGAGCGCAGCCGCGGCGATGCGCGGATCGGGCGCGTCGACCAGCTTGCGCAGCGCCTCGTGCGCGCTCTGCGTGTCGACCGCGGCGAGCGCGGAGACCGCGCTGCTCGCGACCGTGAAGTCGGGCGAGGCCGACAGCGCGACCAGCGCGTCGACCGCGTGATCGGTGGCGAGTGCGCCGAGCGCGCGCACCGCGGTCGCCTGCGCCGGGTCGCCCGGGTTCTTCGCGACGTCGAGCAGGATCTGCTCGGCCTTCACGCTCTGCGTGGTGCCGAGCGCGTACAGCGCGGCGCCGCGCACGCTCGGCCGATCGTCCTTCGTGCGCGCGACGAGCACGTCGACCGCGTGCTGCGTGCCGATCTCGCCGAACGCGCCGAGCAGCACCTCGGGCACGCCGCGCCGCGGGTCCGCGATCATCGGCTCGAGCGCGTCGATCGCGTCGTCGTCGCCGACCGCGCCGAGCTTGGTCGCGAGCAGCTGGATCTCGTTCTCGGAGCGCGCGCCCATGATGCGCGCGACGAGGTCGTGGCGCGACACGCCGATCGCGTCGGCGTTGACGTGGATGGGACGGCGCAGCACCATCGGCAGCGAGCCGGTGCCGGCATCCGCGAGCGGCGCGGGAGCATCGCGGCCACCCCGGTGTGCCCGCACCACCGACACGCCGGCGAGCGCGGCAAACAGTGCGCAGGCGAGCTTCCAGCGGGTGATCGTCGTCAAAGCGTGCTCCTCGGGGTCCGCGGTGTATGTGTCAAACGAACGCCGTCTGGTAACGATCCATTCCGAGGACAATGACTCCGCGGAGCCGCGTAAGTTCCCGTCGACTGGTCGCGCACGTCGCGCAACCGGGTCAAGGAGCCTGTGTCGGGCTCGGGCTCGGGCACGGTGGGAAGAGCCGCCAGCCCGGCCGAGGTCGCGAGGAATGATCGCCGAGGTCCTGCGTGGTCGCAAGCGCTCGGCGGGCGCCTGCGCACGTGCGCCGAAAGATCGCGGACCAGCGCCGCTCGTCGTTGACGCTCCATACCGGGTCCGTAGACTGAAACCATGTTGACGACGGAGCAGACCAGCGAGCTGCGCCAGCGCCTCCAGGCCGACCTCAACCGCCTGTCGGAGCATGCGCACAACGGCCTCGAGTTCACGATGGACCGAGACCGCGACCGCATCGGCCGCGACTCGATGGACGAGTCGACGGAAGAGGAGATCTACTCCACCCAGCTCCGCCTGCACGACCGCGAGACGTTCCTGCTCGACAAGATTCGCGAAGCGCTGCGCCGGCTCGACGCCGGCGAGATCGACGAGTGCGAGGAATGCTCCGAGCCGATTGGATTCAAGCGGCTGATGGCCCGGCCGGTCACGACCCTGTGTTTCGAGTGCAAGACGGCGCGCGAGCAGGTCGAAGCCGACGAGGAGCCGGCCGAATAGCGCGCCCGATAGCGATCTCCTCGAAATCTCTGGTACACTGGCGCCGTCGGAGATGGGCGACCGCTACACGATCACCGAGCGTCTCGACCACGGTGGCATGGCCGAGGTGTTCCGCGGTGTCGCGGAGTCGATGCAGGGGTTCAAGAAGGCCGTCGCGATCAAGCGCATCCTTCCGAACCTCACGAAGAACGAGAAGTTCGTCCGCATGTTCCTCGACGAGGCGCGGCTATCGCTGTTCCTGCAGCACGCGAACATCGTCCAGGTCTTCGACATCTCGAAGACGCCCGACAACGCGTACTTCCTGGTCATGGAGTACGTCGACGGCTGCAATCTGAAAGCGCTGATCGAGCGCCAGAAGCAGAAGGGCCGTCGCATGGAGCTTGCGCACTCGATCTACATGATGACCGAGGCGTGCAAGGCCCTGCAGTACGCGCACTTCCTCGAGAACCCCGAGACGAACGAGCCGCTCGGCATCGTCCACCGCGACATCTCGCCGCCGAACATCCTGCTGTCGAAGAACGGCGAGATCAAGCTCGTGGATTTCGGGCTCGCGAAGGCGAACACCCAGATCGAGTCGACCGACCAGGGCGTCGTGAAGGGCAAGTTCAGCTACCTGTCGCCCGAGGCGGCGAGCGGGCTCGAGGTCGACCACCGCGCCGACGTGTTCGCGATCGGCATCATCCTGTGGGAGCTGTTCACCGGCCGGCGCCTGTTCTACGGAGACACCGACTACCAGACGGTCGAGCTCGTGCGCCAGGCGCGCGTGCCGTCGATCGCCGCGCTCAACCCCGAGGTCGAGCCCGAGCTCGAGGCGGTCGTGCGCAAGGCGCTCGCGAGAGAGGCCAACGATCGCTACCAGAACGCGTACGATCTCGGCGACGCGCTGACCCAGTATCTGTTTTCCCGGCAGATGAAGGTGACGTCGCGCGACATCCAGCAGCTCGTGCGCGACACCCAGGTCGAGATGATGCGCAAGCGCTCGAGCGAGCCCAAGGACTCGCTCATCGACGCGCTCATCCTCGACGAGATGCAGAAGATGACGTCGATCGACTTCGCCAACGAGTCCCAGCCGGCGAACGCCACCGCCGAGGGCTCGATGAGCCTCGATCCGAGCGCGTTCGTGGATACCGCGGGCTGGGTCGGCGAGCTCGGCCTGTCGTCGGCGCAGCAGCCGGCGCACGTGCCGAAGCCGCGCCAGCAGCCGTCCCAGCCGCCGCCCAATCGCGTCGGGCGCCCGAGCGGCGCGCCGTCGAACGAGATCGGCTCGCTCGAGCAGATGCTCGAGCCCGAGAAGACCGGCGTGCACGGCAAAGAGGGCAAGACGCCGTGGCTCCTGATCATCATCGTGATGGTCGTGCTCGGCGCCGGCGCGGCGATCGCGGTCGTGCTCGCGATGAGCTGAGCCGATCGACGGCGAGGAAGAGTTACCGCCAAGGCGCCAGGGACGCCAAGGTTCGCCAGGGAGAGATCAGGATCGATCCCTTGCTCTGCCTGGCGAGTCTTGGCGTCCCTGGCGCCTTGGCGGTAGATCTGCTCAGTTCGTGATGCCCGCGTCGTCGCTGCACGGCATGAAGACCGAGCCGTCGAGCGCGAGCGAGAACAGCGCGCCGGTGATGCTCGCGGAGGCGTCGCTCGCGCAGAACATGGCCGTGGTCTCGCCGTCGTCGGTGTACTCGGCGTTCCAGATCGGCTTGCCGGCGGCGTGATAGGGCGCGAGCGTGTCGCACTCCGTGTACTTG
>DATJXL010000326.1:0-9841 GCA_035500135.1 Kofleriaceae bacterium
TGTCACCGAGCGGGTCCGACGTACAGCCGCACGGGCCGATCTGGCCCCGGACCTCGGCGAGCGCGAACACGGTGAACGTCGGCTTGGCCGGCTCGATGTCGGCACCGGCTCCTCCGCGATTCACCTTGGATTTCGAGCAACAAGCCGCCGCCAGGAGCACGGCCAGCGCGGCGAAGCGCCGACTCATGCCGCTTCCTATAGCACGTTGACACGACCCACATCGGTCGGTAGATTGCCGCGCTCGCAAAAGGAAGATCTCAATGGCTGTCGCGCTCCGCATGTCACGTCAAGGCAAGAAGAAGACGCCGTTCTACCGCATCGTCGCGGCAGACAAGCGGTGCGCTCGCGATGGCCGGTTCATCGAGCTGCTCGGCACCTATCACCCCAAGACCAAGGTGCTGAAGCTCGACGGCGAGCGCTACCAGAAGTGGGTCTCGCTCGGCGCGCAGCCGAGTGGCTCGCTGGCGGCGATCATTCGTAGGGATCGTCGCGCCGCGAGCGGCGCGGGCGCGCACGCTGCGAAGGCTAGCTGAGCGTGGCGAGCGAGTCACCGGATCTCGCGGAGCTGATCCGCTACCTCGCGGTCAACCTCGTCGACAAGCCCGACGAGGTGCGCGTCGAGCTGGTCGAGGAGCGCGCGGCGAACGTGTACGAGCTCGAGGTTGCGGAGTCGGACCTCGGCAAGGTGATCGGGCGTGGCGGCAAGACGGCGCGCGCGCTGCGCACGATCGTGCAGGCGGTCGCGCCTCGCTCGCGCAAGCGCACGCTCGTCGAGATTCTTGAATAACAGCGCCGAACCCGGTGCCCGCGTCGAGATCGGCGGCGTCGCACGGGCGCACGGCATCCGCGGCGAGGTCGTGATCGTGACGCACGATCCCGATTCGGAGACGCTCGGCGAGGTGACGCGGATCTACGTCGGCGGTGTGGCGCGCGACATCGTCGCGGCTCGCGACACGCAGCGCGGCTGGCTCGTCCAGCTCGCGGGTGTGGTCACGCGGACCGAGGCCGAGGCGTTGCGCGGGCAGGTCGTCGAGGTCGACCGCGCGGACCTCGCGCTCGCCGCCGACGACGTCCTGCTCGCCGACCTCGTCGGCTGCGCGGTCCGCCGCGCCGACGGCTCGCCGTGGGGCACGATCGCGGCGGTGCACGCCGGCGCGATGCAGGACCTGCTCGTCATCCACGACGGCGACGTCGAGCGCATGCTGCCGGTCGTCGACGCGTTCGTGCGCGCGATCGATCTCGAAGCGCGCGTCATCACGGTGGACCCGCCGGAGGACCTCCCGGAGGCCAAGCGACGATGAGGTTCACGGTCGTCACGATCCTGCCCGAGCTCGTCGAGCCGGCGCTCGCGGCCGGCGTCGTCGGGCGCGCGCGCGAGGCCGGCGTGATCGCGGTCGCGACCGTGAACCCGCGCGACTTCACGCACGACAAGCACCGCACGGTCGACGACAACCCGTACGGCGGCGGGCCGGGAATGGTCATGAAGCCGGAGCCGCTGCTCGCAGCGATTGCCGCGGCGGGCGCGGGTCATCGCGTGCTGCTCGCGCCGACCGGCAAGCGATTGACTCAGGCCCGCGTGCGCGAGCTCGCGAAGCACGATCACCTCGTGCTCGTGTGCGGCCGCTACGAAGGCGTCGACGAGCGCGTCGCCGAGCTCGCGATCGACGAGGAGCTATCGATCGGCGACTACGTGCTGTCGGGCGGCGAGCTCGGCGCGCTCGTCGTGATCGATGCATGCGCGCGGCTCGTGCCGGGCGTGCTCGGCGAGCCCGCGAGCGCGGTCGACGAGTCGCACTCCGACGGCTTGCTCGAGTACCCGCACTACACGCGGCCGCCGGACTTGAACGGGCACCTGGTGCCCGCGGTGCTGGTCTCGGGCAACCACGCGGCGATCGCGCGGTGGCGGCGCGAGCAGGCGCTGCGCCGCACCGCGGGGCGCCGACCGGATCTGTGGAAGCGGTTCCGCGCGAGCGATGCCGATCGCGCGCTCGTACCGCCGCTCGCCGCGCGCACGCACCTCGCGCTCGTCCACCATCCGGTGCTCGATCGCGAGGGCCAGGTCATCACGACGTCGCTCACGAACTTCGACATCCACGACCTCGCGCGCTCGGCGATGACGTACGGCCTGGCCGGCTATCACGTGGTCACGCCGGTCGCGTCGCAGCGCGAGAAGGCCGAGCACATCGCGGCCGCGTGGATCGGCGACGAAGATGGCGAACATCGCGCGGCGGCGTTGCGCCTGGTGCGGGCCCATCCGTCGATCGAAGCCGCGATCGAAGCGGTCGGCGCCGAGCACGGCGCGCCGCCGAGGGTGGTGGCGACGTCGGCGCGAGCGGGCGTGTTCGCGGGAGCCGAGGTCCGCTCGTGCGAGGCCCTCGCAGCCGAGGCCAGCGCCGATCCCGCGCCGTTGCTGGTCCTGCTCGGGACCGGATGGGGCCTGGCCGATGCGCTGATTCCGTCGGTTACGCGCGTGCTTGCGCCGATCGAAGGCGCTTCTTCGTGGAATCACCTCTCGGTCCGCTCGGCGGGGGCCGTGCTTCTCGATCGGTTGTTCGGGTTGACGGATGGGGGGGATCTCTCGTAGAACCACGCGTCCGAACGGTGGTTTAGCCATGAGCGTGCAACGCATCCTCGACTCGATCGACAAGAGCCAACGGCGCCAGGCGGCGCTCCCCGAGTTCCGCCCGGGCGATTCCATCAAAGTGTGGGCGAAGATCCGCGAGGGCGAGAAGACGCGCCTCCAGGCATTCGAGGGCGTGTGCATCCGCCGCGTCGCGAAGGGCGCGCGCTCGACGTTCACCGTGCGCAAGATCTCGTACGGGGTCGGCGTCGAGCGAATCTTCCCCGACAACTCGCCGAACATCGACAAGGTCGAGGTCATCGCCCGCGGCCGCGTCCATCAGTCGCGCCTCTATTACCTGCGCGATCTGTCCGGCAAGGCCGCGCGCATCAAGGAGCGCGAGGGTACGGAGGGCGGCGAGGGCGGCGAGGCTGCCGACGCTGAAGCGGCTCCGGCGGATGGCGCGGATGTCGCCGCGGCGGAGCCCGCCGGCGACAAGCCGGCGAAGAAGACGAAGAAGGCGAAGAAGTAGCCGCGCGCTACTTCGACGACTTCGTCGCGCAATCCACGACGTGCTCCAGGCCCCGGGCCTGTACGCATCCCTTCATCCCGAACACCCAGCGCGAGGGAGTGACGCCGAGACCTCGCGCGGCGCAGTCCCACACCGGGCGCTGTCCGGCGGGGAACTCCGGGCCGTCGATCGGCGCGAGCGTGCGCCTACAGGTCATGCGCGTGTGCTTGCTCGCGGCGATGCAGGGCACGTCGTCCGCATCCGTCTCCAAGGTCGACCGCTCCAACGTGCGCTTGCACGTGTCGCCTGCCACCGTCAGGTCCAGCATCATCGCGTCGGCCGATGTCGCGGCCCAGGTGCCGGTCCAGCGCGTGGTCCACGCGATCGACACGCGTTTCTCGTAGCAATCGTCGTGGCCGAGGTCGCCTTCGGTCCACCTGTGCTCGGCGGTATGTTGCGCGGTTCGCGTGCCGGTCGCCACCACCGTGAGCCCGTGATCGCTGCGGAGCTCGAGCTCGACCGTCGCAGCCTCGTGATGCTCGTCGTGGCAGCCCAGGCTCGTCGCTCCGTCGCTTTCGCGCATCTCGAGGCGACTCGACGTCGGGCCCGCGACGGCGGCGCGCGCCGCCAACAGCACCAGCACACCTCGACTCGAGACCGGCGTCATCGCAGGTCCCAGAACGCTAGCATCCCGACTGCCATGTCGCCTGTGGCCGCTGCCGCGCTGTGGACCAGCGCGCGAGGCGGTAGGCGAGAACGCGTACGCTCGCGCGTCGCGCTGGCCCGCTCCCTAGAACAAGAGCCTGTGGGCGGTGTGAACAGACGCGCCACGATCCTGACACCCCTCGCGCAGCGCGGCTGTTGCAACCGCCGCCCGACCGCCCGCGTTCTCGCCCAACGGCCATGCGGTTGCCCACACGCCGTCACCGTCCACGGGCTTCTTAGCGGTGCCCGGACCCGCCCCGAGCTGACTCAGAACAGCTCGTCGAGCACGCGATAGAACGCGAGCTTGCGCGCGTCGACCTGCACGCCGTACGCGGCGATCAACTCCTCGCCGCGAGCTGGCTCGAGATCACGCAGCACGAGCGCGAGATCTGCGTGGCGATCGCCGACGCCGAGCCGCCCGAGGTCGAGCATGCCGGGCGGATCGACGAGCAGGTTCGCGAGCGAGAAGTCGCCATGCGTGACCACGAGCTCCTCCTCGAACGCCGGCCACGCGCGCAGCTCGGCGAGCACGCTCGCGGCCGACCGGCCGCGACGGTCGTCGTCGAAGTCAGTCTCGTCGACGATACCCGCGCGCACGTTGGCCTCCGCCTGCGCGAGCCGCGCAGGGACACGCGCGTCGAACGGGCAGTCGGCGACGGGCAGCGCATGCAGCTGTCGCATCAAGGCCACGAGCTGGTCGATCGGCGGCGAGGTGGCGAGCTCGGCAGGCGTGCCGGGCAGCTCGCCGAGAAGCAGATGATCGTCGCCACATCCGATCACCGACGGCACCGGCAGCTTGCCGGCGGCCCAGCTCAGGCGTGCGTGTTCGCCGGCCAGGTCGTCCGCGATCTTGAGGTACAGCGTCGGGCGTCCGCTCGAGCGCAGCCGGTACGTCTCGGCCACACGGCCGAGCTGCGTCCGCTCGAACGCGTACCCCGCGAGCCGGGTGCGCAAGCCCTCGGGGATCAATTCAGATCCGCCAGGCGTCGCGGATCAGCTCGACGCGATCGCCGGTGATCGCGACGACGTCGAAGCGCGACTTCGCGAACACCGGGTCGCGCAGGCTGATGAAGTGGAGCGCGACCCGCGCGACCTGCTTCTGCTTGCGGCGATCGATCATCTCGGCGGCATGACCGTGCTCGGCATCGGCTCGGCTGCGCACCTCGACGAAGCACAGCACGTCGCCGTGGAACGCGACGATGTCGAGCTCGCCGCTCCTGCAGCGGAAGTTGCGCTCGACGATGCGATAGCCCTCGCGCTCGAGCGCGGAGACCGCGCGCGTCTCGGCATCGGCTCCCCGCTCGACCGTCGACGACTCCATTCGCTCCGTATACAACGGGCGTCTGACTTACGACTTGCAGAGCGGGTACATCGGGTTGTCGATGCGCCCGGCCAGATTGCAGCACTCGTTCGACGCGTTCGTCGGAACGCACGCGTCCGGCAGCGGGATCTTTCCGTTGGACGGGATCACGATGTAGTCCTTGCACACGCACAGCTTCTTGCAGCAGTACGGACCCGCGGTGAGGCCGGTCGGAATCGCGCACGTGAACCCGCTGACGCAGGGTGACTCGGGGACGCGGTCGCAGTCATCCGAGCTCTCGCACTCGGCGGTGCACAGGCCGGTCGTCGGCGGCAGGATCACGAACCCCTTGGGAGGCATCGTGTTCGTCACCGGGACGCCGAGGCACGTGCGCGTGACGCAGTCGAGCGACGGCGACGCGACGACGATCTCGCCGGGGTTCGGCGGAGTGGTCCCGAGATCGCACTCGCGGCCCACGGGATTGCCGGCGCACGCGCCGACGAGCACGAGCGCCAACGTGGCAGCAGCACCCAAAAGACCGCGCACGATCATCGGGCCCGATAATAAAGAGCCTCCGGGCCGAGTCAAGCGAACAGCCCGGCCACACTTCGAGATCTTTGGCGCTGCAACCGCCGGCCGGAGCCGGTGTCCAGTCCTGACAGCTCGTGCTGCCGAATGCCCCTCGGCTTGACACACGCGCCCCCCACGTCGATGATCGCGCCGCATTTTCCGTGACTCGGAGGAGCTGAATGCGCCTGCTTCCAAAACTGTCCCTGGCCGCGTTGATCGTCACGTTCGTCGCGGGCAACGCGTTTGCCAACGGACCCAAAGGTGGCGGCGCCAAGGCCGGCGGCAAGGGCGGCGGCGAGATGGAGTTCGAGCCCGAGAGCGGTAGCTCGTCGCCGCCGTCGAAGACGCTCGAGCGCGCGGTCAAGCTCTACGACAAGAAGGACTTCTTCTCGGCCTCGATCGAGCTCAAGAAGGTGCTCGACGGCGAGAGCGGTGACGACGCGAAGAACAAGCAGCGCGCCGAGTTCTTCATGGGCAAGACGCTCTACCAGATGGGCTTCTATGCCGGCGCGCTCACGTACTTCGAGAACATCGTCAAGGCCGGCGACGCGCACACCTATCACGGCGCGACGCTGAAGTGGCTCGCCGCGCTGTCGCGCGTGCTGCCCGAGACGTCGGACATCCTCAAGCTGATCGGCAGCTACGATCCGTCGGCGCTCAACGACAACTCGCTGTCGACGGTCAAGGACGAGCTGCTGTTCCTGCTCGGCCGCTACTTCTATCAGAAGGGCGGCGACGGCGACTTCGACAAGGCGATCTCGCTGTTCACCCAGGTCGATCGCAAGAGCCCGTTCTTCATCAAGGCGAAGTTCTTCGAGGGCGTCACCTACGTCCGCAAGAACGAAGGCAAGCCCGCGGTCGACGCGTTCAAGGACATCCTCATCATCGGCGAGGAGCACCCGCCGCAGTACTCGGCCGACGACATCGAGGACTACAAGACGCTCGCGCAGCTGCAGATGGCGCGCGTGTTCTACTCGGTGCAGCAGTACGACACGTCGATCAAGTACTTCGAGAAGCTGCCGCAGTACTCGGCGGACTGGGCGGAGTCGCTGTTCGAGGCGTCGTGGGCGTACTTCATGAAGACGCTCAACTCCAAGGCGCTCGGCAACATCCACACGCTCGGCGCGCCGTACTTCGAGAACGACTTCTATCCCGAGGCCGTGCTCCTGCGCTCGGTCATCTACTTCAACTATTGCCTCTACGATCAGGCCGAGGAGGCGATCCAGGACTTCAACGACAAGTACACGCCGCTGACGAAGAACCTGAAGGACATCGTCGCCAAGTACGAGGACAACGCCGAGTTCTACGCGTACATCAAGAAGGTGCGCGCGGGTAAAGCCGGCCTCGATCCGGTCACGCAGCGCCTGGTGATGAGCCAGCTCCACGACAAGACGCTCGCGAAGAACTTCGCGTGGGTCGACGAGCTAGGCCACGAGCTCGACATGCTCGCGAAGAGCGACAAGGCCTGGCAGACCACGCAGGTCGCCGCGAAGGTGCTGCAGGATCTGACGGTCGCGCAGTCGACCGCCGAGACCGAGGCGGGCAAGGTCGCCCGCGAGCGCATCACGCGGTTCAGCAACGAGCTCGGCGCGCTCGCCCGCGACGGCGTGAAGATCAAGTACGAGATCCTGAACGCGAAGGCGGAGAAGATTTCCGCCGAAGCTGCAGGTGCGCGAGTCTCCTCGAGTCACAAGGAGGAGCCGATTATCATTGACGACGAGCACTTTCAGTGGAAGTTTGATGGCGAGTACTGGAAGGACGAGCTGGGTTACTACCGCTTCCGGATCAAGTCTCGCTGCCCGAAAACCTGAGTTCTTAGCCGGCGCATCGCCTCGCCCCTGACGATGACGGCTAACCGAAACACGAAACGCGAGAGATCGCCTGATCCTCCTCACCGGGAGGTGTCAGGCGGTTTTTTTGTTTTCGGCGTTTCGGCGCCTCGCCCGCGCCTCGCCCGCTGTGGTGTTATCCGACCGCCCGGTTGCTTCGCAATCGAGTGGCCGCCGGGGAAAAAGGAACTGCCATGTCCAAGCTGAAGCAGATCGCGATGATGGCCACGCTCGTGGCGTCGACCGGCCCCGCATGGGGTCAAGCACCGCCCGCCAAGGGCGGCTACGAGGCCAAGTACAAACGCCAGTCCGACGTCAAGGTGACGGTCAACCTGTCCGACCGCGTCAAGCCGGTGCAGCCGAAGCAGCAAGGCACGTCGGAGTTCAAGCCCGAGCTCAACGCCGATCAGGTGCTCGCGATCGAGGGTCTCGTCGGCAAGATCCAGGCGGAGCAGGAGCAGATCCTGATCCAGCTCATCCAGCAGACGCCCGACGACGCCGTCGAGGAGAAGAGCGATTACTACTTCCGGCTCGGCGAGCTCTACGCCAAGCAGCAGCGCTACTGGCGCTTGCAGTCGGCGCAGGCGCAGATCGCGATGGACAAGGCGAGGACCCCGCAGCAGAAGCAGCAGGCCGCGCAGGCCGCGAAGCAGGCCCAGGACAAGGCGAAGGGCTACTTGCTCAAGGCCGTCAAGACGTACCAGGCGCTCACCAGCAACGACGCGTTCCGCAACTACCCGAAGATGGACATGGCCCTCTTCTATTACGGGTACACGCTGACCGGCGGCCACTACATGAAAGAGGCGCGCGACGTCTACGACAAGCTGCTGAAGAACTATCCGAGCTCGAAGTACGTGCCCGAAGCGCACCTCGCGTTCGCCGACTACTACTTCGAGAACAACGACCTCGATAACGCCGAGGCTCGCTACAAGCAGGTCCTCAAGTTCCCGAAGTCCACCGCGTACTGGTACGCGATGTACAAGATGGGCTGGATCCACCTCAACAAGCAGCGCTTCCAGGAGGCGCTCGAGACGTTCTATCAGGTCGCGCAGGCGACCAAGACGGACAAGAAGGACGAGGTCCTGAACCGCGCGTCGAAGAAAGACTTCGTGCGCGCGTACGCCGAGATCGGCAAGGCCGACAAGGCCTACGACGCGTTCAAGCGCGTCGACGCGAGCTACGCGTTCGACATGGAGTCGATCCTCGCCGACCTCTATCTCGAGCAAGGCAAGAGCGACAAGGCGATCTACACGTACCGCGATCTGATGAAGCGGGCGCCGACGAACAAGAACGTGTGCCTGTGGCAGTACAACGTCGCGCACGCGATGCTGTCGATGCCGGGCGCGACCAACGGCGACAAGGTCGCCGAGATCGAGAACTTGAACCACCTGTGGGGCGCGCTCAAGGGCAAGAAGGTGCTGCCCGCCGCCGAGACGCAGGAGTGCCACGACAACGCCGCCGCGATGTCGGGCGAGCTCGCGCGCGCGTATCACTCGGAGTCGGCGAAGACCAAGAACCCCGAGACGCTCGCGTACGCCGAGAAGCTGTACAAGGTCTACCTCGAGACGTTCCCCGACGCCGAGGACTACGCACAGACGCAGTACTTCTACGCCGAGCTGCTGTGGAGCCGCGCCGAGAACGAGAAGAACGCGCGGCTCGCGACCGAGCTATGGGAGACCGCGGCGGTCGCGTTCACCAACGTCGTCCAGACCGGCAAGGTCGACGCCAAGCTGATGAAGGAGTCGGCGTACGCCGCCGTGCTCGGCTGGAAGAACGCGCTCAACGTCGATCCGCGCGCGCAGGCCGCGCAGGACGAGAAGGAAGAGAAGGAGACCTACACGAAGAAGCAGGAGCCGCAGCCGATCCCCGAGCGCCAGCAGAAGATGATCGCGGCGTTCGACATCTACATCAAGTACATCAAGGACCCCAAGGACGACGAGCTCGTCCAGATGAAGTTCCTGAAGGCGCGGATGTACCGCAGCTACAAGCACTTCGATGAAGCCATCCCGCTGTTCATGGACATCATCGAGCACCACCCCGAGCACGAGACCGCGGAGTTCTCCGCGAACCTGCTTCTGGACACGTTCAACCAGATGCAGGACTACGACAAGATGATCGCGCTCGTCGACAAGCTGCAGGCGATGCCGAAGTTCCTCGACGGCAAGGACGACCTCAAGCAGACGCTCAACACGCTCAAGGCGCAGTCGCTGCGCAAGCACGTCGAGCAGATCGAACAGGTCGCGAAGGAGACCAAGGACAACGCGAAGTACGTCGAGTGCGGCCTCGCGTATCAGGACCTCTACAACCGCAACCCGGAAGATCCGAAGAACGACGAGGTGCTCTACAACGCCGGCGTCTGCTTCCGC
>DATJXL010000327.1:0-22679 GCA_035500135.1 Kofleriaceae bacterium
CACATCTGCTCGAAACCGAGCACGTGCTCGAGCCAGAGCAGCATCGGCTTCATCGTCTGGAAGTTCGACGTGACGTGGTCGATCTCCTGGAAGCCGAACTTGTTGGTCGCCTGCTGGCCGCCGGCGATCGCGACCGGCACCGCACCCGGATACAGCGCGCGAAACCCACGGCGCTCGCGAAAGCGGAACGTGCAGTCGCCGAACGGCGTCGTGATCGCGAACTGGCGCAGCGTGCCGCCGTCGTCGCGAAACGTCTCGATGTCGCTGATCGGCGTGCCGCCGCGCTGCTCGAGCAGGCGGAACGTGCGGTCTACGTCGGCGACCTCGAATACGAGCGTGCCGACGCCATCGGGGTGCTTCGACAAGAAGCGCGCGGCGCGGCCGCCCTCGCCCACCGGGCTCGAGCACACGATGCGGATGTTGCCGGCTTCGAAGCACACCGACTTCTGGCGGCCGTCGCGCTCGAGCTCGGGCGAGCTGCGCCACGTCAACGCGAAGTCGAGCTTGTCGCGGTAGAAGCGGTGCGAGCGCTCGAGGTCGTGGACGTAGTAGTGGATGCCTTCGAGGCGCTTGATGCCGAGAGATTCGGGTTTGCTCATAACTTCCCCGCGTCGGGTTGGCGATCGGGCGCGGCATCCGCGAACGCGGGCTGCGCGAGACAGCGGGCTTCGATCGCGACGAGCAGCTCGTAGCGCGTGATGTCGACGCCGAACCGGCGCGCGCTCGCGAGCTGCGGGATCAGGCAGCAATCGGCGATCGTCGGCGCGTCGCCGACGCAGTACGCGCCCGCGGTCTCGTGCGCGGCGCGTTCGAACGCGGCGAGCCCGTCGGCGATGAAGCTCTTGGGCCAGGCGCCGGCATCGCCGCCGAACGCCGTGACCTGCTTCGTCGTCGACAGGTTCTGCAGCGGCTGGATCCCGCTGTTCACGATCTCGGCGAGCCCGCGGCACTTCGCGCGCAGGTACGGGTCCCGCGGCAGGATCGGCGGGCTCGGCCAGCGCTCCTCGAGGTACTCGAGGATCGGCAGCGACTGCGTGATCGCCGACACGCGGCCGTCGTCCTCCGTGATCTCGAGCGTCGGCACCTGCGCCATCGGATTCTTCGCGCGGTATGCGTCGGCGAACTGATCCGCCTTGACGATATTCACCGCGACGTACTCGTACGCGAGCCCTTTGAGGGCGAGCCCGATGCGCACGCGGTGGCTGGCCGACGATCGCCAGTAGTTGTGCAAGACGAGCTTCGTCATCGCTGCGCTCCCACGACGCGCTGGTCGATCTTGCCGAACGGGCTGGTGCCCTTGACGTCGAACGCCTCGATCTCGACGCGATCGCCGACCTCCATGAACGGCGTCTGCGGCTTGCCGGTCTCGATCGTCTCGATCATGCGCGCTTCCGCGAGGCAGGAGATGCCGCGCTTGCGGTCCTCGTTCGACACCGTGCCGCTGCCGAGGATCGTGCCGGCCGTGAACCGGCGCGTCTTCGCGATGTGCTGGATCAGATCGAAGAACGAGAAGTGCATCTCCGGCCCGGCGTCGCAGTCGCCGACGACCTTGTCGTTGTACGTCGTGCGCACGCGGACGTGCAGGCGGCCGCCGCGCCACGCGTCGCTCGCCGCGAGCTCGTCGGGCGTGACCGCGAACGGCGAGAACGCGGTCGCCGGCTTGCTCTGGAAGAACCCGAAGCTCTTCGCGAGCTCGTCGGGCACGAGCGCGCGCAGCGTGACGTCGTTCGCGAGCACGACCAAGCGCACGCAACGGGCCGCGCTCGCCGCGGTCGTGCCGACCGGCGTGTCGCCGAGGATCGCCGCGACCTCCGACTCGAAATCGAGGCCCCACGCCGGATCGACCAGCTCGATCGGATCGCGCGGGCCGAGCAGGTCGCCCGATCCACCTTGATAGATGAGCGGGTCGGTCTCGAGCGTCTTCGGGGGCTCGGCGCCGCGCGCCTTGCGCACGAGCCGCACGTGGTTCAAGTACGCCGAGCCGTCGATCCATTCGTACGCGCGCGGCAGCGGCGCGCCGAGCCGATGCGGATCGATCGGCACGCCTTCGAGCGCACCGCGATCGAGCTCGTCGGCGAGCGCGCGCAGCTTCGGCTCGGCCGCCTCCCAGTCGTCGAGCGCGCGCTGCAGCGTCGGCCACGCCTCGGGCGACGGCGCACCGGCCTCGCCGTCGCGGCGCGCGACGATCAGCCGCCCGTCGCGGGAGCCGTCGCGGAGGGTCGCGAGCTTCATGGTGCTCGCATACCACGCGGCGGGCTACTCGCGGTACGTGATGATCGTCGTCGTGACCGAGACGCGGGCGAGTCGACCGTCGCGAACGCGGTAATAGTCAGTGGCGTCATCGGCCTCGCACCCCATCGGCACCGGGTGGTGGCGCTGGACCACGAGCCGATCGTCCCGAACGTCGAGATCCGCGGCGCAAGGATTGCCGTCCTCGTACAGCGGAAATCGCCCGATCTCGGTGTGGTCCAGCCGCTCGACGATCACGATCCAGCCGGAATCGGTCAATGCCTCGACCGCGAGCTCGGGCGTGCCGTCGCCGTCGAGGTCGATCTGGTAGTAGCGGGGTGGATCCGGAATCTGCACCGAGACCTCGGGCGCCGGGTCGGCCGCGACGCCGATCGGCTCGGTCGCAGCGGGCGGCAGCGCCGGCGTGGCTCGGCGTGCGGCGACGAGCTGCGCACCGAGCGCGACTCCGGCGACGGCGATCGAGATCCCGACTCCTGCCTTGACCGCGAGCTGCATGTCTAATGATGGGCCGGACGCGGCCGCTACGCACGCGCTACTTCACGTGCTCGTGCAGCCACACCACCATCGGCGCGGTCGCGTTGCCGTGGTCGACCAGCCAGTCCGCGAGCTTGGCCTGGTGCAGCATGCCGCGCGGGATCGCCGGGAACCCGGCCGTGAGCCCTCGCATCTTGAGGAGCTCCGCACGCGGGTGATCCGGAGCGTAGCCCTTGGGTACTTTCTTGTAGTCGTCGTGGCCGCCGACCACGTAGCCGCGCTTGCGCAGCTTCGCGATGATGCCAGCGATCGCCTGGCCGGTCTTGTCGGCGGCGACGAGCTTGCGCCACTTCTGGAGCTGCTTGTCGTCGAAGAAATACGTGCCGTTTCCGACCCACTCCTCGTCGATCCCGAAGTGCGCGTACAGCGCGGAGCATCCGCCCTCGACCGGCTTTTTGGCCGTGAGCGGGATCAGCCCCGCGACGTGCGTCTTGTAGGGCGACTTGTCCTTCGAGAACCGGGTGTCGCGGTAGATGCGAAACAGCTTCGGCGGGGCGAGCTTCGCCGGCGCGTACGCCTTCCCCAGCCGAGCCGCGACCTCGCCGAGCAACGCGGTCAGCGGCTCGACCCATTGCTGCTGGTAGCGCGGCTTGTTCGCCTCGAACCACTCGCGGTTCATCTCGGAGGCGAGCTCGTGAAAGAACTGCGGCGCGGTGCGATCGAACCCGGCGAACTTCGTCATGCCGGGAATCTACTGCGACTACTGCTGCGCGTTGAAGACGACGCGGCCGGGCGGGTTGTTGTTCGAGTACGAGATCGTCGTCGAGCCGTTCATCGGCGCCGCCCACACGACGTTGTCGACGCCGAACGCGTTGGCGCGGATCGCGTCGTAGCCACCGGTCGCGGCGACCAGGCCCTGCGAGATCGAGATCTGGTCCTCTTCGGTCGGGTTCATCGTCGCGTCGGGCAGCATCGGCACGGGCATCGCCGCACCGGTGTGCGGCGCGATGATCACGCGCCAGTACTCGGTGATGGTCGACGGCTGCTGCGGCGTGATGTCCAGCATCGCGATCACCGCGTCGGCGCTGCCCGGGCCGGTCTCGGTCCAGCTCAGGCCGAGCTGCGACCACTGCGGGTTGCTGGTGTACGGGATCACGCCCTGGCCGACGTCGATCACGGCGGGCGACGCCGCGTACGACGAGTGGGTCGCGAACATCTGCTGGCCCATGTTGTCGGTGTTGATCGAGGTGACGACGACGCGATCGACACCGGTCACGTTCGGGAGGTCGACCTGCTGCGGGCCGTTGCCGTCGAGCCCCTTCTGATCGGATGCGAACAGCGTGAACAGGCCGACCACCAGATCGACCTCGGCGTTGACCTGGGTGTTGGCCGGGATGTCGGTCGCCGAGATCGACGACTGGAGATCCTGGGCGAGCGTCTGCGCCGACAGGTTCACGTTCGACGCGTACGGGGCCTGCGCGTAGAACGACGAGTTGTTGTTGTCGGTCACGAAGAACGGGACCATCGTGGGGCAGTTCGTCACCGTGATCGCGACGTTCGGCTGGCTGCCCTGTCCCGAGCCGCACGGCGTGGTCACCGTGACCGTGCCCTGCGCGCTGGTCGGCACGTCGACCACGATCGCGCTCGGCGTCGCGTCGACCGCGGTCGAGTTGCCGAGCGCGAGCACGTCGCCGGCCTTCGCGCCGACGAACGTGTAGACCTCGGGCGGGCGCGGGTTGGTGGGGTTGACCGGATACGTGCGATAGACCGAGACGTTGCCGGTCGGCATCGCGAACGTGACCATGCCGCTCGCGTCGGTCATCGTGTCCATCTGCACGACGTCATCGCCGTCCGCGAACACGACGCGCACGCCGGCCTGCGGCACGTTGCCGTCGTTCACGCTGACGCGGATGTCGGTGGGCGGTGGACTGCCCGAGCCGCCACCACCGCCACCGCCGCCGCTGTCTATCTCTCCGGTGCACGCGCCAGCGACGAGCAGAGCGGCCAAGCCGAATTGGGTGCGCATACGCGTAACTTGTTCACGATCGGTGCCAGCAAGGAATGCGGACTTGCGGCGACGAAGTCGGATCTTCGGGGGCGGCCGCCCACAACTCCGACGGATCTGCGGAGTGCTCACACCCGGCGCGCATATCGCACCCGCCGAAGAGAATGACCGCCAAGGCGCCTGAAGACGCCAAAGCGCCAGCAGAACTGGATCGAGCCGATCCACTCTGCTGGCGTCTCTTCGTCGCTGGCGTCTTGGCGGTTAGTTCTTCACGCGCGACGGCGGCGTGTTGCCGGCGTACGAGAGCGTCGCGAACCCGTCGACCGGCACCGCCGAGACGATGTCGTCGTAGTCGAACACGTTCGCGCGAATCGCGTCGTAGCCGCCGGTCGCGCTCAGGATGCCGAGCTGGGTCGTCACCTGGTCGGTGGCCGCCGGGTTGTCCGTCGCGTCGGGCAGCGTCGGCAGCGCGAGCGTCGAGGCCGCGTGCGGCGCGACCACGACGCGCCAGTATTCGGCGCCGCCGCTCGGCTTGACGTCGAGCGCGGCGACGACCGCGTCGACCGTCAACGAGTTGGTGATCGTGCCCGGCGTCTCGGTCCACGACAGGCCGGTCGCGCCGAACGTCGGCGCGCTGACGTACGGGATCACGTTCATGCCGATGTCGGTGATCGCCGGCGACGGCTCGTACATGACCGACCACCCGATCATCTGCTGGCCCATGGTCTGGGTGTTGACCGAGTTGACCGTCACGCGATTGACGATGCCCTCGATCGCGGGCGCGTTCGTCTGCTGCTCGGTCTGGCTGATGGTCTTCGAGTTGGTGCGGAACGCTTCGAACGTGCCGTCGATGAACCGCTCGGTGGCGTTGACCGTGGTGTTGGCGGGTACGTCGCTGGCCGCGATCGTCGTCGACAGCTGCTGCGCGAGCACGCCGTCGGAGACGTCGATGTTGGCGGAGTACGGCGCCTGCGCGAAGAACGAGTTGTTGTTGCCGTCGGTGACGTAGAGGTCGACCATCGACGGGCAGCTCGTGACCGACACCGCGATGTTCGGTTGCTGGCCCTGTCCCGTGCCGCACGGCGTCTTGACCGTGACCGTGCCCTGCGCGTTGGTCGGAACCTTGACGACGATCGCGGTCGGCGTCGTCGTGCCGGTCACCGCCGCGTTGCCGAGCGCGAGCGCGTCGCCCGCCTTCGCACCGACGAACGTGTAGATCTCCGGCGCGCGCGTCGGCGTGCCGGTGTACGTGCGATAGACCGAGACGTTCGCGGCATCGACCGCGAACGTCGCCAGACCGGTCGCGTCGGTCATGGTGTCCTCGAGCGTCGCGCCGGTGTCGTCTTGATACAGCACGCGGACGCCGGCCTGCGGCGTGGTGCCGTCGACCACGCTGACCTGGATGTTGCCGGGCATGGGCCCCGAGCCGGATCCGCCTCCGCCACCACCGCCGCCGCCACCACCGCCGCCACCACCGCCGTTCGACAAGGTGCCCGTGCACGCCGAGGCGAGCAACAACGCCAGGATAGTCCGCATGCATGGCGGCGTTACACGATCGGTGCCAGCGCGCACGCCTGCAGTTGTGCACAGATCGGCGCAATTCGATCAGTTAGCTCACCCACCCCCGGAGGGCTCACACCCGGATCCGATGTGGGATACGGCTACCCGAAACGGCGCTGGAACCGGGCGCCGAGCGCTTCGAGCGCTCGCGGCGCGACCCGCGCGAGCGACGCGATCAGGCGCGCGTCGGTGCCGACCGTCCGGACCGCGGGGTTGGTCCGCGCCGCGTCGAGGATCGCGGCGGCGACCTTCTCGGGCCGCGCGCCGCGCTCGCGGAACACCTTCGCCGCGCGCTGCTTGCGGTCGCCGGGATCGCCGGCGATGCGACCGTCCTCGATGATCGACGTCGCGATCATGCCCGGGCAGATCGCGGTGACGCCGACCCCGTGCGGCGCGAGCTCCTGGCGCAGCGACAGCGACAGCCCGCGCACCGCGAACTTGCTCGCGACGTACGCGCTCGAGCTCGGCGCGGCGTAGATGCCGAAGATGCTCGACACGTTGACGATGTGCCCGGCGCGCCGCGCGATCATCTTCGGCGCGAAGAAGTGGCAGCCGTGCACGACGCCGCGCAGGTTGATGCCGAGCACCCAGTCCCAGTCGTCGAGCGACGTGTCGACGAAGCTGCCGCCGAGGCCGACGCCCGCGTTGTTGACGAGCACGTCGACCGTGTCGATCGCGGCCGCGAACGCGGCGAACTGCGCGCGGTCGGAGACGTCGACTTTGCGGATCACGTGCGCGCGGTCCGCGAGCTCGGTCGCGAGCGAATCGAGGCGCGTCTGATCGACGTCACACGCGGCGACGCGGGCGCCGCGCTGCGCCGCGAGGATCGCGGTGGCGCGGCCGATGCCGCTGCCCGCGCCGGTCACGACGACGATCTCGTCCTTCACGCAGCCTCGGTGAACGGCATGCCGTGGGCCTGGAACCAGCGCGCGGCGAGATGGGCGTTGTCGTTGTCGTCGGGGTGGAAGTCGCGGCGCGCGTACTGGCGGATGCCGCGCACGAACACGCGGCGGATCACCGGCTCGCGGCGCCGCATCTCGGCGAGCTGGCGCAGCGCGCCGCGCAGCCCGAGCTTGTCCTGCCGCATCAGCATCACCGACGCGGCGAACCAGTAGCTGCCGAGCAGCACGGTCGCGTAGGCGAGTCCGGCCATGCGCAAAGCGTACGACGGATCGACCGCGCGCAAGACGTCGAACGCGACGGCCTTGTGCTCGATCTCCTCGGCGGCGTGCCACGCGAGCAGCTCCCGCATCTTCGGGTGGAGATCGTCGAGGATACCCTTCGAGAACGCGCCGTCGGCGAGGATCGCGGTGAAGTGCTCGGCCGCGGCCGTGCCGGCGAGGTTCATCTTCGCGGGCATGCGGGCCTCGATCCAGCGCGAGATCCGCTCGTACGTCGCGAGAAAGTCGTCGATCTGGAAGCCATGCGCGCGCAGCACGTCGTTGAAGCGATCGTGGGCGCGCGCGTGGTGGCCCTCCTGCTTGAAGAACGCGCGCACTTGCTCGCGCAGCACCGGGTCGGCGACCTGGTCGGCGAAGCGGTGCACCGAGCGCACGAAGAAGCGCTCGCCGGCCGGAAACAACAGGTTGATGCCGTTCGAGATCGCCGTGGCGGCGGCGTTGTTGGCCAGCCAGTGGCGGGGAACGTCGTGGAGGTCGAGATCCGGATCGCGAGGAATCGGAATCGCCATGCCCAAACGTTAGGTCGCTATTGACCATTAGTCAATAGCGATCGGCTATGATGGCTCGATGCCTCGCGCGCGGCGCCGAATCCGGCTCGACAACGATGCCCGCCGCGCGCAACTGCTCGACCTCGCGCGCAAGGCGTTCTCCGATCGCTCGTACGACGACGTCTCGATCGACGATCTCGCGCGCGACGCCAAGATCTCGAAGGGGCTGCTCTATCACTACTTCCCGACCAAGCGCGATCTGTACGTCGCGGGGCTGCGCGAGATCGCCGACGAGCTGATCCAGCGCGTGACCTCGATCCCGACCGATCTCGCTCCCGCCGAGCGCGTGCGCGCCGGGCTCGACGCGTACCTCGATCACGTCGGCCACCACTCGCGCGCGTTCGTGTCGCTGATGCGCGGCGGAATCGGTTCCGATCCCGAGGTCGCGCAGGTGGTCGAGAGCGTGCGCCGCCGGCTCGCCGATCGCTTCCTCGAAGGCTCGCCGTTCGCGCCGATGCTCGCCGGCAACGTGCGGTTCGAGACCGCGGTGCGCGGCTGGCTCGGCTTCGTCGAGGGCGCGTCGATCCACTGGTGCGCGGACATGTCGCGGATGTCACGCGCCGAGCTCCGCGACATGCTCGAGAGAATCCTGTTCGCGATCCTGCCGATCGCGGCGCCCGGCCTGCTGACTACGTGAGCTCGAACACGAGCGGCAGCGTGACGCGGCTCGGCCCGCGCTGCGGCCCGAACCGCCAGCCGGCAACGGCGCGGCGCATCGCGCGCACCACCGCGAGCCGCGCGCGCTCGTCGCCGCGCGGCACGCGCGTGGTGTCGGAGAGCAAGCGCAGATCGCGCACGCCGCCGCGCCGATCGACGCCGAATGCGAGCGCGAGCATGCCCGCCATCGGCACCTGACCGACGAGCGCGCCGAGCTCGTGCGCTCGCGCGAGCAGCGGCCGCGGCGCGAGCGGCCCGCGCACGAACGGCCGCGGCTGCACGAACCAGCCGTGGATCACGAGCCGGCCGGCGCGCGGATCCTGCGTGCCGCGCACCTCGCGCACGCCGTGCGGGATGCGCGGATCGAACGCGACGAGCCGCGCGAACTTCGGCTCGACCGCGCGCACGAGCTCGTCCTGCTCGACGCCGCGCGTGCGGAGCGCGAGCCCACCTCGTGACGGGCGAATCCCTAGACGGGGGAACTCGTGCCAGTAGTCGAGCACCTCGTCGCGCACGAGCAGCGTCTCGCCGCCGGAGAACGCGCGACCGCGCCAGCGCGTCAGCGAGAACACGAACGCCCACGGGCCGTGCGGCAGGTCGCCGTGCAGCTCCTGGCGGCAACCGTCGACGTAGCACGACAGCCACGGCGGCGAGACGTCGTGGCAGCCGAGCACCTCGCGACCCCACGCGACGAGCCGGCGATGAAAACGCTCGTAGAGCGCGCGCGGGAAGTACGTCCACGCCGGCGTGCGCAGGTGCGTGTACTGGCCGGGGACGTGCCACCAGTCCCACACGAAGCGATCGTCGCGCGCGCGACGCGGCTCGGCGAACCGCGCGTCGAATGTCGCGCGCAGCTCGGTCGCTTCGGGTGCGAAGCGATCGACCACGATCAGGCTACGAGACATGACCCCGAAAATGCGAACGCCGCCGCTGGCGCGAGCCGGCGGCGGCGCGAGCAGCGACCACTTACTTGGTCTTCGGCGCGTCCTTCAACGTGTCGGTCTTGGAGTCCTTGGCCGGAGCCTTGGCCGGAGCCTTCGTGTCCTTGGCCGGAGCCTTCGAGTCCTTGGCCGAGGTCTTGGTGTCCTTCGAGTCCTTGGCCGGGGCCTTGTCCGTCGTCTTGCCCTTGTCGTCGGCCTTCGGGCCGTCGGCGAAGGCGGGGGTCGCGATCGAGAGCGCGAGAATCGCAATGAGAGTACGCATGTTGGGGGATCTCCTTATCGATAAGGTTCCGTCGGAACCGGCCAGCCACCGTGCACCCGATATGCCGGCGGGTGACCGTCATTTCGATGAGTTGGAACCGTCGAAATCGCGGCCGAAAGCCCCCGCGGGGCAAACGGCCACGAGGCCGAATAAGCTACATGTCTCGGGCGTCTAGAGCCGATCCCACACGTAGCTGAGCTCGGTCACCGGAAAGCCGCCGACCCGCGTGCGCAGCTTGCCGCCCTCGCGGCCGCCCATCGCCTCGTAGAAGCGGCGGGCGTGGAGGTTGTCCTCGAGCACCCACACGATCATCGATCGCATGTCGTGCGCGACCAGCCACGCCTGCACGCGCTCGAGCATGTCCTGACCGAGCCCGTGTCGCTTCGCGTGCTGCACGAGATAGATCGCGTAGAGCTCGCCCGCGGCCGGCGCGTGGCGGCGGCTCGGACCGGCATCGCAGAAGCCGACGATGTCGCCGTGCGTGAGATCGTAGGCGACGAGCTGGAACACCGAGCGATCGCGCAGGATGCGCCGGCGCGTCTCGGCGCGCTGGCCGACGTCGATGCGATCGAGGATGTGATCGGGAAGGATCCCGCGATAGCTCGTGTCCCAGCTCGCCGCGTGCGCGCGCGCGATGCCCTCGGCGTCGCGTTCGGTGGCTTCACGGATCGCGAACCGGGACATCCTCCTAATATGTAGCGCGTGCCGGGCTACTCGTCGCTCACGCCCCACCGCAAGAGCTTGCGGTAGAGCGTCTTGCGATCGAGGCCGAGCACCTTCGCGGCATCCGTGCGGTTGCCGTGGCAGGCCTCGAGCACGCGCAACACGTGCCGGCGCTCGACTTCTTCGAGCGTGAGCAGCTCCGGCACGTCATTGCCGGAGAGCGAGGGCCGCGGGGACTTCTGTTGACGGACCTTGTCGGGTAGATCTTCCACTTGAATCTCCTCGAAGTGAGCGAGCGCGACGGCGCGCTCCAAACAGTTACCGAGCTCGCGAACGTTGCCCGGCCAGTCGTACGTCACGAGCTTCTCCGCAGCTGCCTGCGAGAGGCTCATCACCTTCTTGTCGAACACCACCGCGTACTGGCGCAGCAGGTGATTCGCGAGTAACAGCACGTCGCCGCCCCGCGCGCGCAGCGGCGGCAGCGGGATGTGGATGACGTTGATGCGGTAGTACAGGTCCTCGCGGAACCGCTTGTCTTCGACCATGTCCTCGAGGTCGCGGTTGGTCGCCGCGATCAGGCGCACGTCGGTCGTGATCTCGGTCTCGGCGCCGACCGGCCGCACCTTGCGCTCCTGGATCGCGCGCAGGAGCTTGGGCTGGAGCGCGAGCGCCATCTCGCCGATCTCGTCGAGGAACAGCGTGCCGCCGGCGGCCTGCTGGAACAGGCCCTGGCGGCTCTGCTTCGCGTCGGTGAACGCGCCCTTGGCGTGGCCGAACAGCTCGCTCTCGAGCAGCGCCTCGGGCACGGCCGCGCAGTTGATGGCCACGAACGGTCCATCTTTACGGCGCGAATGGTTGTGGATCGAGCGGGCGACGACTTCTTTGCCCGTGCCGCTCTCGCCGGTGATCAAGACGGTCGCGTCGGTCGACGAGACCTGATCGATCAGCGTGTAGACCTGCTGCATCGCCGGCGACGCGCCGACGAGGTCGCCGCGGCCGCGCGTCGAGGCGACCACCTCGCGCAGGCGCTTGACCTCGCCGCGCAGCTGGCGGCGCTCGGCCGCGCGCCGGATCGCGATCGCGAGCGCTTCGATCTCGACCGGCTTGGTGACGAAGTCGTACGCGCCGGCGCGGATCGCGCCGACCGCGGTCTCGAAGCTGCCGAACGCGGTGAGCACGATGACGGGCAGCTCGGCGCGCGCGGCGACGACCTGCTGGCAGAGCTCGAGGCCGGTCATGCCCTTCATGTTGAGATCGGTGACGACGACGTCGACGTCGTGCTCGGGCAGCGCGGCGACTGCATCGACGCCGTTCGAGAACGTGACGACGTTGAAGCCGCGCTTCTTGAGCCCGAGCTGCACCAGCTCGGTCATCTCCTTCTCGTCGTCGACGACGAAGACCTTGGTGGGTCGCTCGCCGGCGCTCACGCGGCACCTCGCGGCCGAGCTGCAGCGAGGCGGGTTTCGCCCGACTCGCGGGGTAAGTACACGATGAACGTCGAGCCCTTGCCGAGCTCGGACTGGACGTCGACCCAGCCACCGTGCTCGCGCACGATGCCCCAGGTGACCGAGAGCCCCAGGCCGGTGCCCTCGCCGACCGGCTTGGTCGTGAAGAACGGTTCGAAGATGCGCTGGCGCGTCGATTCGTCCATGCCGACGCCAGTGTCGCGCACTTCGAGCGCCATCCACGACTGGGTTTCGCCGCCGACATAAGGAGGGGGCACGCGATCGATCACGCGCGCGCCGATCACGACGGTGCCGCCCTGCGGCATGGCCTGGATCGCGTTGACGACCAGGTTCGTGACCACCTGGTGGAGCTGGCCGTCGTCGGCTTCGACGCGCAGCGCGTCGTCGTGCGGCGGCGGCTCGACGACCACGTTCGCCTTGCGCGCGATCGTCGCGACCAGCTCGGTGACGCGCGCCGCGAGCGCGGTGACGTTGACCGGCGCCTTTTGCAGCGCGCGCGGCCGGCCGAAATCGAGCAGCTGGCGGATCAGCGCGGTCATGCGCTCGGATTGCTCGCTGATGATGCGCGCCGAATCGGCGACGTCGGCGCCTTCGACCTCGCGATCGCGGATGAGCCGCGCGCGACCCGACACGACGTTGAGCGGCGTGCCGAGCTCGTGAGCGAGGCCCGACGCGAGCTTGCCGACGGTCGTGAGGCGATCGGCGTGGCGCAGCTGCTCGGTCGCCTTCTCGCGCGCGCCGCGCTCGTCGGCGAGCCGCTCGCACATCAGGTTGATCTCGGCCGCGAGCTCGCCGAGCTCGTCGCGCTGCGCGAGCTCGAGCGGACCCGACAGATCGCCGGTGCCGACGCGACGCGCCTTCGCGGCGAGCCGCGACACCGGGCGGCCGATGAACACGAAGCCGAGCAGCAGCGCGAGCGCCGCGGCGACGCCGACCGCGCTCGCCGCGCCGATCATCTCGTTGCGCAGCGACTCGCGCGTGTAGCGATCCATCTCGGCGAGCGACTGCGCGATCTCGATCGCGCCTTCGCGCGGCTCGGGCACGGTGACCGGAATGTACGTGAGCAGCTCGTTGCGCTCCGCGTTCTTGATCACCGCGACCTCGCCCTGCGCGAGCGTCGCGAGCTCGTCGCGGCTCGCGCGTGGCGCGCCCGGCCCGGTCGCATCGAGCCAGACCCAGCGCGCGGACAAATCCTTGCTCGGGCTGCGCGCTTCGATGAGGAACTGGCGCGCCGCGGCCTCGCCGTCGCGCGTCCACACGTCGGCCATCCCGCGCGCGAGCGCGCGGCCTAGCGCGCCAGCCTCCGACTGCATCTGGCGATCGAACACGTCGCGCTCGCGGCGATAGTCGGTGAGCCCCTGGATCAGCGCGACGATCGCGACGCCGATCACGAGGGCCGCGATGAACTTGCGGGTAAGCCTCATTCCCCCGATGAGTTCTACCGCGGGCCACACGAGCACGCGCGCTCGGTGTGCAGAGGGCGCGCCATGGGGGAGGCGAACGATTCGAGGGATCTCCACCGAATCCCATGGGGTTTTATGCCCCTCGTGGGGCATCGTGCCGCCCCGGCGTGGCGCGCTTCGTGAAGCTACTTTTCGCGTGCTGCCTACGAAGATCCTGGTTCCGACCGATCTCAGCGAAGGCGCGGAGGAGGCGCTCGACTACGCGTGCGAGCTCGCGCGCGGGTTCGGCGCCGAGGTGTTTCTGTTGAACGTGATCGGCATCCCCGCGCTCGGCGTCCCCGAGCTCGGCGTCGCGCTGACCAGCACCGTGATCGATTCGATCATCCGCGACAACACCGCGGCGCTCGAGAAGCTGGCCGCTTCCAAGCGACCGCGCGCGCGCATCGGCGAGGTGATGCTGCGCACCGGCGACGCCCGCGACGTCATCAACCAGACCGCGAAGGAGATCCAGGCCGACCTGATCGTGATGAGCACGCACGGCCGGCGCGGCGTGTCGCGCGCGCTGCTCGGCAGCGTGACCGAGATGGTCGTGCGCACCGCGCCGTGCCCGGTGTTGACCGTGCGCGCGCACACGACCGTCCATCCCGGCCGAGACGAGGTGGCGGCATAGTAGGCTCGTCGGATGAACGAGCGGTCGCGGATGGTCGAGGAGCAGCTGCGCCGCCGTCACATCCGCGACGAGCGCGTGCTCGCGGCGTTCGAGCGCGTGCCGCGTGACGAGTTCGTGCCGGCGCAGAACCGCGCGTACGCCTACCAGGATTGCCCGGTGCCGATCGGCTTCGAGCAGACGGTCTCGCAGCCGTACGTCGTCGCGCTGATGGTGCAGGCGCTCGAGCTGCGCGGCGGCGAGCGCGTGCTCGACGTCGGCGCCGGTTCCGGCTATGCGGCCGCGATCCTCGCCTGCCTCGCGCGCGAGGTGCACGCGATCGAGCGCATTCCGGAGCTCGCGCGCGACGCCTCCGAGCGACTCGCCCGGCTCGGCTTCGCGAACGTGCACGTCCACGAGGGCGACGGCGCGCTCGGCTGGCCCGACGCCGCGCCGTTCGACGCGATCGCGGTCGCCGCCGCCGCGTCGCGCGTGCCGGCTGCGCTCTACGCCCAGCTCGCGATCGGCGGGCGATTGATCGCGCCGATCGGCGACGCGCACGGCCAGCACCTGCTGCTGATCGTGCGCGAGTCCGCCGACCGCTATGACGAGCGCGACCTCGGCTTCGTCCGCTTCGTGCCGCTCGTCACTCCTTCGCAGGAATGAACGACATCGCCCGCTCCGCGAGCGCCGCGATCGTCAGGCTCGGGTTGACGCCGAGGTTCGCGCCGGAGGCGCGACCTCGGCTTCGTCCGCTTCGTGCCACTCGTCACTCCTTCGCAGGAATGAACGACATCGCCCGCTCCGCGAGCGCCGCGATCGTCAGGCTCGGGTTGACGCCGAGGTTCGCGCCGACCGCGGCGCCGTCGATCACGTACAGGTTGTCGTAGTTGAACACGCGGTGCTGCGCGTCGATCACGCCGTGCTCGGCGTCCTTGCCCATCACGCAGCCGCCGATGCAATGGGCCGTCATCGGCATGTCGAACAGGATCTCGGACGTCGACGTGATCGCGATCCCGCCGAGCTCGCGCGCCGCGCGCAGCGCGACCTCGTTCGCCTTCGGGATGTTCGTCGGGATGCGCGTGCCGGTCGTCGCGAGCAGCTTTCCGAACGGCCAGAACCAGCGGCGCGCGCGCCGCATGCGCAGCGTGGCGTCGATCGTCTGCATGACGAGCAGGATCAGCGTCTGGCGCGCGAAGCCGAACGGCCACGCCGCGCGCCAGAACTGGATCGGGTGGCGGAACGCGGCGGCGATCCAGCGCAGGATGCGGCGTCGGCCGGTGCCGGTGACGAGCATCGTCGCGATCATCGCGAGCACGTCGGAGCCGCGCGAATAGCGCGTCGCCTCGATGTGCGTGAAGCGATCGAGGTGCACGCCCGAGCCGATCGCGATGCCCTTCGACATGTCGAACTTCGCGCCCGGAAACCGCACGCCGAGGATCGACTCCGAGTTCGTGCGCACGTCGTGGCCGAGGCGCGGCGACAGCTCCGGCAGGTCGCCCTCGTCGCGCGCGCGCAGCAACAGGTCCATCGTGCCGAGCGCCGAGGCGGCCAGCACGACGTGCTTGGCGGTGATCACGCGGCGGCGCTTGAAGAACCGCGCGGTCGAGCGCTCGACGTGGACCTCGTAGCCAGTCGCGCCGCGGATGCCGTCGATCGGGCGGACCGTGCGCACGCGCGTCTCGGCGAAGATCTGCGCGCCGCGCGCTTCCGCGAAGTGGAGGTAGTTCTTGTCGAGCGTGTTCTTCGCGTTGTAGCGGCAGCCGACCATGCAGCCGCCGCAGCCGACGCAGCTCGAGCGCGGCGGGCCCTTGCCGTCGAAGTACGGATCGGGGTGCGGCTTGCCGGGCTCGTCACCGAAGTAGACCGCGACGTCGGTGCGGTAGAACGTGTCGCCGAAGCCCTGCGCGTCCGCGATCTGCTTGAGCACGCGATCGGCATCGCCGAGCATGCGCTCGGGCATCTGCGTGACGCCGAGCATGCGGCGCGCCTCGGCGAAGCACGCCGGCATCTCCTTGTCCCAGTCGGCGATGCCCTGCCACGAGCCTTCGCGCCACACCGATTCCGGCGGCACGAGCAGCGTGTTCGCGTACGTGATCGATCCACCGCCGACCGCGTTGCCGCACAGGATCATCACGTGCTGGAACGGCCGCATGTTGTAGAAGCCGTACAGGCCAAGCCGCGGCCGCCACAGCCAGCGCCGCAGGTTCCACGTCGTCTTGGGGAAATCCGCCGCGGTCCACCGCTTGCCCATCTCGATCACCGCGACCGAGTAGCCCTTCTCGGCGAGCCGGCACGCCGACACCGCGCCGCCGAAGCCCGAACCCACGACCACGTAGTCGAAGTCGTAGTGGACCCGGCTACTTTCGGTCTGCGCGCGCATCCATCCCGACTATACGATCCGCGCGAGGTAGTCGCTCGTAAGTCCGGGCGTGAGGGCAACGCGCAAGGTACGAGTGTTCGCGCTGGGCGCGATCGGCCTGGCCGGGGCGCTCACCGTGGCATCGTTCGTTGCACCGAACCGATCGGCGGCCGCCGCACGTACGTATCTCCCGAGCGACGCCCGCGACGTGGTCGCCCGCGTGCCGGCGCGCGATCCGCGCGAGGTGGCCGAGCGAGCCGCGCTCGCGGGCTCGCCCGATCGCGTCGAGCTCGCGGTCGAGCTCGCGCGCGCCGACATCCAGCGCGCGCGGTCGCTGTCGGACCCGCGCTATCTCGGGCGCGCGCAGGCGACGCTCGGCCGGTGGTGGAAGCTGGCCGAGCCGCCGCCCGACGTGTTGCTCCTGCGCGCGACGATCGAGCAGTCGCTGCACGACTTCGCGGCCGCGCGCGCCGATCTCGATCTGCTGATCTCGCGCCGGCCCGACGACGCGCAGGCGCACCTGACGCGCGCCGTCGTCGCGACGGTCACCGCCGACTACCCGGCCGCGCGCGCGAGCTGCGCCGCGGTCGCGCGGCTGGCGCCGCCGTTGATCGCGGCCGCGTGCCAGGCGCCGCTCGACGCGCTCGCCGGCCACGCCGACGACGCGTATCACACGCTCGCCGCCGCGCTCGCCGCCGCGCCGCGCGATCCGAGCCTGCGCGGCTGGGCGCTGTCGACGCTCGCCGAGCTCGCGATCCAGCGCGGCGACGAGGCGGCGGCCGACGCGCACCTGCGCGAGGCGCTCGCGCTCGATCCCGACGACGCCTACGCACGCGCGGCGCTCGCCGACGTGATGATCGAGCGCGGCGACGCGACCGAGGCTTCGGCGCTGCTCGCCGGTTACGAGCAGATCGACAACCTGCTCGTGCGGCGCGCGATCGCCGAGCACCGCGCGCGCGGCCCGGAAGCCGCCGCGCTCGCGCAGCGCATGCACGAGCGAATCGCGGCCGCCGCCGAGCGCGGCGATCGCGTCCACCTGCGCGAGGAGGCGATGTTCGTGCTCGCGGTCGACGGCGACGCGCCGCGTGCGCTCGCGATCGCGCGCGACAACTGGCAAGTCCAGAAGGAGCTCGCCGACGCGAGGCTCTTCGCGGCGGCCGCCGTCGCCGCCGGCGAACGCGATGGTGCGGCGCCCATCGTCGAGTGGGCCGCCCGAACCGGCGTGCACGACGCGCGCCTCGAGAGGATCTGGAGATGAGGCAAGCGAGCGAAGCGAGCGTGCGGCCGAGGCGGAGTGGGCTCGTGCCGCGCGCCGAGCGAAGCGAGGACGCGAAGTGAAGCGCGCGCTCTTGATCGTGATGGCGCTCGCCGGTCCGGCGTGGGCGCACAAGCCGAGCGACGCGCACCTCGCGCTCGCGGTCGACGGCGACCGCGTCACCGGCCGGCTCGACATCGCGATCCGCGACCTCGACGCCGCGGTCGGGCTCGACGCCGACGGCGACGGCGCGATCACGTGGGGCGAGCTGCAAGCCGCCGCGCCGCGGATCGCGATGTACGTGCAAGACCGGGTCGCGCTCGCCGGCGACGCCGACCTCGCGTGCCCGCTGGCGCTCGGCGACGGGGCGCTCGTCGATCTCTCGGACGGCGCGTACTGGGCGCTGCCGGTCTCGGCGCGCTGCGCGAGCGCGCCGCACGAGCTCGCGGTCGCGTATCGCCTGCTGTTCGACATCGACGCCCAGCACCGCGGCCTCGTCCATGTCGCGGGACAGACGCTGATCGTGCGCGACGCGACGCCCGTGCACGCCGCGCTGGGTGCCGCGACGTCGATCGGCTCGTTCGTGCGCGAAGGCATCTGGCACATCTGGATGGGGCTCGATCACATCCTGTTCCTGACGTGCCTGATCCTGCCCGCCGTCTTCCAAAGACGCGGCAAGTGGGCTGCGGCCGATTCGCTCCGCGACGTCACGCGCGAGGTGTTCGAGATCGTCACCGCGTTCACGCTCGCGCACTCGATCACGCTCGTGATCTCCGCGATCGGCCTCGTGCAGCTGCCGTCGCGCTTCGTCGAGACCGCGATCGCGCTGTCGGTCGTCGCGGCCGCGGTCAACAACCTCACGCGCTCGGTCGACGCGCGCTGGGCCGTCGCGTTCGCGCTCGGCCTCCTGCACGGCTTCGGCTTCTCGGCGGTGCTCATCGATCTCGGCCTGCCGTCGCGCGAGCTGATCGGCGCGCTGCTCGGCTTCAACCTCGGCGTCGAGCTCGGCCAGGCCGCGATCGTGCTCGTACTGTTGCCGATGCTCTACGTCATTCGCCGCACGCTCGCCTACCAGACCCTCTTGTGGGCGGGCTCCGGCACGGTCGCGCTTGTCGCCGCGATCTGGTCCTACCAGCGGTGCTTCATCTGAAGGAGACCTCCATGCGCGTTGCCCTTGCTCTTGCTGTTGCCCTTGCCCCTTCCTGCTCGTCCTCCAAGCCGAGCCCGAGCCCGAGCCCGAGCCCCGCGGCTTCGAGCACGAGCACGACGAAGTCCGTCGTGTCGGCCAAGGACCTCGGCCCGCTCGCCGCGCGCCTGCAGTACGAAGCCGCGCATCGTCCGACGTCCGGACTCCGCGCCGAGCGCGTGCTCGACGCGATCGACGCCGCGGGCCTCCAGCTCGCCGACCGCAAGCAGTTCCTCGGCCTCACCGCGCACGCGAGCTTCTGCGCCGGCGGCACGACCAGGGACGGCGTCGGTATCTCGATCTGCGAGTACGACTCGGCCGCCGCGGCCACCGCCGCGAAAGCGTACGTCGATCGCCAGTATGCGTTCGCCGACGCCACGCGCACCGCGCATGGCTCGGCATTGCTCACGGTCATCGGCTCGCACGAAGCGACCGAGCGCGCCGTGCACGCCTTCGAAGCTTTGTGATCGCAACCAAACAGGTCAACCCAGGAGAGCTCATGAGACTGCGCAACAAGCTATTGGGAGCCGCGATGGCTCTCGCCTCGACGGTGGCACCCACGGCCGGGTGGACATCGAGTCACCGCGAGGCGCCGTTCATCACCAAGAATCCGAAAGTCGACGGCACCGACTTCTACATCTTCAACAGCTACGAGGCCGGCCGTTCGGGCTACGTCACGCTGATCGCGAACTACCTGCCGCTGCAGGATGCGTACGGCGGCCCGAACTACTTCGGGCTCGATCCGAGCGCGCTCTACGAGATCCACGTCGACAACAACGCCGACGCGCAGGAAGACATCACGTTCCAGTTCCAGTTCCAGACCGCGCTGTCGGGTGGCACCGGCATCGCGCTGCCGATCGGCCCGTCGGGCCAGACCAAGTCGGTCGCCGTTCCGTTCGCCGCGGTCGGCGCGCTCGGCGCCGGCTCGGAAGGCGCCCGCAACGTGCTCGACACGTACACGCTCAACATCATCCGCGGCCCGCGCCGCACCGGCACGTCGTCGGCGGTCACGATGGCCGGCACGACCACGGCGACGTTCGAGAAACCGATCGACAACATCGGCAGCAAGACGATCCCGAACTACGCCGCGTACGCGAACACGTTCATCTACAACGTCGACATCCCGGGCTGCACGCCGCCCGCGGGCACGCACCCGAAGGTGTTCGTCGGCCAGCGCAAGGAAGGCTTCGCGGTCAACCTCGGCCAGATCTTCGACCTCGTGAACTTCACGACGGCGAACGGCGGCCCGCTGGCGAACGTCGTCGGCGCCGAGGACCAGGGCCTCAACACGATCGCGAACAAGAACATCACCACGCTCGCGCTCGAGGTGCCGGCGTCGTGCCTGACGTCGGGGTCGAGCACGATCATCGGCGCGTGGACGACCGCGAGCGTGCGCCAGGCGCGCGTGATCAACCCGACCGGCACGTTCTCGGAGCCGTCGCGTGAAGGCGGCCCGTGGGTGCAGGTGTCGCGGCTCGGCATGCCGCTCGTCAACGAGGTCGTGATCGGCCTGCCCGACAAGGACAAGTTCAACGGCAGCGAGCCGAAGGACGACGCGCAGTTCGCCGACTACGTCACGAACCCGACGCTGCCGGCGGTGCTCGAGCTCCTGTTCGGCGGCATCGGCGTGCACGCGCCGACGACGTTCCCGCGCGCGGACCTCGTCACCGCGTTCTTGACCGGCGTGCCGAGCGTCAACGCCGATGGCTCGACGGCCGAGCTCGTGCGGCTCAACACCGCGATCGGCGCGACCGCGAAGGGCTCGCAGAACAACTACGGCGCGGTCGGCTGCTTCGACTCGCCGACGGCGAGCGCGGGCGCGGCGCTGAACCCGACCGGCCACGCCGATTGCGACGCCGCCGGCTTCCCGAACGGCCGCCGCCCCGGCGACGACGTCGTCGACATCGCGATCCGCGTCGCGATGGGCGCGCTGCTCGACACGACGCACGCGACCGCGCAGGGCTGCATTCACGCTGGTCAGATGAACTGCCTGCCGTACGTCGACGGCGCGGGTGTGTCGGACGCCGACTTCGACGCCACGTTCCCGTACCTCAAGACGCCGGTCGCGGGGTCGCCGTGATGAGCTCGCTGATCAAGCAGGCGCTGCTCGCGCTCGCGCTCGCGATCATCGCGGCGGCGTGCGGCGGCAGCTCGGGCAAGCAGCCCGACGGCGGCGGCACGACGACCGACGGCGCGATGCCCGACGGCCCGATGACGCAGGAGACGCTCACGCAGTACGTGATCGATCTCGTGCAGCATCAGACCGCGAGCAACACCGCGCCGCGGCCGTACAGCGAGTTCCAGGGGCTGCCCGATCCCGACGGCAGCAACGGCAGCGCGTACTCGTCGCTATTCTAGCCGACGAGCTCGTTGACCAAGGCGCGCAGCGCCTTCAAGTCGAACGGCTTCTCGATCCGGCGATTCGGCACGCGGTCGAGGAACTCGCGTGCGCTCGCGGTGAACGCGCCGCCCGTCACGAACGCGATGCGCGACGCCAGCGCCGGCTCGAGCTCGGCGACGCGCGCGTGAAAGTCCATGCCCGTGATGTTCGGCATCATCACGTCGCACAGGATGACGTCGAACCGCCGGCCCGCCGCGATCAGCTCGAGCGCGGCACGCGCCGAGGTCATCGCCTCGACCTCGTGGTCGACCGCGAGGTAGCGGCGCATCGCCTGCGCGAGCGATTCCTCGTCGTCGATCACGAGCACGCTGCCACGCCGGGTCGGGCCGACGCCGATCGCGGAGTCGCCCCCGGCCGTCTCGAGCGCGGGCGGCGCGACCGGCAACACGACGCGAAACTCGGTTCCCTTGCCGACCTCGGTCTCGACCTCGATCGAGCCGCCGAGCGCCGCGACGATGCGGTGCGAGATCGCGAGCCCGAGGCCGGTGCCGATGCCGATCGGCTTGGTCGTGAAGAACGGCGTGAACAGGCGATGCTTGACGTCGTCCTTGATGCCGCTGCCGGTATCGGCGATCGAGATCACGACCTTGCCGGCGACGAGCCTGGTCGCCACGCGGATCTCGTTGCGCTCGTGGTTGCCCTCCGGGATCGCCTGCGCCGCGTTGACGATCAGGTTCAGGAACACCTGACCGAGCCGCGACTCGTTCGCGTCGACGCGCGGCACCTTGCCGTACGTCTTGACGAGCTTCGCGCGGTGCCGCAGCTCGTTCCACGCCATGCGCAACGTCGAGTCGAGCACGAGCTCGACGTCGACCGCGCCGCGTCGATCTTCCTGTGCGCGCGCGAAGATCTTCAGGTCGCGCACGATCTCGCGCACGCGCCCGGCCGACACGCGTGCGTCGTGCAGCTCCTCGGGCAGGTCCTTCGGGATCGCCGCGCGCTTCGCGAGGTCGTCGACGTCCTGCTTCGCCATGTCGAGGTTGGCGATCACCGACGCGAGCGGGTTGTTGATCTCGTGCGCGACGCCGGCGGCGAGCGTGCCGACCGACGCCATGCGATCGGCGAGCATCAGCTGCATCTCCGTGCGCTTGTTGTCGGTGATGTCGCGCGCGATCACGACGATCGCGACGACCCGCCCGTCGTGGTTCGCCGGGCCGAGCTTGACCGAGTACCACCGCGGCGTTCCATCGCCCGCCGCCACCTGCACCTCGTAGCCGCCCGGCTCGCCGGTCCGCACGACGTGCTCGAACTCCGCGCGCACGTCGACCTCGTTCTCGGGCGGCGGCAGAGCGTGGAAGCTCCGGCCGACGAGCTGATCGGGAGGCACGCCCAGCACCGGTCGGTTCGCGAGCAGGATCGTGCCGTCGATCGCGACGTTCAAGATGACGTCGGGCGCGCTGCGGACGACGGCGCCGAGCA
>DATJXL010000328.1:0-14392 GCA_035500135.1 Kofleriaceae bacterium
CAAGGCGCGGTCCTGGGCGTCCGCGGATCGTTCTGAGCCGATCGGGGGCCCGCGCCCCTGGGGTGCTCACCACTGAATGACCGCGCAGCCGGCGAGTTGTCGTCGATCGGCCGCGGTGTATAGGCCGCTTCTTCATTGAGATCGGCGGTAGGCGACGGTACGATTTCTCGAGGTGAGACAGCCCGTCCCGTTCGGGAAATACCTGCTGCTCGATCGCATCAGCGTCGGCGGGATGGCCGAGGTCTTCAAGGCCAAGTCCTATGGCGTGGAGGGCTTCGAGAAGATCATCGCGATCAAGCGCATCCTGCCGACGATGGGCGAGGACCGCGACTTCATCAAGATGTTCATCGATGAAGCCAAGATCGCCGGCCAGCTCGCGCACGCCAACATCTGCCAGATCTTCGAGCTCGGCCGCATCGACGGCTCGCACTTCATCGCGATGGAGTACATCTGGGGCAAAGACCTGCTCCAGATCCAGAATCGGCTTCGCAAGATCAAGCAACAGATGCCGATCGCGATGGCGTGCTTCTCCATCGCCAAGGTCCTCGAGGGCCTCGACTACGCGCACCGGAAGCGCGATCCGCTCGGCCGGCCGCTCGAGATCGTCCACCGCGATTGCTCGCCGCAGAACGTGCTCGTGTCCTACGAGGGCGAGGTCAAGGTCATCGACTTCGGCATCGCCAAGGCGACGTCGCGCAACTCGCGCACGATGGCCGGCGTGCTCAAGGGCAAGTTCGGCTACATGTCGCCCGAGCAGGTGCGCGGTCTGCCGCTCGATCGGCGCAGCGACATCTTCGCGCTCGGCACGATGCTGTACGAGTGCCTGACCGGTGATCGGCTGTTCCAGGGCGAGACCGATTTCTCGACGCTCGAGAAGGTCCGCAACGTCGACATCCGGCCGCCGCGCGAGCTGAACCCGAACATCCCGCACGCGGTCGAGGCCGTGATCATGAAGGCGCTCGCCAAGGACGTCGACGAGCGCTACCAGTGGTGCAGCGAGATGCTCGCCGATCTGCAGGCGTTCCTGATGAGCCAGGACGTCGTGTTCACCGCCAAGTCGCTGTCGAGCTGGCTCAAGGAGGTGTTCGCCGCCGAGATCGACCGCGAGCGCCAGCAGCTCGAGCAGTACAAGCGGGTCGGCCGCGACGGCCTGATCGCCGGCGTGCCCGCGGCCGAGGCCAAGCTCGACGTCAACGAGCACCTCGGCGCCGCCGGCGTGCCCGAGGGCGACGCGACCACGCTCGGCGGCCCGAGCTTCGACGACATCGAGCAGGCCGCGGGCGCCGCGCCCGATCCGAGCCAGTCGCCCGGACCGGCCGGCAAGAAGTCGATGCCGCACGATCTCGAGGACGGCGGCGACTTCGGCGAAGAAGCGCCGACCGAGATCTTCGGCGAGCTCGATCAGGCAGCGCTGCCGCCCGAGCCGGTGAACACGCCGGCGGCCGGGCGCCCGCCGACCGCGGGCATGGGTTCGCGGCCGCCCAAGCCGCCGCCCGGCGGCCGGCCGCAGCCGCAGCCGAGCTACTCGCAGCCGATGGCGGCGTCGCCGAGCACGCCGCCACCGATGGCGCGCGGGCCGATGCCGCTCGGCATGCCGGATGCCGGGATGCAGCAGCAGCCGATGCATCCGCAAGCGTATCCGCAGCAGCCGTACGCGCAGCCGGGCTACGCCGCGCCGGTCGGCTCGCAGCCGATGGCACTCGGGACGCCGGGCTCGATGCCGATGAGCAACGATCCGATGCAGCAGCAGATGTCGGGGCTCGCGCCGAACGCACCGGCCGGGCGCACCGTGCTCGGCGTGCAGGCGCCGCCGGGGCTCGGCAACTACGGCGGCTATCGCCCGTCGGGCCCGCAGCCGCTGCAGCCGATGCCGGGCATGCCGATGCAGCCGGGCATGCCGATGCAGCCGGGCGTGTCGCAGCCGATGATGGGCTACGCGCAGTACCCGAGTTATCCGCCGGGCTACATGGCGCCGGGCATGCCGATGGCGGGCGTCGCGCCGCAGCCGGCGGCCGAGGCGCCGGCCGATGGCAAGAAGTCGACGCTGGTGCGCGACATCGGCATCGGCGTCGCGATCGCGGCGCTCGTGCTGGTCGGGTTTCTCGTCGTGAAGATCTTCGTGCTCGACAGCGACGACAAGTCGGGCGGCAGCGCTTCGGGCTCGGGCTCGGCCGCGGCCTCGTCGTCGATCGCGACCGTGAGGTTGTCGCTGCCGCAAGGCTTGACCGTGCAGATGGTCGTCGACGGCAAGGTGGCGGCGGCCGCGGTGCGCGACAAGGACGAGGTTCCAGTCACCGCAGGATTGCGGCGGGTGAAGCTCGTCGGGCCGAACAATCAATCGTGCGACGAGCCGATCAAGCTGGAGGCGGGGCAGACCACGACCGTCGAGTGCACGATGCTGGCCGGATCGGGGGCGGCGACGACTTCGGGATCCGCGGCGGGATCGGCCGCGGCACCGGCGGCGGGATCGGCAGCGGCACCGGCGGCGGGATCGGCCACGGCACCGGCGGCGGGATCGGCCGCGGTAGCGTCACCGGCACCCGCAGCGGCACCGGCTGTCACCGCGACCGCGAAGCCCGAGGTCAAGACCGTCACGCCGCAGCCCAAGCCCGAGACCAAGGCCGTCAAGGTCGACACGCCGACCAAGCCGGTGGTCACGAGCGAGGTCGTCAAGCCGGCGACCCCGACCCCGAAGCCGTCCGCGCCGGTGACCGTGCCCGATGCGCCCGTGACCACCGGCGCCGCCGGGCAGGGCTACCTCCAGGTGTTCAGCAAGCCCGCAGCGAAGATCATCATCGACGGCAACGACACCGGCAAATCGACGCCCGTGTCCGGCCATTCGCTCGCGCTGCCCGCCGGCAAGCACAAGGTGACATTCGTGATCGGTGACGACCGCTTCACGTACCCGGTCGTCATCAAGTCGGGTCAGACCGAGACGATGTCCAAGGACCTGGAGTAGGGGCTGTCCCAGCCCCAGCGCGTACTACTTCGCTTCCTGCTGTTCGAGCTCGCGCAGCTTCGATTCGAGCTCGGCGATGCGCTCGGTGAGCGCCTTGACGTCCTTCTGCACCCCCGCCCACGGGCTGATCGACGTCTGAATATTCTCGAGCGCGCCGCGGATCTTGCCGTCGACCTGCCGCTGCCATTCGTCGAGGCGATGCTTGGAGTGATCGACCCACTCGCGCAGCGCCGCGACGCTGCGCTTCTTCGCGGCTTCCTCTGACTGCGCCGCGTCATCGGGATCCGGCGGAGGCTCGTCGTGTGTCGGCGGCACGTGCTCGCCGTCCTCGGCCTTGCGCTTGCCGGGCAGGATGCTCTGCACGCGGCGCTGGGCCTCCGCGAACCACTCGCCGCCGCTCTGGATGATGTTGCGCATCGCGCCGAGCGGCAGGAAGCTGCGCTGCTTCTTCTCTTCTTCGAAGATGATCTGCGCGAGCGTGACGGTCGTCAGATCCTCTTTGGTCTTGTTGTCGACGATCTTGACGTCGTCGCCGTTGCGAATCATCTCGCTGATCTGATCGAGCGTGACGTACCGGCTATGCTCGGTGTCGTAGAGCTTGCGGTTCGCATACCGCTTGATGATCCGCGTTTCCGGCATGGCCGCTCCCAATGATTCCGAAAGTATCACGCACCGCGGCATGACCTCAACGTGAGATGCTGGGGGTGTGGGCCCCGACCTGTTGGTCACGCGGCTGATCGCGATCCGCGACGCGCGGATGCGGGTGCTCGCGCTGGTCGACGCGCTCGGCGCAGGCGAGCCCGGCGAGTGGGTCGAGGTGTTCGCGGCGATCGTCGCGCGCGCTCACACCGTCGACGACGCCGACGCCACCGAGACGCTCGAGTGCATCACTCACGCGGCCGCCGAGCCGGGCCTGCACTACTCGACCCGCCAGGCCCTGTACGAGGCCGCGGTCGCGCGCAACCTGCCGGCGATCGCGCGGCTGTTCCTGGCGGCTTCGCCTCCGGCCGACGTGCCACGCCAGCTCGCGAAGCAGCTCGGCCCCGAGCGGCCGCTGCGCCCGACCGATCGCCCGCTCACGCTCGGCGAGCGCAAGGCGCTGGCCCGCACGCACGATCGCGAGCAGCTGCTCCTGCTCGCGCGCGATCCGCACCCGGCGGTCGTCAGCATCCTGCTCGACAACCCGCACGTCACCGAGACCGAGATCGTGAAGATGGCGGCGTTGCGGCCCGCCGCATCGGAGTCGCTCGCGAAGATCGCGGCGCATCCGCGGTGGTCGGTGCGGCACGCGGTCAAGCGCGCGCTCGTGTTCAATCCGTCGACGCCGCTCGCGGACGCGATCCGCATCGCGACCACGCTGCGCCGGGCCGAGCTGGCCGAGATCGCGGGCGAGCACTCCTTGCCCGAGCTGCTGCGCACGCACGCGGCGGACGTGCTCGCGAACCTGTCGTCGCGGCCACGCGCCTAGCAGCGCGGCTCAGCCTTCCGCGGCGCTCTTCTTCTTCTTGCGGCGAACGACGACCTCTTCCCACTCCTCGTCGTCGCCGTCCTGCTCGGCTTTCTCTTCACTCCCGAGCTGCTTGGTCTCCTTCGCGGCGACCTGCTTCTTGGCCGCCGCGGGCGCAGGCGCAGGCTCGGACTCGGGCTCCTCGCCCTCGTCGGGGGCGGAGGCGCGCTTGAAGTTCTTGATGGCGCGGCCGAGCGAATCGCCGACCTGCGGAAGCTTTTTCGCGCCGAAGATGATGAGCACGATGACGAGCATGATGAGGAGTTCGGGCACTGAGAACATGGCACGAGCGATCTGCACGTGCGGATGGTCAGCGAACTCGGGTAGTCCGGGCATGGCGATTCCTTGCTCGAAATTGTAGCACCATTCAGGCGGTGAAAAGCCCTCCGAAAACTTGGTGAAATTCCCTCCCTGCGCCTATGTTCCAGAGGATGCGCCGAGCCCTCGCGGTTGCCTTCATCGCGCGCATCGCTGCGGCCGGTCCCGAGCAACCGGTGCATCCGGGCGCGCAGGCATCGCCGCCGGTCGCGGCCCCCGAGCCCGCGCTCCAGCAGGACCTCGACGCGCGTCGCAACGTGCGCGGCTGCGCGGTCGGCGACAGCTGCGAGCGGCCGTCCGACCAGCTGCGCGAGATCGACCTCGAAATGTTTCCGAGGCCGGGCGGCTCGCCGTGGCTCGACGAGCGGTCGGCGCCGCCGAGCCGGCTCGAGGCGGGCAAGCCGCGCAAGGCGAAGCGCCCCAGCGAGCTGCGCCCGGACCAGCCGTGGCTCGACAAGCTCGCGATGCCCGATCTGCCGGTGACGTGGACGCCGAAGCTGATCGACTACCTCATGTTCTACAAGTCGGATCCGCGCGGCCACTCGATCATGGCGAGCTGGCTCGCCGCGCAGGGCCGCTATCGCGACCTGATCGTCTCGCACCTGCGCGCCGCGCACCTGCCGGAGGACCTGCTCTACGACGCGATGATCGAGTCGTCGTACGACCCCGAGGACAAGTCGAGCGCGGGCGCGCTCGGGCTGTGGCAGTTCATGCCCGAGGGCGGCAAGATCTACGGGTTGCGCGAGGACCACTGGGTCGACGAGCGCCGCGATCCGCTGCGCTCGACGATCGCGCAGATGGATTACTTCCAGGACCTGTACCAGCGCTTCGGCAACTGGGAGGTCGCGCTCGCCGCGTTCAACATGGGCTACGGCGCGATGCTGCGCTCGATCGCGCGCTACAACACGAACGACTACTACCAGCTGTGCGAGTACGAGAACGGCATCCCGTGGGAGACGTGCCTGTACACGCCGAAGGTGCTGGCGGCGGCGATCGTCGGCCACAACCGCGCGCTGTTCGGCTACGCCGACGTCAAGGACGCGGCGCCCGAAGCGTGGGACGAGGTCGTCGTGCCGACGTCGGTCTCGCTCGCGATCGTCGCGCGCGCGGCCGGCGCGAGCGAGGCCGACATCAAGCGGCTCAACCCGCAGCTCAAGCACGGCCGCACGCCGCCGGGCGAGACCGGCTACGCCGTGCGCGTGCCCGCCGGTGCCAAGCCGGAGTTCCAGCGCAAGCTGACCGAGCTCGAGACCGAGTGGGCGGGCTACGACGCGTACGTCGTCGCGCACGGCGAGCGGCTCGAGGACGTCGCGACGGTGTACGGCGTCTCGCTCGCGCAGCTGCGCAAGCTGAACGGCATCGATCGCGACGCCGAGCTCGACGGCGGCACGGTGCTCGTCGTGCCGCGCGTGACCGAAGCCGATCGCGCGAGGAACAAGGCGAAGGCCAAGGCCAAGCTGCTCGGCTCGGGTGTCGATCAGAAGGACGGCGAGCAGCTGATCGTGCCGGTGCCGGACAAAGACGCGATCGTCGCCGGCAAGAAGCGCGTGTTCTATCGCGTGGTCGCGGGCGACACGCTGTCGGGCGTCGCGAAGGCGCTCGGCGTGCGCGCGGCGCAGCTCGTCGAGTGGAACGGGCTCGAGGACGACGCCAAGCTCGCCGCGAAGCTCGTCGTGCAAGCGTGGGTCGCGCCCGACTTCGATGCCGACGCGCACCACGTCGCGCTGCTCGACGAGGCGGATCTGCTCGTCGTCACGCGCGGCTCGCCCGAGCACCTCGATCTCGCCGAGGCGCGCACCGGCCGCGTGCGCAGCGAGTACGTCGCCGAGGGCAAGGAGAAGCTCGCCGACGTCGCGAAGAAGTTCGGCATGGGCTCGCACGATCTCGCGCGCATCAACCGCATCTCGTACGACACCGTGCTCGACAAGGGCCAGAAGATCATCGTCTACGAGGTCGCCGATCCGTCGCGGTCGGCGCGCGCCGACGAGCAGTGGAAGAAGACACCGCGGGCGCGGCGCGGCAAGCCGGCGGCGCAGCGCGCGGCGAGCACCGCGAGCGATGTCGGTCCGGTCACCGCGCCGTCGCAGCTCGAGTGAGATAACATCGCAGCAGGGGGACTCATGGCTCGATGGAGATCGATCGGTCTCGTATGCACGCTGGCCGCGTGCGGCAGCAGCAACAGTCAGAACGACGCGGCGACCAAGAAGGACGGCGCGAGCGCGCCGACGGTCGGCACGGTCGATTGCGGCACGTTCACGCCGGTCGCGACCGTGACGATCGTCGGGATGGCTTATTCGCCGCAACCACTGACGATCAACGAGGGCCAGGTCGTGGAGTTCGTGACGACGAGCACGCACAACGTGACCCCGGGCCACTTCAGCGCCGATTCCACGATCGCCGACCCGGGCCTGTCCGTCGATTTCAGCACGACGGCGTGCAAGATGTTCACGTTCGCCGGACCGTACGGCTTTCACTGCAGCGTGCACGGCTTCGACGGCACGATCATGGTGCAATGATGAAGCGCGCGATCCTCGTCGTTCTCGCGCTCGCGTTTGCTGGCTCGACGGCGTTCGCGCAGGTCGCACCCGCGATCGAAGCGCCGCGCCCGCCGATCCCGCGCGAAGGCATCTTCGGCGGCTTCGGAGCGTGGGGCGGCAACATCTCGTGCAACGGCAGCGATTGCGGCGGCTTTTCCGCGGCGGGCGGTGGCAGCGGCCACCTCGGCTACATGTTCAATCGCCAGCTCGGCATCTTGATCGACGTCTGGGCGTTGACCTCGAAGAGTGGCAACGTCGGGCTCACGTTCCTGACCAGCACGGTGGATGTTCGGTTCTGGGTGCTGCCGATCCTGTGGGTGCAAGGTGGTCTCGGCAACGGCCACGCGATCGTCCACGTCGACGGATTCGCCGCGGCGAGCGGCGACGTACCGGTCGGCGAGGTCGGCGCCGGCGTCGAGGTCTTGCGCGGCCGCAACTGGGATCTCGACGTCGTGTTCCAGGTCGCGCAAGGCACCTCGACCAATGACTCCGGCGGCAGCTCGACCGGCCGCTCGACCGGGCTCGGCGTGCAGCTGACCTGGTACTGAGGGCCCCTTAGAAGTCGAACCCCGCCGACATCGACAGCGTGGTCTGCGCGGCCGCCGCGTCGGTCGCGTCGCACGCGGACGTCGGCGACTTCAGCGTGCACGGCATCGACGTGCCGGGCTCGTTGTCGACCGAGCTGCCCTTGAGCGCGTAGATCGCTTCGAGCGTGAGCTGGAAGACGTAGTACTGGAACTTCGCGCCGACGAAGAAGCGGTTGCGATAGATCGTCGACTGGTCGCGGAACACGAAGTTGTTGAACGAGTCCGTCGGATTGTTCAGCGAGTCGATGTTCGGGGTGCCGTCGATGACCTGCGAGCGCGGCACGATCATGAGGATGTTCCAGCCGCCGAACGGATCGAACCGCCAGGTCCCGCCGATGCCGACGTGCTTGGAGATCTCGACGTCGAGCGACGCGACCGTCAGGTCGAGCTCGCTCTGCGTCATCAGCCGCGACACCGCGCCGCGCACCGCGAGGCTGGGCAGCGGCAGGTCGTGATAGCCCTCGTTGAGCGCGAGCTTCGTGTAGAGCTGGCCCATCCAGTCGTGCGAGTCGATCAAGTGGACGGCACCGACGCCGACCTCGATCGACGGCACCGGGAACCACATGCCCTTGCGCGCGAAGAAGCCGATCGTGTTCATCGACGGCGGCGGCGTACCCTGCAGCGCCTGCCAGTACGGCGCGTGCTGGTCGATCGTCGTCGACGCGTAGTCGACCGTGAACTGGAACCCGGAGAAGCCGAGCGTATCGGCGGGCGTGAGCAGCTGCGGCGCGAGCACGACGCCGAGCTGCGACGCCAGCTCGCGGAACTCGAGCGGTTCGCCGGTCACCGTCGTGATGTTGCCCATCGCGTCGGTGTGCGGGTAGCCGAGGCGCGACAGCACGAGATCGTTCGGATCGGCCGCGGCCGGCGCGGCGCGCACGGCGAGCGTGCCGAGCACCACGACCACCGCGAACGGTCTCATCGCCGCGAGCCTAACATGACTCGTGTTAGGACATGGCATGGCCGAGTACTCCACGATCCTCGTCGACGACGTGGGTGCGATCGGACGCATCACGCTCAACCGCCCCGACAAGCGCAACCCGATCGATCCGGCGATGTGCGGCGAGCTCGTGCACGCGCTGCGCGCGATGGCCGCGCGCGTGATCGTGCTGACCGGCGCCGGGCCGGTGTTCTCGGCCGGCGGCAACCTCGCCGGCATGGGGGCCCGGGCCGATGGCCCGCCGCCGGCCACGCTGGTCGAGCTGTTCACCGCGATGCACGATCTCGGCAAGCCGATCGTCGCGATGGTCAACGGCCACGCGCTCGCCGGCGGACTCGGGCTGGTCGTCGCGTGCGACGTCGCGATCGCGGCCGACACCGCGCAGTTCGGCACGACCGAGATCGCCGTCGGGCTGTGGCCGATGATGATCACGGCCGAGATCGCACGCAACGTCGGCCGCAAGCGCACGCTCGACATGATGCTGAGCGGCCGCAAGCTCGACGCAGCCGAGGCCGCCGCCTGCGGGCTGGTGACGCGCGTGGTGCCGGCCGCGACGCTCGAAGCCGAGACGATGGCGTTCGCGGGCGCGCTCGCCGAGCGCAGCCCGGCCACGCTCGCGCTCGGGCTGCGCGCGTTCTACCGCGCGCAGGATCTCGCGTACGAGCCGGCGCTGCGCTACCTCGAAGGCGAGCTCGGTCGCGTGCTCGCGCTCGAGGACGCGGCCGAGGGCATCGCGGCGTTCCTGGGCAAGCGCAAGCCGGTGTGGAAAGGTAGGTAATCTCGGCCGGTACCGCTCGGTGCCGGCGGGCCATCCCGGCCGGTACCTCGTGGTGCCGGCGCCCTCGACATTCCGCGGACCTGCGCGCGGCAAGGACCTTGCTCTAGGAAGCGACCAGGAGGAACTGGAACATGCGCCACCTAGGTAGTCTCGTCCTGCTCGGTTCGTCGCTCACCGCGATCGGCTGCATGAAGTCGGATTCGAGCAGCAGCATCGATAGCGCTGCCGACGCCGTGGACTCGTCCGACTCGGTCGAGGCCGAAGGCAACGTCATGATGGCGTTCACCGATGGCGCCGATGGCCAGTCGATCACCGCGCTCGATGCGCCCACCGTGATCGCGAACATGAAGGCGAACATCCCGCTGCGCTGGACGTGCTCGTCGGGCACCGCGACCACGACGGTCAGCGGCGACGACATCACCGTGGTGCTGGACGACTGCACCGGCCCGCGCGGCCTCGTGCACGTCAGCGGCACGATCGATCTCGTCGTCTCGGTCGATTCGAGCGGCGTGATCACCGTGACCGGCAACTCGAGCGACCTCAAGGTCAACGCGGCCGACCTCACGTTCCAGGTCACCGCGACGTACGGCGTGATGGGCACGACGCACACGCTCGCCGTGCAGACCCAGGGCAGCGGCACCGGCCCGCGCGGCAACGCGATCGATCACAACGGCAACTACACGATCACGTGGGACACGAACTCGCAGTGCGGCTCGATCGACGGCCAGTGGTCGACCGACATCTCGAGCTCGGTCGCGTCGGCGTCGCGCTCGAACGACGTCAACCTGATGCGCTGTGCCGGCGGCTGCCCGACCGGCACGCTCGAGCACAAGTTCCTCGGCGGCCAGACGCTGACCGTGACGTTCGATGGCTCCGACGTCGCGACGTGGAGCACCTCGGGCGGCAAGAGCGGCACGGTCAATCTGCTCTGCCAGTAGTCGCGAACCCGGCGACCGAGACCTGGTCGTCGCGCGTGCTGTGGTGGCCGGCGCCGAGATAGTCGCGCTCGCCCCAACAAGCTACGGTCCCATCGGCGCGGCGCTCGCAAAGAGCGCCGCGCACGTCGTTGTAGTCGCCTTCGCGCAACCATTCGATCCACCGGACCTCGACCACATCGGTTCGAGCCTCGGCCGGTGGCTGGAATGCCGGCGTGGTACGGCCGGGCGAGCCGCTCGCCTCGGGGTCGCGAAAACCCGGGGACAGCCGGTGCGAGCGGAGCGCCCGTTGCAAGCGACCTTCGAGCGCGTGGGCGATGCGACGGCCGCGGGCGCTCGCCGATCCGCGGTACACGAACGTCTCGTAGTCCGACGGCGAGAAGCCCGGGATGTAGCCGCGATTCTCCCCGAACCGGACGCAGCCGACGGTTCCGGCCGAGGACACGCCGCAGATCGCCGCGCCCGCGTACAGCTTCGTCGCCGGCGCGAGCTCGGGTGGGTCGGTCGCTTGCAGCCGGCCGTCCTGGTTCGTCCAGCACGTGGCACCGTGCGCGCGGCGCGCGCAGACCGCGACCGCGATCCCGATCGCGCCATCCCCGCGGTCGTCGCCCTGCATCGCGATCTCGGTCGCGTCGGTCACGTCGGGCAGCTCGACGGGCTCGCGGTCGATCGCACCGCCGCCGACGCGCTCGCCCCAGCACGCGACGTGGCCGTTGCCGCGCAGCACGCACATCGTGCGGCCGACGGCGGCGAGCTGGCGAGCGTCCGCGATGCCTCGGACCGCGACGAAGTCGCGCGGATACTCCGGCGCGCCGTCGCCGAGCCGGCCGACTCGTCCCGAGCAGGTGACGCGATCGGCGATGCGCATGCATGTCGCCTCGAGATCGGTCGCGAGGTCGCGCACGCCGTCGGGCAGCGGTCGCGGCGCGGAGATCGCGAGCGAGGGCTCGTTCGCCCACGCCGCGCAGTGCGAGTGCGTGCCGAGCACGCACAGCTCGGCGTCGGCGCTGAGATGACCGGCGACGATCACGCGCTCGCCGGCGACGCCGCTGATGAACGTCGGCATCGGCCGGCCCGTCCAGCCGACCCAGCTGGCGAGCCGGTGGTCGGGCAGGAGCACCGCGAAGCGTGCGCCGGCGCCGGCGAGGCTGGTCGCACCCGCGAGCTCGGGGATCGGTTTCAACGCCGAGACCTGGTTGCCGCAGATCACCTCGCCGGACTTCGTGCGCGCGCATAGCTGCTCGGCTCCGAAGCTGAACGCGCCCGCGATCTCGACGGCATCGGTCAGGCCGGCGACCTCGAGCAGCGGCTTGCCGTTCGTCCAGCACGAGACGCGGCCGGTCGCGTGCAGCCCGCACGCCGAGTCGATGCCGACCGAGACCTGGACGATGTCGTCGAGGTGCGGCGAGAACCGCTCGCCGCCCCAGCACCTCACGCGGCCGTGCGAGGTCCACGCGCACGTCATGCTCGGGCCCGCGGCGAGGCCGACCACATCGTCGAGGTCGGGCACCTCGACCGGCGTCGCGTCGAACCGGTCGCCGGTGCGGCCCCAGCACGCGACTCTGCGCGTCGCTTCGATCGCGCACGCCCGCCCGCCGTCGATCGCGATCGAGCCGCGCACGAGACCGGTCGGCGCGGTGGGGCGCGCGTCGCGCGGAGGCGGAGGAGCAGGCGGCGCCGGCGCGTTGCCGTTACAGGCCACCAGCGCCAGCGCGAGCACGACGCGCACGGCTACAGCTTCGCATAGGCGGCTTCGTCGAAGCCGACGATCGCGCGCTTGCCGACGAGCAAGATCGGCCGCTTCAGCACGTTCGGCTCGGCGAGCACGGCCTTGACGAACGCGGCGACGTCCGGCGGCTTGTCGGCCCAGCCCTTCGCCTTCACGGTCGCGTGCCTCGTGTTGAGCACGGCGGCCACCGAGCCGGCGGCCGCCACGATCGCGCGCACGGTCGCGTCGTCCAGCGGCTGCTTCGCGTAGTCGATCTCGGTCATCTCGAACCTGCGTCCGCGCAAGGAACTCCTCGCGTTGCGGCAGGTCGTTCAGGTGCTCTTCCAATACAGGGTCGCGGTCGGCTTCACGGCGCGAAAGTTACCATTTATGCTCGCGGGCATGGCCGCTCCCGTCGTCGAAGTAGTGACCAGTTTCGGCACGTTCGTCATCGAGCTCGATCACGCGCACGCGCCGAAGACGGTCGACAATTTTCTCGAGTACGTCGATGCCAACCACTACGACGGCACGATCTTCCACCGCGTGATCCCGACGTTCATGGTGCAAGGCGGCGGCTACGACAAGGCATACGAGAAGCGGCCGGTGCGCGTCGCGATCATGAACGAGGCCGACAACGGCTTGAAGAACGTGCGCGGCACGGTCGCGATGGCGCGGACCGGCGAGCCCCATTCGGCGACGTCGCAGTTCTTCGTCAACGTGGTCGACAACGCGTTCCTCGATTTCAAGTCCAAGGACGAGAAGGGCTGGGGTTACTGCGTGTTCGGCCGCGTCACGAGCGGCCTGGACGTCGTCGACAAGATCAAGGCGGTCAAGACCGGCGCCCACGGCCCGTTCTCGAAGGACGCGCCCGACACCGCGGTCGTGATCGAGAGGATTCGCCGGAAATAAATGCTAGAACCCGGTCGGTTCGGTTCCGGAGGTCCCTTGACTAGATCGATCTTGTCATCCGCCGTGTTGCTGCTCGCCGTGGCGAGCGGTTGCGAAAACGCCAGCAAGCTCGACCAGGGGACCGGAACGTCGGTCGCCTCGGTTCCGCGGAGCGTGGAACACCCCGCGAAGCTCGACTTCTTCGTGATGTCGAAGTGCCCGTACGGCGTGCAGGTCGAGAAGGCGGTCGCGCCGGTGCTCGACCAGCTCGGCGGCAACGTCGACTTTCACATCGCGTACATCGGGCAGAAGCAGGGCGACCAGCTGACCTCGATGCACGGGCCCGGCGAGGTCACCGGCGATATCGCGCAGCTGTGCGCGCACGAGGTCGCGCCCGACAAGTACGTGAAGATGATCGAGTGCCAGGACAAGGACGCGGCGCACGTCGACACCAACTGGGAGCTGTGCGGCAGCCAGGCCGGCATCGACACCGCCGCGGTGAAGGCGTGCATGGACGGCAAAGGCCAGCAGCTGCTCGCGGCGTCGTTCGACGAAGCCAAGCAGCGCGGCGCGAACGGCTCGCCGACGATCTTCTTGAACGGCAAGGCGTATCAAGGCGGGCGCAAGCCGAACGACTTCCTGCGCGCGATCTGCAACTCGTACGACGGCGCGAAGCCGTCCGCGTGCCAGAGCATTCCCGCGCCGGTGGCCGTCCGCGCGACGTTCTTCACCGACGCGCGCTGCGCGAAGTGCAAGATCGACGGCCTCGAGGCCCAGCTCGGCCAGTTCTTCGACGGGCTGCAGGTCAAGAAGGTCGACTACATGACGCCCGAGGGCAAGGCGCTCTACGCCGAGCTCAAGGCGGCGGAGCCGTCGTTCAAGGCGCTGCCGGTGATCTTGTTCGACAGCTCGCTCGACGACGACAAGGACGGCAAGCAACAGGTCGCGCGCTACATCCATCCGCTCGGCGCGTACCAGGCGGTCGCGCTCGGCGGCACGTTCGATCCGACCGCCGAGATCTGCGACAACAAGGTCGACGACGACGGCAACGGCAAGATCGACTGCGACGACGCGGCCTGCAAGGAAGCGATGGCGTGTCGGCCCGAGATCAAGAAGTCACTCGACCTGTTCGTGATGTCGCACTGCCCGTACGGGACGAAGGCGATGCTCGCGGCCAAGGAGTTCGCCGACGCGTTCGGCAAGGACGCCGCGGTGTCGGTGCACTACATCGGCGA